>NZ_JBSWYU010000003.1:0-367243 GCF_056161265.1 Marinomonas sp. ABL3_031
GCCAACAACACCCCCGGCGCGGACAAATAGGCCGACAACATAATCTGCGCTATGTATTTTTGATGGCGACGACAAGGGGCCAAAAGAGAAATGGGGGATGAAGAATGCGCCGGTTTGATTGGCTGTACAGAATACGATAACACCGAATTCGTCGGCTTTTTATGCCATAGAGCAATAGCAGAAAAATAAGATTGGATGGATCGCAATAAGGTCAACATTCGACTCTTCCCTAAGTTTTTGTTTACTTCAATAGTTAAACAACAATGGCTTTAATGCCTGTTGAATCAAAAGCATTATGTATCCATTGATATTCGTGTTTTTTCCCAACTCAAAATTGAGCAGATATCATGACACTCACTTTATAATCATGGGCTTCAGCATAAGGGCCATATTCAATAAAGGGTTCTGAAACAGAGAGATCATAATTCATTCCCATAAACTCACCTTTCATCCCAAGAGTAAGTCCCATCAAGGTGCGACTGGATTCTTCTTCCGCACCGTCCCCAAAGACTTGCCCAATATCCACACCGAAATAAGGAGAATAGGATGATCCCAATATCTCCAAAGGTAGGGTTAAGTCATTCTTCAACCGCCAACCGTGTTCGGCACTTAACGACTCATCACTGTCAAACCCTCGAACGGTGTAACGTCCGCCGTTGGAAAACCAATCCAACGAGTAAATGGCCGTCTCCGCATACTGAGCAAACAAGCGCCCGGTATAATTCATGGATTGCCCGAACAGACTAAAAGGACTGTTCAAGGAAACGGATAATGAGTAAAAACGGTAATCTGGCTGTGCTGAATCTTCCTCGGCCTCATCATCCACCTCATCGGCTCCCATTTTTCCCGCAAGTCCTTGCTGAACATCCATGGAAACATCAAATATGTTACGACCAATAAAACGGCGATAGCTCAACCCTAAAGACAATTCGGTTAAATTGCGCCGCTGCTGTTCTAACTCGACATCCTCCATATAGCTGCGCCTTCTTCTGGTTTTTAACGCACCATTAAACGCCAGCTTGCCTTTATTATTTCGAGTCAGTACATAAGTTAAGCTCAATGTATCATCCCGACTGTTGCCACTTAGCTCAAAGATTCTCACATCCCCTTCAGTTATTTGGCGATAATCCGAACGACTGATTGAATAGCCCCACAATCCATAGCCCCAAGGCAAATTCCAAGAAAAAGATTCACTGTTTGACTCGCCTATGGCTTCTCCTCTCGCGGCAGACAAAGAGACATTGAATGCATCTTGGGCGCCAACAAAATTATCTACGGTGGCATTAAACGACAGCGGATATTTACCGGTCGATGCACCACCACTGTCGTCTACCGAGGTACTTATTGACCAAGGTTTTGTCTGTTTCAATTCCGCTACCAAAATACTAGCGTTAGGATAAGTACCTGGTTCAATCTTAAATTCCACCTGCTGGGACTGAAGACGACTCAACTGCTCAACCGCTTGTTCCATGTCCCGTAAATTTAGGACTTTACCCTCTTTTATGGGCAAAGCATTGCGCCAAAAAAAGCGGTAATTTTCTGGAAAGACAATGCGCTCAACCACACCTTCTGAAACAACAATAGTTAACTTATGGTCGGCAATGTTCTGCTCCGGTAAAACGGCCTTGGACGTCACAAAACCTTCCGATAAAAGTTTTTGATTAATCAAACGTACATAGGCCTGAATGGTTTGAAAGCCAACACATTCCCCTATGTATTTTTGTCCTTGAGACAAGGCCCAGTCTGATAGCAAGCCCTCTATTTCAATATGATCAATAACAAAACAAACATCTTCGTCATCCTGCTCTGCTGGATATTGAGGCTCGGGAAGTTGCAGAGGCTGCTCCGCTTCTTTAAGACTCCTATTCAAAGCTTCTTCAGTGGCTTTGTCTCTAAGACGCCAATCTGTCTGATTACGAATCGTGTCTTCTTGTGCAGCAAAGGAAAAATTAGAAAAGCATGATAAACACAATGCACATGAGTAAGTAACGAAATTCCTTTTTAGCACTTAAATTTCCATACAAATTACTTAAATTTACACTAGACTACTTAAAAGAAATCCAGATAACAATCACTTTTTGCCAGTAATTTCAAATTAAAAAGTGAAACAATCAGCATAAAGCCAATATTTATTTATAAAACAATATTTTATAAAATTTCTTTTGGCAAAAAAAAAAGCCAACTCTCGTTAGAGAGTTGGCTAAAGATGTGTAACCTAAGAATAAAAGTCTACTTAAGTCAATTTAACTCACTTATGCAGGCGCTTTTCCTTTGCCAATACGGCCAATTAAGAAACCACCAAGCAAACCAAGCAAAATGGCGATGGTCCAATAGCCGTATTTTTCAAATAAGTTGGTATTAATTAAGGCTAAACTCTGACTGTCTTGGTACACCAATCTTTGTAGAGTTTGATTTTTAAAACTCATTTGTTGTCGTATCAAGAGGTTCATTTCCGCTTCAGGCTTTTCGTTTAAGCCAGCCAAACGCCAACGCCATTGTAGTTGTCCTGCTTGTACGTTGGCTCTGACTTTGGCATTACTGATCATTTGGATTTCGCTATCAGTGATCAATTCTGCTTCGTAACTTTGCCCTAATACTGGTTGGGCAACAATGGCAGTAACCAGTATTTCAAAGGTGTCGTTTAACGCCATTTCACTCGGCAGTTGCCAATTCACAGTGCGGATTGTCGAGGTTAGCTGCAAATCCAATGATTGACTTTCTGCTTGTAAAGAAATGGTGTCATTTTCTAACACACCAAGGTCATTTTTAAGTTTTGCTAAAGCAGCATTAAGGTCCGTCACTTGCTGATTTTTCTCATTCAAACTGGCTTGCACAGTCGCCAACTCTTGAGCAAGGCCGGTATTGTTTGCTTGCGCAGTGGCTAATTTTTGATCCATTGCCAACCAGCGAGCTTCCAAGTCGGCATGACCATCAATGGCCCCTTCTAAGGCTATAACTTGTGATCGATAATCCGCTAATGCCCTTTCCTGCTGACGAATTTTTTCTTGATAACCGCTAATACTCGTCTGTAGAGATGAAATCTGTTTGGCTTGTACTTGCTCTAAAATATTGGAGTCTGACGGGGCAGCAGACAACTCATTATATTCTTCTCTAAGGGATTGATGTTCTTCACGAGCAGCCGCTAATTGACTCGCTAGGACACTATTTTGCTGACGCAATTGTGACACTTGCTGCTGTAAGGTGCGTTTTTCATCCAATGCCGAAAGGTAGTTTTGCTGCCATTCTTCATTTTGACTGGATTGGCTTGCTAACTTTATCAATTGGCCATTCAGCGCCGTATTCTCTGAGGCTAACGCCTGAATGTTGTCTTTTAGCTGATTATTTTCAAGCTGCAATGCTTGATATTGATCTTCTAAATCAGTTCGCTGCGCCTTTTCATTCTCCAGTGCCATCAAGATTTCTGCATTGCTTTCGGAGGACTGTAACCCGGCTATCTGTCGGTCTTTTTCGTCCAATAAACTGCTAAGTCGCTGTAATTCTGCTTCATTGTCCGCCAGCGTTTGGTTAAGACGCAATATTTCTGAATTGGATTGAGATGAGGATGTTTGGGAAGGATTGGAAACTTGGCTCGACACTTCTTCACTGCTGGCTTGGTCACTCGTACTGGTACTTTGACTGCTGCACCCTGATAACAATACGCCAATGGCAACCGGAACCCATAACGCCGTACGTGCTTTCATTATTCGCTCCTACACTCTTTAGGTTATTTAACCCAATCGATACACAAGGTGTGTTAAACCTTATGCCAGATTTAAGTATAGAATGCAAAAAAGACGTAAAGAGCATTATTGCAAAAAGTATAAAAAAGCCAGTCAGTTAATGCAGGATACAATACTGACTGGCTTTTTATCTGATAAAGCTGTCCTATAAAGACTAAGCGAGGCTTTTTGAAATCACTTCGTAAACGTCTTTGGATAAATCTTCCGACATAATACGTTCGAGTTCAGCTTTCATTTTTGCGCTCAATTCCGGTGCCATTTTCTTCCAACGAGTTAATGGTGTACAAAGACGCGAGGCAATTTGCGGATTGCGCTTATCCAACACCAATATCTGATCGGCTAGGAAGCGGTAACCACTACCGTCAAGATGGTGGAAAGCGGCAATATTTTGACCAAATCCCCCCAAAAGTGAACGCACTTTATTGGGGTTTTTAAGGTCAAATGCTTGGTGTTCCATGAGCGCAGAAACGTTAGCAATAGCACCTTCCTGCTCTCGGCTAGCGCACAACATTAGCCATTTATTAACGACCAAAGGCTCATTACGCCATTGCTGGTAAAAAGCATCCAACATGCTATCGGCTTTGTCATGACCATGATTCACAGCAATCGACAAGGCAGCAAATTGGTCTGTCATGTTATCCGCCGATTCAAACTGAGCAACAATAGCGTGTTTTGCGGCATCATCGCCACTTTCTAACCAATAAGACAAGGCAAGATTTTTCAATGAACGACTGGCAATGTCTTTCGCTTCGGCCTGATAAGGGCCGGTAATTTGATGCTCTTGATAGGCTTGTGCAAACTCAGCTTGCAAGGCTTCTGCAATTTGCTGCTTCAAGTATTGACGAGCTTGTTTGATGGCATTCGGGTGAATTACCTCAGCCAATTCGGACAAATACGCCTGACTTGGCAGGTTTAAGATTAAAGCCACCATGGCTGGATCCAAACTCGCATCTTCTAATAAGGCTTTGTAGCCTTCAACCAAGTTGGAACGTAAAGACAGGGCTTCCCCTGCCACGGCTTGCTCAATCAAACTATTGAGTTCATTTACCGCGAGTTGTTGCCCTGCGTTCCAACGATTGAAACCGTCTTGATCAGCAGACAAGAGCAATAAAAGATCCGCAGCAGTATAATCATAAGACAGTTTCACCGGCGCCGAGAAACCTCTTAACAGAGAAGGTACAGGTTTGCTCTCAACTTGGGAGAATTCAAATACCTGTTCGGCATCCGTTAATTCAAGTAAATGTTCATCCGCTGACTGACCATTCAATTCAGCGACTAATGCTTTACCAGATTGATCCAATAAGCCCACGCGCACAGGAATGTGCAAAGGCAACTTGGTTGGTTGGCCTGGGGTGGCTGGCGTCTCTTGCTGCAAGGTCAGACGATAGGTTTGCTTTTGCCCATCGTATTCGCCTGTCACACGAATGTGCGGCGTGCCTGCTTGCGAGTACCAACGTTTAAATTGCGTCAGATCCACTCCGGATGCATCTTGCATGGCAGCGACGAAATCATCGCAAGTCACCGCTTGGCCGTCGTGACGCTCAAAGTACAAATCTGAGCCTTTGCGGAAGTTTTCTGCGCCAAGCAAGGTATGAATCATGCGCACTATCTCTGCGCCCTTCTCATACACGGTTAAGGTGTAAAAGTTGGAGATTTCAATAAAAGAGGCTGGACGAACAGGATGCGCCATGGGGCCTGCGTCCTCGGCAAATTGCGCGGTTTTCAAGAAAGACACGTCTTCTACACGTTTTACCGTAGCAGAATGCATATCCGCTGAGAAACTTTGGTCACGGAATACGGTAAAGCCTTCTTTCAAACTTAACTGAAACCAATCACGACAGGTCACGCGGTTGCCAGACCAGTTATGAAAGTATTCATGCGCCACAATGGCTTCAACACGCAAATAGGTATCGTCCGTGGTGGTTTTAGGACTGGCTAACAGACAAGAGGAATTAAAGATATTCAAGCCCTTGTTTTCCATTGCCCCCATATTGAAGTCATCCACTGCCACTATCATAAAGATATCGAGATCATACTCTCGGCCGTACACTTCTTCGTCCCAACGCATGGATCGCTTCAAGGCTTCCATTGCGTAATCCACTTTATCTATGTTGTGTGCTTCGGTGAAAATCTGCAGTGTGACTTCACGCTGACTCTGGGTCACAAAGGTGTCGTTTTTGACTTGCAAGTCACCTGCTACGAGAGCAAACAAGTAGGCTGGCTTCGGGAAGGGATCGTGCCATACCACAGAAGTTTTACCGTCTTCTTGAATGTCACGGGAAATTTCATTGCCGTTAGACAGCATGACTGGGTATTTTTCCGCGTCAGCTATAATCCGCGTGGTAAACACGGACATCACATCAGGACGATCTAGATAATAGGTGATATGACGGAAGCCTTCGGCTTCACACTGAGTGCAGAACATAGCAGAAGAACGATACAGCCCTTCTAAACGTGTGTTGTTTTGCGGCTCAATCAGGGTTTCACAGGTCAACACAAAACAGTCCGCTGTGGCGGTGATAATAAGCTGGTTGTCCACCAGCTGATATTCACCAGATGGCAGTACATAATCGTCCATGGCTAGCGCCACCAATTTCACTTCTTCACCACCATCCAGTACCAGAGGAGCGGTATTTTCTTTTGAGTCTGGATTGCGTCGCATGTGCAACTTGGATGTCACCACAGTTGTGGCTTCGTCTAACTCAAAGGTTAATTCCGTCTTATCAATTAAAAATGGAGGGACTTTGTAGTCTTTCAGATAAATCGCTGACGGTTGACTCTCTTTCATAATCGCTCTCCTAAAAACTGAGACTGGCTTGGTAACCTGTGTATTTGCGTAAATTGATGACACCTGTGTCGAGGATCAAATACTGACCTTTAATACCCATTAACACCCCTTCAATGGTGGGCGTTTTTTCCGCATTCAAACTGGTGATCTTGGTGGGGTATTCCAACACAGGGTAGGTGAATTCATGAGTATGATTTTGATCGGATAAATCGATAATGGCCTGCAGTCCGAATTCTTGCTGCAGGGCGTCTAAGCCTTCGTATAGCTGGCCAATCAAACGCTCTTGCTCTGCTTCAAGGTCCAACACCAAATCAGAACCTTTTAGCATGTTACGCCAGTTGGTTTTATCCGCCACTAGTGATTTAAATAGGGTTTCCACTAGCCCGGATAAACGACGATTCTCAACACGGAAAATAGGTCTGGCTTGCGTCGCGCCTTGGTCTATCCAACGAATGGGTAATTGATCGCCACGTGTAATACCCACTTTCAGAGCAGATGAGTTCGCCAAGTAAACATAATGGCTTTGCATACAATATTGCTCTGCCCATTCCGGCTCGCGACAGGTTCCCAAATGAAAGTGGCATTTTTCCGGACTCATGATGCAGGTGTCGCATGCGGCCAGCTTACGAAAACAGTTAAAGCAATAACCTTGGCTGAATGACTTTTTGGTTTTCTTGTGACAATGAATACAATGAATGTCACCACTAAAATCCAAGCGTATTTTTTGCCCTAATAAATCATTCATTTGCTGGATTTGATCGTTTAAATTGAGTTGGTATTGAACCTTGCCTTCAATGGACTCAACCTTCATTTTGCGAATTTGACCTTGCAGCATTAAGACTGGCCTTCTGCCGAATCATCCACCCATTTGATGGTTTCATGCTCATTGGTCGATTGCTTGCTATCACAACCTTGATGAACTTGAGTATCAATGTAACCCACACGCTGATCTGCCGATTTGTTGCTGTAGTCATAGGTAATCACAGCTTGCAAACACAATTCTTTTTGCTCTGCTGTTAGACGTACACCATTTGGCCACTTACCGAGCTCTACCGCCTGCTTCAGGCTGGCGTAAACTTCGGGCGACATATTGTCGATCATTTCTTTGAAATTCATCTTAATACTCTTCATGAAATAGCAAGCTAATGTTATAAAATATCCAGCTAAGGCTAATGGACATACACTTGATGTCATTAAACTTTTGGTGTGTGCCCTTTGGTGGCGGTCAATTTGGTCATTATGTAAAAACAAAGGCATAACACCAGCCCTGACAAGAGTCCAATAGTATAGGCAGTATTGGCAATACGACCTAAACCAATCGCCTCTGGTAATGAAGTATAACCAAAGGCAAGCCAAATCATGAAGAAGGCCATCAAGGTTTTATTCACCATCACAGGAAAGGCAGGCAAAAGTATTGGTAATAACCACGCAAACCCAATCAAGCCATACACAACGCCCGATAAGCCACCAAAAACGGGATAACCACTAAAATAATACTGCAATAAATTACTGGCGATCGCGGTGACCAAAATACAAACCAGCCATACCAACTTGCCAAGTAAATATTCTAACTTGCGGCCAATCTCCCATACCCAAAGGCTATTAAAGACGATATGCATCATGCTGAAATGCAATAAGGCTGGTGTAAATACACGCCACCACTGCCCCGCACTTAATACATCCGCAAGTGTCTGGAAATACAAATGACCATTAACCACCTGAAAAGGGCTAATAGTAAACCAGCTGACAACAGCCAGGTTACTCCCCAATTCCGTGATAACAGATACCAACACACTCATTAATAACAAAATAAGGGTTAACGGCGCCGCTTTCAGCTGGGCAGATAAAGGAGGACGTGTCGTTTGATGTCTGGGATTTTCTTCGGGTCTAATAGTGGAATTTTGCAGTAATGAAGGGTCTTCTTTCCAAATTGAAATGAGTTGTTGCACTGTCGCTTGTTGTGATGGGTCCAATAGCCACAACTCTTGCGCTCCCTGATTCACCACTATTTGATGAGCGACCTTGTGGTGCCATAAAGCATTCGCTAATAGTTGGGGATCTTCCATGGATTCAAATCGATATACAAATAGCATGTAGGTTTAACGCTAGCCCTTGTTATTGACGGTAACCAGATTGCCAGCCAAGCTTATCTCGGCAGACATTATAAAAATCATGATCTTTCGGGTGTATCATACGAATCCCCCCCTGCTTCTTGGTTATGTGAATTTCATCCCCAGGGGCAGCGGTTATATTCAATTGCCCATCACAACTTACGCTTGGATAAGTTAAATTGGATTCACACACTACGATACGAATCTTCGCATTGGCATCGATGACAATAGGACGGTTACTTAAGGTATGTGGGTGCATTGGCACCAAGACTAATGCGTCCAACTTAGGCAACATAATTGGGCCGCCTGCCGACAAAGCATAAGCCGTAGATCCTGTCGGTGTTGCCACAATCAAACCATCGGATTTTTGGTTCATAACGAATTGATCATCAATGAACAAATCAAAACGAATCATACGTGCCGATTTGCCAGGGTGAAGCACCAAATCATTCAGGGCAATACCGTCGCCACTGGGACGATTTTGACGTTTAATTTTGGCTTCTATCATGAAGCGTTTCTCTTCGTGATATTCACCCGCCAAAATCGGATCCAGCTCTTGTTGTAAATGCTGTGGGGAAATATCCGTTAAGAAACCAAGTGTCCCCCGGTTAATACCCAAAACGGGGATGTCATAATGGCAAATGGCTCTGGCGGCACCAAGAAAACTGCCATCGCCACCGACCACCATGACCATGTCACAGTGATCGCCTAATTCTTTAAGTGGCGCCTGTGAAACTTTAATACCAGGCAGCATGGCTGCAAGCTGACTTTCGAGAACGGGCTGAATCTCTTTTTCTGCAAGGTAATCCATTAACTTCTTAACGGTATCCAGAATTTGAGATTTATCCAATCGAGCAATAATACCAACACGTTTAAAAAGACTCATGGGGCCTTCTCTATCCACCTTTAAATGACAACCAATATTATGAAGTCTATTAATAACTTAGAATACGGCTTAAACAGTACCTACATAATTTGCGAACTTTAACATGAACGCAGGATCGACGCCATGTAAGCGCAAGATTATAACGTTTGTAAACGCTTCTTTTTATTCATTATCATTCACAAAAGGGTTACCTTCTTGTGGATAGCCGCGCCATCCTTGCATGCCACCCGTATGGATCAACAAGGTTTTTTGGTGAGGCCAACTGCCAGTCAACATAGCTTGATACATGGCATAAAGACTCTTACATGTGTATATAGGGTCTAACATAACGTCGGGGTTAACCTGCGCAAAGTTGCGCAAAAAAGACGTTAATGCCGCAGAGTGTTTAGCATAGCCACCTTGATGGCAATCACTATGAAAAACCATGGATTGATATTGACCAGCAGGGTTCACAATCTTCGCCATCTCTATGATATTAGAGGCGTGTTGTTGTGCTCCTTTTAACGCGCTAAACACATGCAAGTGAGGACACGCTGTGGATGCTAAAAAACCCGTTGCCGTCGTTCCTGTTCCAGCAGACAGGGCCCAAGCATCATAACCTTGTGCATTATTGGCAATCTCTTGCGCCCAGTCCATGCACCCCATCGCCCCCAATTTTCCACCACCACCTTCTGGCACCCAATAGATATTTGGGTACTGCTCCGTTATCTGTTTTACCACCGTTGCTTGTAAGCCCAGACGATAATCTTGACGAGTTGAAGGCCACAACAAGGCACCTTGTTTTACCGCATCTTGTAAGGTGGGCGTTAAATGAGGCTGCAATTCCCCACGTACCACCAACAAAGCTTGCTCATTTCGATCAGCAAGGGTTGCAGCAACAGCATGTAGATGATTCGAAAATGGGCCACCAAACGTACCAATATGCTTTGCACCTAATGCTTTTGCCGCTTTAAGATGATGCTTTAGCTTATGCCACTTATTACCCGGAGCGCTCACATGCTCTAAGTCCCCACGATAAATATGCAACTGATAAGTCTCATTTAAGGGTTTAGCCTTTGTTAAATTGAGATTAAGAACTTGAACCTGTGACACACTCTACCTAATAGGTTGGTAAATTTATCGCTATTATACTCATTTACTACATTTAACTCATTTTTTAGCCCTGAATTCTGCTAGCATAGCCACCAATTTTAACAGCCGTGAAAGAGTGTTCATGAAGACTAGATGGCTGATACTTTTCGAGGAAATCCATGAGCCAATATAATCTTCTTCACGACAGCAGTGATGAATTCGGCCCTATTCGTGTGTTTGATGATGGTCAATTCCGTATTTTATCTTTTGCTGATGGCGACGAACAAAGTCGAATGCGTCTCTCCACACCACACATTCTTCAGCATGAATACACCCAAGCCATGATGCTGTCGCTATTATTTTGCCAACCTAAGCGTATCTGTCTATTAGGATTGGGCGGTGGCACATTAATTCATGCTTTGTATCACGCCATTGCTGGCGTTCATATACATGCGGTGGAGCTCAGACAAGAAGTATTAGACGCTGCCGAGATGTATTTTAAATTACCCAAAAGCAAGCGTATTAGTTTAGCGCTGGACAATGCCGTTGATCACATTGCCACGGGGTTAGATCGTAAAGTCGATTTATTACTCACTGACATTTACAACACGCAGGGCATGGACATTAGCGTATTGGCACCAAGTTTTATTGCCGATTGCGCCAATAACATCAAAGAAAAAGGCTGTTTAGTATTAAATTGCTGGCTTGATCAAAAACATAACGATGAACTCACTAGGTTAATCAAACAACATTTCGGTTACGTGAGCGCCTTGGATACGGGGACGGGAAATTGGGTCATTATTGCTCTTAAAAAAGCACCAGATCAAACCGGCAAAGCACTCAAAAATACCGCCCAAAAACTCAGTCATGAATTGGGCTTCTCACTTAGTAAATGGCTGACCAGACTCATAGAGTTATAATCAAAAACCAAGCAGCAACTCATGGTTCATTCGTTGATATCAAGTCAGCTGACATCAAGCAACAGAAAAGCCAGCCGATCACGGCTGGCTTTGATGATTCAGCGCTCTATTAGTAACACTTATCTATCACTGGCCAAGAACGCTATCAACCAAGGCTTTAGCCTCTTGCTCCAGTTCCGCAAGGTGCTGCTCCGAAATAAAGCTTTCTAGATAAATCTTGTAGACGTTTTCAGTACCAGATGGACGCGCCGCAAACCAACCATTGGCCGTGCAGACTTTTAGGCCACCAATCGCCGCATCGTTTCCAGGTGCGTGGGTTAACACCGCCGTGATGTCTTCTCCTGCTAAAGACATTTGTTTAACATTATCCGCCTGTAACGCAGCCAACAAACGTTTTTGCGCAGGGGTTGCTGCCACATCAATGCGTTTGTAGTAAGGCTTGCCATACCGCGCCACTTGCGCTTCATACAGACTCTGCGGATCTTTACCCGTTACCGCTAAAATTTCTGCTGCCAATAACGCCATAATGATGCCGTCTTTGTCTGTCGTCCAAACACTGGCATCTTTACGTAAGAAGGATGCTCCGGCACTTTCTTCACCACCAAATCCCATGATGCCTTGATACATGCCTTCTACATACCACTTGAAGCCCACCGGCACCTCACACAAAGTTTTGTCTAAGCCCTTTACCACACGATCAATCATGCCACTGGACACTAGGGTTTTACCAAACATAGTCTCTGCAGGCCAATTGGGTCTGTGCTGAGACAAATATTCGATGGCAACCGCTAAATAGGCATTTGGGTTCATCAAGCCTGACTGAGCGCAGACAATGCCATGACGATCATAGTCTGGATCATTGCCGACTGCGATATCAAAGTCGTCTTTCAGTGCCAGAAGTGAGCTCATTGAATAAGGTGATGAGCAATCCATTCGAATGCGACCATCTTTATCTAATGGTACAAAACGAAAGGTCGGATCTACTTCTGTATTGACCACACTAATGTCTAAACCGTATTTTTCCGCAATGGGCTGCCAGTAATGGATTCCAGAGCCCCCCATTGGATCCACACCAATACGAATCTTCGCTTTGGCAATGGCTTGCATATCGATGACATTTTCTAGGTCATCAACATAATGAGAAATATAGTCAAAGTCTTCGATTAAATCGGATTGATTCACCTCAGCTTGTTGAGCCAACTTCACTTCTTGCAAGCCTGCCGCTAATAAGTCATTCGCACGATTGGCTACCCAATCCGTAATGTCTTTGTCGGCTGGACCGCCTTTGATGGAATTGTATTTTATGCCCCCATCTTCTGGAGGATTATGCGAAGGGGTGATCACGATACCATCACTTAATGCAGATGCTGTTGCGTTGTGGGTTAACACTGCATGAGAAACCACTGGTGTTGGTGTAAAACCACCGCCCGCTTGCACACGAACCTTAACATTATTTGCTACTAAAACACTTAATACCGTGTGGAACGCCGCCTCAGACAAAGCGTGAGTGTCTTTCGCTAAATACACAGGACCTGTGATATTCTGCTTCAACCGATACTCTGCAATTGCCTGTGTAATGGCCAATATGTGATCTTGATTGAATGTGTTGTGTAAAGCGCTACCACGATGACCTGACGTACCAAAGCTAACTTTTTCATCTGGATGCTTCGCAACGTCTGGTTTATTGAGATAGTAGGCTGTCATGAGTTGCGGTAAATTCACCAAAGAATCGTGATGTGCAAGCTGTCCTGCTTGGGGATGAATTGCCATATTTAGTGAGTCCTATTGAATGTATTTACAATAAAGTCTCGCCTAAAATCATCAAACTTTCAATGAGTTATCTCAAGAGTTAAATGGGCTTAACAGATCAAGAATGTCCTCTATTAAAGCCCAAACGCTCCGTTTTTAACGTTTCTTCAAAATTAGACTACCAATAGAATAACCTGCACCAAACGAGCAAATTACTCCTATGTCTCCCGCTTTAAGATCTTCATGATATTTTGCAAAAGCGATAATGGAACCCGCTGACGCTGTATTTGCATATTCATCCAGTACCACAGGCGCCTCTTCCAATGTGGCATCACGACCTAATAAACGCTTGCTGATGAGTAAGTTCATATTGATGTTAGCCTGATGTAACCACCAGCGTTTCAGTTGCGATACTTGGATGCCTTCACTGTGCAAATGACTTTCAATGTGATCGGCGGCCATAGGGCAAACTTCTTTAAAGACTTTGCGACCATTTTGATGAAACAGCTTATCTGCACCATAAGGATCTTCGTCTGTGACTCGGGTCAGATAACCAAAATTCGAACGAATATTATTAGAGTAAGAGGTCACACATTTGGTGCCCAGTACTGCAAAGGAATGCTCAGATTGACAGGTTTCAGCTAACTCAACCACCGTTGCGGTCGCCACATCACCAAAAATAAAATGGGAATCACGATCCATATAATTCACTTGCGCTGAAGTCAGTTCAGGGTTGATGACTAACACGCCTTTTGCTGTACCCGCTTTTACCGCATCCACTGCACGTTGCAAACCGAAAGTGGCAGCCGAACAAGCCACCAACATATCAAAGGCAAAACCGTCAATTCCTAGGGCAGCTTGAACTTCGATGGCAATAGCAGGGTAAGAGCGCTGAGTATAGGCACAAGATACAATGACCATATCAATATCTTGCGGGGTTTTGTTGGCCGCTGTTAATGCTTTTTCTGCCGCTGCAATGGCCATCTCAGCTTGATGAGAAACCACATCGTCACCACGAGGTGCCAGCAAAGGTCGCATTCGATCAATGTCTAACGCCCCTTCTTTCGAGTAGATATATCGACTTTTAATACCGGATGCTTTTTCAATAAAAGCAGCACTGGATAAGGGTTTGGCTTCCATTTCACCCTGTTCAATCGCTTCGGCATGGGTCGCGTTATATTTTTCCGCCCAGGCGTTATAGCTATCGACGAGTTCTTCATTGGTAATGGAATGAGCAGGAGTCCATAAACCAACTCCGCTAATGACAACAGAAGAATTCATTTCATTCGTCCTTTTTATTGTTATGTTAATAAAGAAAGTATAGGAGAGATTGTGAACGACAAACGCTTCTCAGTCTATAAAAAAGTAATATCATCAATTAGATGAAATAAACACCAAGCATAATGCTCATGGCATTTTGATAAAATTTTAGCCATACTCAAGTGTAATTGATTCCTTTCATTAAAAGTTGATGGCGGTATGGATCAAATAACCAATCAAAATGCTCTGATCTTATCAGGTGGCGGTGCGCGAGCAGCCTACCAAGTTGGTGTGCTGTCTGCCATGGGTAAAATGCTGCCGAAAAAAACTCCTCTGCCCTTTCCCATTCTCTGTGGTACTTCCGCAGGTGCACTCAATTCCACCATGTTGGCCTGTTATGCTGATAATTTTTCCAAAGCGGTTTCCACACTGGCTTTTGTATGGCGCCATTTAAGCCCAGAGCAAATTTACACCCTAGGACGTTGGCCCTTAGCGACTTCCGTCACCAAAACTCTGTTGTCTTTGTTTCATTTACACAATCACTCTGCCTCCATGGCCATCATGGACAATCAGCCGTTACGAGAATTGCTTAGCAAACACTTGGATTTTTCGCGCATTCAGCAGGCGATTGATAACAAATTGGTCTCGGCTTTAGCTGTCACGGCAATGAGTTACAGTACAGGCGAATCCACCACTTTTTTTCAAGGTAATAAGATACCGCAAAATTGGCAAGGGCATCGTCGTAAAGGGGTGAGAGCGGAATTAGGTGTCGAGCATTTATTAGCATCCAGTGCGATTCCGGTGATTTTTCCAGCCCATAAAATTGCCAGTCATTATTATGGGGATGGCGCCATCCGCCAAAAATCCGCTATTTATCCGGCATTAAAATTGGGGGCTAATAAGCTGTTTATCGTTGGGGTAAGTGGTAATCGCAGTCCGCGTAAATGGGCATTACAGAAAAATACGTTAGCCAACAGCGCCCCCAGTATGGCACAGATCTTAGGTCAGCTATTAAACAGCGCTTTTATTGACAATCTTGAAGACGACATCAATCAACTGGAATTGATGAATGCATTAATACGAGATCTGCCTGATGACAAAAAACAAAAATATTCAGACCTTCCCACAGAAACCTTGATCATCTCACCCTCAGAAGAACTCAATGAAATAGCCCATCATTATTTGTACACTTTGCCAAAAAACATTCGTGTTCTATTAAAGTCTGTGGGCGGATCCACAACGGAAAAAGTCAGTTCAGCCGCCAGTTATCTACTTTTTACACCGCAATACTGCCGAGCATTAATGGCGTTAGGTTATCAAGATGCCATGTGGGAGAAAGATAAGATTTTAGCTTTTCTAATGGATGATTAAGCCAGTCAAAACAGGTGTTTACATCTTTCTTATATACTGACTGTGCGCTCGCCTTCTATCCTGCTTTGTTGGTTCACCCAAGTTCGTAAACGCTGCGCTCCTGCCAAAGACAAGCTACTGCATAAAGTAATTTGTCCTTGCTCTGATCCCCCCACTGGCTCAATAAACTCTGGATAAGCCGCTACCAAGCGCCTTATTAATTGTGAAGAAACCCCTTCACTTGGTTCAATAATGTCACAATCCGCTCCCAAATACTCTGCAAACATATGCCGCACCAAAGGGTAATGGGTACAAGCAAGCACCAATGTGTCTACCTCATCTTTAAGCATTTGCTGACACAATGACGCCACCGTATGTTGAATAGTCGCTTGTGTTTCAGGCCAGCCATCAATGTCAAACGCCAAGCTTGCACTGGACACAATTTGTACTTTACTGTCCGCCTGCCAAAGACGGATAAGATCTTTCAATCGACGACTATTCGCGGTGACAGGTGTCGCTAATACAGCAACATGGCGCTTTTTGCCAAGGCGAAAAGCGGGTTTCACTGCAGGTTCAACGCCAATCACGGGCAATTGAGTGTGCGCACGCAATACCTCAATGCCTACTACGGTAGCAGTATTACACGCCACCACAATGGCTTGCACCCCTTCCTTTTCAAAGAATTGAGCAATGTCGATTAAACGCTGCTGTAATGCTTGATCTGTCTTATCACCATAAGGCGCAAAGGCATCGTCCGCTAAATACAAAAGATCCAAGTGCGGTTGTTTTTTTTGAATGGCATTGACTATGGTTAAACCACCAGCTCCCGAGTCCATGATGCCTATTTTCAACTCTGTGATTCCTCAGACGTTTGATTGGTATACCACTCGGGTAACAAGACAGGTTCTCTTTCCAAACAGATCCCATATTTGTGTTGAATCGCTCTTTGAATCTCTGCTTCAAGGGTCAATAAGGCTTCTGCTTTATTCGCTTCATGGTTTACCAGTACTAAAGCTTGCTTTTCATAAACCCCCACGCCCTGCTGACTTTTACCTTTAAAGCCAGCCTGATCTATCAGCCAACCCGCCGCCAACTTAAAGTCATCCCCATGAGGGAAAGACACTAAATCAGGAAACGCTTGTTTGAGCCTAGTATGCTGTTCGGCACTGATGATTGGGTTTTTAAAAAAACTGCCTGCATTGGCAATGACTTGTGGATCTGGCAGCTTACTGGCGCGAACACGACATACGGCATCGAATACTTTTCGCAAACTCGGTTCACCTTCAATCTGGCTGTGCAATCCACCATAGGATAAACAAAGTTCACCGCGTTTTTTTAAATTGAGTTCCACTCCTGTGATGAAATATTGCTTTTTCCATTTGCCTTTGAAATGGCTGTCTCGATAAGCAAAGCCACATTCTTTAGCATTAATCCAAAAAACATCTAATGTCTGTCGATCTATCACTTGAACTCGCGCTAAGACATCTTTGATTTCGATGCCATACGCACCGATATTTTGTACCGGAGCCGCACCAACCGTACCAGGTATCAAAGCTAGATTCTCAATGCCAAACCAATTATTTTCTACTGAATAAGTGACGACACGGTGCCAATTTTCTCCTGCACCCAACACCAAATGCACCTGGTTGTATTTGCCTTCAATGACTTGCTTACCCTTGATGCAGTTGATCAAGACCAGTCCCTTGATGTCACTGCGAAGCAACAAATTACTACCACCACCCAGCATGGTGACTGACAACCGCTCTTGTTGTGCCCAACTAAGCAGCGGTTTTAATTCATCCAAGCTATGGACTTCAGCAAAAAATTCGGCCTGATAATCGAAACGAAAAGTATTATATGCCTTAAGGGAGACTTGATGAGAAATGGCGTTAGGTAAAGGACGAGAAGTTTGCATTGGCTTAGCTTGCTGCATTGTCTTGGTTATGAGTCTGTTTGGTTAAGCGTCGCGAGATGATCAAGAAATACCTGACTGATGTCCATTAAATGCTGGCGCATGATGATGAAACCTTGCTCACCACCATAATACGGATCGTCTACTTCTCCATAGGCTTGATCTTCAGTAAATTCACCAAACATGACCACTTTAGCACGACACTTGGCAGGTTTGATCTTCTCCAATTTGCGCAGATTGTCTCGGTCCATTGCCAGTATCCAATCAAACTCATCAAAGTCAGATTCAGACACTTGTCGTGCTCTTTGATCAGTAATATCAATACCAATTTGTTTTAACGCTGCAATAGAACGTGTGTCAGGCGATTTCCCAATATGGTAGGCCGCTGTCCCCGCTGAATCCAGTGTTAAATTCATGCCTCTTTTCGCCGCTTCTGATGCCAAAATCCCTTGTGCCGCAGGTGAACGACAAATGTTACCCAGACAAACGGTTAACACTCGAGTCTCGTTCATTTTTTGCTGCCCGAATCCAAACGTTCATCTGCTGTTAGGGTACGAGCTTCCGTTTCCAATAAAACAGGAATACCGTCACGAATTGGGTAAGCAACCCCGCCCATTTTACTAATAAGCTCAGTGCCCTCTTTGCTAAGGGTTAGACTGGATTTGGTAATGGGGCAAACCAAGATATCAAGTAGAGATTTATTCATAACATGTCTTCTTTAATGCGATTTAATCTTTAATATCATTTAACTTAGCTAAAAAAGCCTGTCTAAAGGCTTCAGATAAATTCAGTGTGACAGGTAAATACCACACGGCTTGATTGTCTATCTCCAAATGGCGACATTTCACAGCATCTTTTTCTGTCATAATGACTGCTCGATCTCTGACAATATCCTTAGCGGTAAAAACATGATGATCCGAGAACCAATGATGCGTGTATCCTTCGGCTGGCAGGCCTAACGATAACAAGGTATGTTCAAAACGTTGCGGATTACCTATCCCAGCCATCACATGCCAATCTTGAGTTTCCATAAAGGCTTGCTGGCAGCTTACACTACGCAGCCCATCTAAAGAAGATAAAGTCGAGCTACTCAAAGAAAAATAATGGATAGACAAGGCCAATTGCTGCAAAGCAGGGGTTAATTGCTCCGTAATGCTTACCACGAAATCTACCGTCTCTAAACGCGAACTTGGTTCCCGCAAAGGCCCTACTGGCAAAAGCTGACCATTGCCTAAACCTCTTTGTGCATCGACCATAGCAATTTCTATATCTCGCGCCATAGCGTAGTGCTGCATCCCATCATCACTGATGATGATGTCAATATCATGGTTCGTCAACAAGGTCTCAATAGCAAGTTTACGCTCTGCAAACACAGCCATAGGGCAACCCGTTCTTTGTACCAGCATAACAGGTTCATCACCCACTTCACTGGCCAAGCTTGCAGAAGTCACAAGGACTGGGGTGTTAAGTTGCACACCGTGACCACGTGAAATCAGGCCAACCCGATACCCTTGTGAGGTCAGCCATTGGCTTAGTGCAATGACCATTGGAGATTTTCCTGTTCCCCCCACACTGATGTTGCCCACAACCACAACAGGCACAGGCGCACGGTATTGATCATTTTTATGCGCGAGAAAATCCTGTCTTTTCTTTTTAACAATGTGTCTCACCAAGGGTTGTAGAGGTCGGAAAACTTGTGTCCAACCTAAACGACGATACCAAGACTTAGTAAAACAACTTTCTAAACTCACTGATTGGTCTCTTTCTGTGCTGTGTGAGCCAATTTAGTAATGCCGAGTTTAGCCGCTGCATCATACACGCGCATGACCATTTCATAGGACGAATTGGCATCGGCGGTAATGATCAAGGGACGAGTATTATCTCCTTGAGTGATCTCTTCTAAACCTTGCACTAAAGTGGCAACATTTTCATTGATAAGAGTTTGGCCATTAATCACATATTGACCGTCAGCAGTAATCACCAGTTCAACCGTTTTGTCTCTATCACTGGCGGGAGCATCCGCAGTAGCCGTTGGCAAATCAATCGTAAGCTCAGTGCTTTGATTGAAGGTGGTGCTGACCATGAAGAAAATCAACAACAAAAAAACTACGTCAATTAATGGCGTTAGATTGATTTGTACGTCGTCTATTTTTTGACGGCGAAATTTCACTGTGCCACTCCTGATTTTTCACGATCACCGTGTAAAGCATCGACTAATTTGGTCGCTTGCTGCTCCATTGTGACCACCAATTCATCGATGCGACGAGCAAAAAAACGATGAAAGATCAAAGCAGGAATGGCCACTCCCAAACCAGCGGCGGTGGTCAGCAAGGCTTCTGAAATACCACCCGCCAATAACGCTGTATTACCAGCACCATTTTCCATTAACACAGAGAAGACCTTGATCATACCCACAACAGTACCCAGTAGACCAAGCAAAGGGGAAATTGCGGCTATGGTTCCCAAGGTATTCATAAAACGCTCAAGTTCGTGGATAACATGACTGGCAGCTTCTTGAACACTTTCTTTCATAGCACTGCGACCGTGTTTAGAAGCAACTAGACCCGCAGCAAAAATTGACGCCAACCCCGTTTTGGATTGCATACTGCGAATATATTCCAACGTCATTTTATCGTCTCGTAGACGCATCATAACATCGGTTAATAAGCCTTTTGGAGCGACACTGTTTTTGCGTAATGTCCAAAATCGTTCGAGGATAATAGCCAGGGTTAAAATCGAACACGCAAGCAGTGGCCACATAAAAAAACCACCAGATTGAATAAAGCTTAACAAGGTCTCTCTCCATATTAGGTTTGTCGCTAATTTAACATACTCTCTAACTTTTCTGCACGCATGCAAGTGTCAGATTTAAAGAGAAAAAATGCATATTGACATCGACTGTGCTTAACACGCAACCTGGTCTCTTCAAAATACAAGAAGAGGCTCTCATTTTGATCAATATCCAACCAATTTATTGATAATCCTGTCCATAAATCTTGCTGATCTGAAACCCGCTCGGTCGGCACAATTAACCAATCGACATCAAGCGCTAAAAGATGCTTAGCAGAATAACTTTGATCGTTTTCAGCCACCAATAATAAGGTATTATCCTTGGTGATCTGATTATCACCTAAAAATAACTGACGTTGTGACTCGTCCAACCATTTCAACGCAAGCCTTTCATCGGCTCTTTCAATAAACCAACCACCATCACTATGAGCGATTTGTACATCGGCTGTATTTTGCCAACCAATTTCATCATAAAACAAAACACACCAAATACAGACTAAGGCCAACCAACCTCGACGTAATGGTGATTGGAAAACCCAAAACATCAAGGTCAATAGCAAAAGCCACTGTGTGACAAAAGTGTATGATGTGACAAAGAAAAGTAAAGGAAACTCAAACGCCAAGCGCTCTAACAAGCCCCATAAAGGCTTCAGCATCCGTTCCAAAACAACATAGAGCCAATCATTGGATAACAATAAAACTTCTATTGATGCCAACAACCCCAACGGAAACCAAACCATGGCTGCAAAAGGTATCAATACAAGATTGATAGCAATGGACGCAACAGAGATGGCTTCTTGCCAACCCAAAATCAATACCATGGAGGCGGTACTGAGCATCAGTTGACTGGCTAGTAAACGGCGCCATTTGAACCTTGCGATAGAATAAAAACCGATTAACAAATACACCATGCTGAACGAAAGCCATAAACCAGGACTTAAAATTTGTCTCGGATTGATCAGCAGCACCATCCATAATGTCAGGGCAAGAATCTGCAATGCTGAGCAGCGCATTTGCAAGCATCGACACATTAAATACAAAGTTAACATTATGCTGGCACGAACGACGGGCTCTCCCCATTGTGTCAAATAACCGTATAAGATCAATAAAGGGACAATACAAAGCAGTTCAACATGATGCCTAGTTAGGCCCCTTAATAACCATCTGGCGGGCAAAAACCACCATAAGGCTTTAGCGATCATTAAACCAATGAGAAACATAAAACCTGCGTGTAACCCTGACACGACAAATAAATGCGCCAACCCTAAGGTTCTCACTACCCACAAGTCTCGCTGGCTCCAATCTTCATCTTGGCCAAACAGCAATGCTTTAGAGAATCGCCAAGAAGCAAACTCTTGTAATGGCTTATCTAGCCTTTCCATCAGGCTGCGACGCAAGGAAAAAGGCAGGTCTATGTTTTCAATAACCGCCAAATCTAATAGAGCAGTTTGTCGTTCAATATAAAGTTGCTTTAACCACCAAGCACCATAGCGATCCGCCAAGGCATAACGCATGAGACTGACTTCGTGATAATGGTTAGGGATGTGCGTACTATAAATCAAGTTAACATCATTAAATAACAAGTCGTCTTTTGGTAACTTGGCCGTAGACTGTTTCTCTCGACTCTTACTGTCTCCTAACATTTGAGGAAAGTGCAAGCGAACAGCAGCAGAGTGGGTCAATTCTTGACCATGCAAGCTATGGTCAGTTGTTAATATGAGTAAAGTTTGTTGATGAAGATTAATGAAATATCGATCTTGTTCACTTAATGTCACCTTTAGTTCGGCTTGCGTTTCAGAAAACCACACAGCAAATAATGAAATTAGCGTGAAAAACAAAACTAATACACGCTTTGTTCGTATTAGATAGAGACAGACTAAAGTGATATGCGTAAAATACAGCCACAAATACGAATTCGGCACCAAAATGGCGCCAATCATACTAGACAAACTAGTAAGTAACATAAGACCTCCCTGTCTTATGACGGCTAAATGACTGTTATTTAATTATGCCTAAGAATTATCTAAAGAAGTACATCCCGAATCCAGAAAAGCTAAAAGAGAACAAAGCTTTAGCTCTTCTTGGATCACAGATTTATGAGGCAAATTTATGGCATCTTAATCGTCGTTCTGTCGCAAGAGCATTTTTTAATGGTCTGTTTTGGGCCTTTATCCCAATGCCCTTTCAAATGCTAGCCGCCGCCATGTTTTCCATCCCATTGCGTGCCAATATTCCCTTGTCCATTGCCCTAGTATGGATTACTAATCCAATCACTATGCCTTTTGTGTTCTACTTCAATTACAAAGTAGGCAGTATGATCCTCGGCATTGAAAGCGGCAAAAATTTCCAACTGTCAGTGGAGTGGATCTGGAATAAACTTGAGCATATCTGGTTACCACTTTATACCGGATCCATTGTATCTGGATTGGTTATCGGAGCCATTAGTTATGTGACAATTACTGTCTTATGGCGTTTGCATGTGATTAAGCGCTGGCAGGAACGCAAATTGAGAAACAAATAGAAAAATAACAATCTGTCTGAGTTAAATGCCATCTTGAAGTGACAACGACTGATCGCTTTTTACCAATCAGTAGCAATTCCACATCCCTCTCTTCACCGCCCCCTATCCCTAGCTAGCTTTATTTCAGTGAGGTCAACTCACCTTGCGATAGTCGATACGCAGAATCCATCCAGCCCAGCATCTTTTCATCATGAGTGACAATTAAAAAAGCCATCTGGTATTTCACTTTAAGCTCATTAATTAGATTCTGTACTTCCAACGAGGTCGATTCGTCTAAGTTGCCTGTAGGCTCATCCATCAACACACAAGCTGGTCGATTGGCTAACGCTCGTGCAATGGCAACCCGTTGTCGCTCACCACCAGACAGTTGCGATGGTTTATGATCTAAACGCTCGGCTAAGCCAACTTGGTTAAGTAACTCAACACCACGTTGTTTCGCATCAAATTTATTGATACCCGCAATCCACATAGGCATTAAAACGTTTTCCAAAGCCGTAAATTCTGGTAACAAATGATGGAATTGATAAACAAATCCCATCTGCTGATTGCGCACTTTAGCTCGCTTTGCATCACTCAAACTGGACCAAGAAATCTGCGCGAGCTTTACTTCACCTGACGTCGCCAAATCCAAACCTGCCAGCAGGTTAAGAAGGGTTGTTTTGCCTGATCCTGATGCCCCAACAATGGCACAAGCTTGGCCTTTATTTAGGGAAAAATTGATACCTTTGAACACCTCAACAGTTTGTTTACCATCTTGATATTGCTTGGATAACGCCTGACATTCTAGAACCAACTCATTCATAACGTAATGCCTCCGCTGGCTCTACTTTCGATGCTCGCCATGCAGGATAAATCGTCGCTGCCACCGTCATAATAAAGGCACTGGTAACAATCAATTCCACATCAGACCATTCCAATTGTGAAGGCAAATAATTAATAAAATACACATCAGCATTAAGAAACTGCACACCCAATAAATGTTGAATACCTGCAATCATATCACTGACATTAAGAGCCAAACTTACCCCTAAAAAAACGCCAATCAAGGTACCTAACATACCAATAAAAATACCTTGCACTATGAAGACCCACATTACCTGAACTGACGTCAGGCCCATGGTGCGCAAAATCGCAATGTCGTTACGCTTATCCGTCACGACCATGACCAATGTGGACACTATATTGAATGCCGCTACCGCGACAATTAATAATAACAAAAGACCTATCATGGTCTTTTCCATTTGAATGGCTTGGAATAAATTTCCATGCGTTCGTGTCCAATCGCTAACGCGATTTTGCCCCGGTACAGCACGCGCAATGTCCCAAATCTCTTTAGGCGCAACAAATAAATCATCAAAGGATATACGCAAGGCTTCTACACTGTCTGGCGCATAACGTTTAAGTTTTGCCGCATCTTTGATATTGATATAAGCAAGGCTACTGTCCAGCTCAGCACCCACTTCAAAGGTTCCGACTAAGGTAAAACGCTTAAGGACAGGAGCAATACCTGCAATAGAAACAGACGCTTTGGGTAAAATGGCAGTCACTTTATCACCAATGTTGACGCGCAGTTGGCGAGCCAATTGCGCCCCTAACACGATACCAAAACTCTGATCATTCAAAGCATCCAGCGAACCAGACGCCATATTATCGTCAATAATGGATACCTTTTTTTCCATGTCAGGATTGATACCATTGAGTATGGCACCGTGGACGCTCTCACCTGACTGAAACATAACTTGTGCTTGAATATGAGGCGCTACCGCGATCACATCGGGCATTTTTTCGACTAACTTTGCTGTTTCCCGCCAATCCTCTAGCAAAGGATTTCCCCATAATGTGGCATGGGGAACCATGCCTAAAATTCGTTCACGCAATTCACGATCAAAACCATTCATAACAGACAATACGGTAATCAGTACCATAACGCCCAGCGCCAAGCCTGCAATAGAAGAAAAGCTAATAAAAGAAATGAAATGGTTAGAACGCTTTGCTCTGGCGTAGCGCAAACCAATAATAACTGGAAGGAAGTTAATCAAAGTATATCCTTACATGGCAAAATGGAGGTTTTCACCTCCATTTACAAACACTGCCAAGACGTTTAAGCGTCAAAATCGATACCAATACGACGTCCAATGCTTTCGTATGATTCGATTACGTTACCCAAACCTTGACGGAAACGATCTTTATCGAGTTTTTCTTTGGTTTCAGCATCCCATAGACGGCAACCATCTGGAGAAAACTCATCACCCAATACCACTTCACCTTTGTATAGGCCAAATTCCAGTTTGTAATCCACTAGAATCATGCCACCTTTAGCAAACAAATCTTTTAACACTGTGTTTACTTGGTAAGTTAGCTCTTTGGCCTTTGCCAAATGCTCTGCTTTCGCCCAACCAAATGCTTCAACATGGGACTCATTGATCATAGGGTCGCCTAGAGCGTCGTTTTTCAAGAAAAGTTCGAATGTTGGAGGCGTCAAAGTGGCGCCCTCTTCCACTCCCAAACGACGACACAAGCTACCTGCTGCTACATTACGTACCACACACTCTACCGGCATCATATCCAAGCATTTTACCAAAGACTCCGTATCGCTAAGTAATGTTTCAAAATGCGTTGGAATGCCAGCTTGTTGAAGTTTGGTCATAATAAAGGCATTGAACTTATTGTTGACCATGCCTTTGCGATCAAGCTGCTCCATCTTTTTGCCATCAAATGCTGAGGTATCATCACGAAATACGAGAACCATCTTGTCAGGATCATCTGTACGAAATACAGATTTTGCCTTACCTGCATACAGCTCTTGTCGTTTTTCCATTGGAGAGTCTCCGGTTTTAGTTACGAGGGGTTAATCTTATTTAGGGTATGAATCGTTGCGCGATTCTAAAAGATGCGATTTCTGGATTGTCCATCGCAGAAACATCCACTACCAAAAAGTCACCGGCTTTTTGATGGCTTATTTGATACGGATACTCCCTTTCCTGCCAACTGACATCATCTAAATCACGACGATAAACATTGAATAATTTTTGCTCTTGCCCATCAGCTCCTATCGGCAAAGTGAAGTCAATAATGTCACCGACTCGAGCCACTTTATCAGCTGGTACGGGGGCCAACAACTTGTCATCACCTGGCATTAAGTAGATACCAGCTGCATTGAGTTTTGTCTCAAACTCATTATCAGAAAGATCCTTGCCTAGATAAATAGCATACATTCCTTGATGATCAACCCAGACAGGAAATGCTGCAGTCACATCTTTAGTATTAGATAAATAGGCAGAAGACTGATTCAGCTGGAGACCAAAGGTTCCCCAAAGTCGAACAGCAATCGACTCAGCGTCAGATTGCATCATTGGCGATGCCCACTCTGTTGACTTAGCAGGATCTTGATTGACTTCACGGTATTGCAGTTTCACCAAAGTAACATCATCTTGTTGCTCGAAGGAAAAGGCAAATACCATCTTTGAAGGGTACAAACGTGTGATGTCGCTCCACAAAGATGCCCACCAGCCTTGTGGATGAAAATCAAATGCAATGGAAACAATTTGATCATCTGTTTGCGTTTCAATAGACTGGCCTGCACCATGGATGGAGGTTAAGAAATCCCCAACAACCTTCTTCGCTTCCGCTGCAGAGGTGTTAAGACTGTACTGCACGGAATCATCCATTTCAGCAAAGCCTATTATTTCCATGGGATAATAAACAAATGGCGCTCGAGGCGTTACAAATGGCTGTGGATTGTCTAAATTAGCAATCTCATGTTCGTTTGGAATCACTAACGCGTCTTGAGACTTGATTGATCCTTCCGGCACTTTTAACTTGCTATGAACACCTACTTCCTGTTGATAGTCATTCGAGTGGTCAGGAAAAAAGGTGCTACAAGCAGACAAGCTCATTGCAACGCTTGTCACACCAAGCAATTTCACCATTGCCTTCATCATACTAATAATACTCCTGCTTCGACCATAGCCTGTCGCACAGCAGCATGATACTGCTCCGCAAGCGGCGTTAATGGTAAACGAATCCCTTCTTGGCACAATCCTAATTGACTTACCGCCCATTTCACTGGGATAGGATTGGACTCAAGAAATAAATTCTTATGTAATGAAGAAATTGAAGAATCGAGGGCATGTGCTTTATCTGCCTGACCTGCAATAGCAAATTCAGCAGCTTGTGCTACCATTTTGGGAGCCACGTTCGCAGTAACTGAAATATTGCCTTTGCCGCCCAATAACATCAAGGAAACAGCGGTTGGATCATCTCCGGAATACACAGCAAAATCAGTCGACACCATTTCCAGCAAAGCTTGACCGCGCTCTAGATCCCCTGTCGCATCTTTGATACCAACAATATTATCTATACTCGACAAACGAACCACTGTGTCGTTTTGCATATCGCAGCCAGTACGCCCCGGAACATTATAAAGAATTTGTGGAATATCAACGGCTTGTGCAACCATTTTGAAATGCTGATACAAGCCTTCTTGTGTGGGTTTATTGTAATAAGGCGTGACTAATAAACACGCATCTGCACCGGCTTCTTTCGCACTACGAGTTAAATCAATGGCTTCATGGGTCGAATTCGCTCCGGTACCCGCAATAACATGTACGCGACCATCTACTTTTTCAACCACTTGTCGAATCACATTCGCATGTTCTTCATGGGTTAAAGTAGAAGCTTCCCCTGTGGTCCCAACGGCCACAATACCGTGAGTTCCTTCGTTAATATGAAACTCGATTAGATCATCCAACTTCTCAGTGTCTACAGCGCCATCCGCCAGCATGGGAGTAATAAGCGCAACTAAACTACCCGTGATCATTTTGAGTCTCCGTTAAAATTATAAGCGCGCCTATAGTAACGCTCAGGCTGTTTATAAACAATAATTGACAAGAGTAAAGCCTGTGTAATTTTGACATATTTGTACATAGCAGAGATTTTTTGCAAAGCTCTTGTTAAGCTTGCTTTTTTCATCTGATTCATTCGAGAGAAATACTATGACTATTGAAGTAGGACAAATTGCCCCAGATTTCAGTTCCAAAGACCAAAATGGCGACACCATTACCCTTAGTCAGTTCAAAGGTAAAAAGGTGGTGCTGTATTTTTACCCGAAAGACAACACGCCAGGCTGCACCGCCCAAGCTTGTGACTTACGCGATAACTATCAAGCCTTGTTAGATCAAGGTTATGTTGTATTAGGAATCAGTCCTGACACAGAGAAAAAACACCAAAACTTCATTGAGAAATACCAACTGCCCTTCCCTTTGATTGCAGACACTGAAAAGGAAGTGCACGAATTGTATGGCACATGGCAACTGAAAAAGTTCATGGGCAAGGAATACATGGGAACGGTACGCACCACGTTCATCATTGATGAAGAGGGCAAAATTGCTGACATCATTGCCAAGGTAAAAACCAAAGCGCACGCCGAGCAAATTCTAAATTAATACGCCTGCCCCTGAGTCATCAGGGGCAAGTTTTTCAGCTTGCCTGAAACTCTTATAACAAATCAAATGCCGCCGCGAATTTTCTGTCTCACACTTTCTAGATAAAAAGCGTTTAATGTATGGTGCAACTCTGTCGATAAGGGTGCAAGATCGCTGGCCTTAGCATTTCGCACCACCTGATCGGCACGACTCGCTCCAGCAATAATGGTCGACACCTGAGGCTGATCCAAAATCCACCTTAAAGCCACATCCAATATATTCTGCTCGTCAGACAGCAACTGACTGACTCGCTCCACTAAATCAATGCCTGTCTCAAATGGAATACCATTAAAGGTTTCACCCACATGAAAAGCCGCACCGTCTTTGTTGTAGTGTCGATGGTCGCTTGTATCAAATTGATAGCCCTTAAACATCTTTCCTGTTAGCAAACCGCTAGCCAAAGGCAAGCGCACAATGACACCTATGTTTTTCTCTGCAACCAATGGGAACAATTGATCGACCGCGTCCTGTCGAAACACATTGAACAAAATTTGCAGTGTGGCAAGTTGATCCTGTTGGCAACAGAATACCGCCTCATCAATCATTTCCACACTGGCACCAAAGTGCTCAATCAGACCTTCCTGTTGAAAGTCTTCCATCCAAGCCAGTACATCACCAGCAAACAACACATCACGCGGAACACAATGTAATTGAGCCAAGTCTAGCCGATCCACACCAAGGCGCTTGGCAGACGACTGAAGGCTCTGCTTCATCTTAGTCTTAGTATAACCATCTGGGTATAATTCCCCATTGCGACCCACTTTCGTGGCGATTTTAGGCTGCCAACTGCTCCGCTTTAACCAATGACCAATTCGCTCTTCACTGAGTCCTGCCCCATAGACATCTGCCGTATCAAAAAAACTAATACCTTGTTCCTTGGCGGAATCCAATACTGCTAGGGCCTGTTTATCTTCAATGGGGCCAAAGTCGTTACCCAACTGCCAACACCCTAATCCCATCTCAGAAATTGACCAACCTGTCTTACCTAGTATTCTCGATTTCATCTGTTATCCTTATTTTTTGATTTTAATCATTTAGTTAAGAGGCATTTATGCTTTCCTCGATTTCCCTTGCATTAACTCCCATTCTTCTTATCGCTGGTTTAGGGTTTATTTTAGGGAAATGAACCGATTATTTAGATGCCCCTCAAATCGGCAGTTTAGTATCCAATGTCGGTATGCCAGCTCTATTGTTAAGCTCAGTTTTGTCAATGGATATGGAAATCTATTCCATGACAAAAATCATCTTGGCAAGCATGCTGATATTAGCCTGCATGTCGTTTATCACTCTAGCGCTTCTGAAGATCACAGGTCAATCCATCCGTTTTTACCTATCTCCTTTGGTCAATCCCAATGCAGGCAATCTCGGTATTCCTATTATTTATGCTTTATTTGGTGAGGCAGGACTGGCCATTGCCGTTGTCGTATCATCTGTCGTTCAAATTAGTCACTTTAGTCTTGGTGTGGGCATCATGTCAGGTCAATATCACCCGAAACAACTACTGAAAAATGGGCCTATTATTGCCTTGCTAATTGGCGTCATTATTCTTTCTCTGCCTACCCAACTACCAGATGCCATCATGAAAACCTTATCTATAATAAGCCAAATGACGTTACCCATGATGCTGTTATTACTCGGCTATTCATTAAGCAAATTGACGATCAAAGACAAAGGCAAACTTAAAAGTGCCGTTCTTTATTCGTTTTATCGCCCAGTGATGGGCTGCTTGGTCGCTTTTGCCATTGCTTGTTTATTGCCTTTAACACCACTTGAAAAAATGGTACTCATCATACTAAACACCATGCCTGTGGCCGTAATCAGCCATATATTGGTTACAAAATATAAGGGGCCAAAAGAAGAAATGGCGTTGATGATTCTACTGTCTCTGCCCATTTCATTGATTATAAGTGGGTTACTCGGTTGGCTAGCTTTACAGGCGACATAAGATATCTAAGCAAGGTAATAAAATAAAAAAACCGCAACTTAGTGCGGTTTTTCATAACATTTGATTTACTGCCTACTCAGTCTATCGTTCCCTAACACCAAACCTTCTTGCGAAGTGCGGTACGGATTGATGTCCAAACCACCACGGCGAACATAACGCGCATAGACAGTGAGAAACTCTGGTTGGCACTGACGCATGATGTCAATAAAGATGCGTTCAACACACTGCTCATGAAAATCCGTATGCTCTCGAAATGACACTATGTACTTAAGCAAGGATTCATGTTGAATTTTTGGTCCGTAATAATCAATAAATACTGACCCCCAATCTGGCTGATTGGTCACCGGGCAGTTGGATTTTAATAAGTGACTAACCAAACGTTCTTCCACCTGACCTATGCTTGGATCAGTAGCAAGTAATTCACTATTTGGGTGGTAGTCAACAATATCCACATCCAAATGATCTATACAATAATCCGGCGTCAAAATCACCAAAGATTGCATAGCATCAAGGTCACGCAACACCACGGAAACCTTAGCTCCAGCAGCAGCGGATAGATCTTTTTCCAGAATAGCTTGGACCTGTTCGCTGGACTCGTAACGCATTTGATTAAGTGAATTTAAATATAATTTAAACGACTTAGACTCAATAATATTAGGAGAATCACAAGGCAACCGGAATTCTGCAATCATAACGATCGGTTTGCCCTTCGAGTCCAACCAAGACACTTCATAAGCATTCCACACATCTTCACCGTAAAAAGGCAAACGCTCAGAAGCAATTCCCATGTCTGACCACTTATCCACTCGTGCAATGGGATAAAGCAACCCTGCATCGTACTCAGAAACATACTCTGTTTGCTGACCTAAGGGTAAAAAGCCCATATCTTACCTCAATTTCTAATGCCCTTGCCTTTATTTAACAAGTGCAATCCGTAACAAAACAAAACCACAATAAACACACTGACCATGACCAATGCCCAGTAAATATTAATGTCAGAAACACCAAGAATGCCATATCGAAATGCATTCACCATATATAACACAGGATTGAGTAATGAAATCGATTGCCAAAAATTCGACAGCAAATCAATCGAATAAAAGACCCCACCTAAATAAGTCAAAGGCGTTAATATGAAAGTCGGTACGATTGACACATCATCAAAATTACGTGCATAAATGGCATTCACAAAACCACCTAAGGAAAACATCACAGCTGTTAGAAACACCACAAGAATGGTCAGAAACAAGTTTTCTAATGCCAGATGAGTAAAAAACAATGACAGTAAGGTAACAATAAAACCTACGCTCAATCCGCGCGCGACACCGCCCAGCACGTAACCCAACAAAATCACCCAATTAGGTGTTGGTGAGACTAACAACTCTTGAATACTGTGCTGAAACTTAGCCGAAAAAAAAGACGATGATACGTTAGAATAAGAATTGGTAATCACCGACATCATGATTAAACCAGGCACTATGTATTGCATGTAACTAAAGCCACCCATTTCACCAATTCGATCACCAATTAGGTTACCAAAAATAGCGAAATACAAGGTCATAGTAATGGCAGGTGGTAATAAAGTTTGTGCCCAAATTCGTGTAAAGCGACGAATCTCACGGGCTAAGATAGTATAAAACGCAATCCAGATTTCAGAATTTTTCATACTCTAGCCTTTAATTAATTTTACAAACAATTCTTCAAGTCGATTTGACTTATTGCGCATACTCACTACATTTACCGATACTTTATCCAGCGCACTGAAGATATGGTTGATCGATTGCCCTTTGATAATCTCAACTTCCAAGCTAGAACCATCTACACCGATTGTGACACTATAATCTTCTACTGACCAATCGGTTGGTAATGGTCTATCCAGATCCAAAATAAAAGTTTCTTGATTCAGGGTTTTAAGTAGCGCTTTTACACTGGTGTTTTCAACAATTTCACCCGCATTGATAATGGCTATATTTCGACACAACTGCTCTGCTTCTTCTAAATAATGGGTGGTTAGTATGATGGTCGTACCACGCGCATTTAATCCCTTGATGAATTCCCACATGGAACGACGTAATTCAATGTCTACACCAGCGGTTGGCTCGTCTAAAATCAGTACTTCTGGTTCATGAATCAGAGCCCGTGCAATCATCAAGCGCCGCTTCATGCCCCCCGATAACATACGCGACTGAACGTCTTTTTTGTCCCATAGATCCAACTCTTTGAGATATTTTTCAGCTCGCTCGGCTGCGACGTCGCGATCAATCCCATAGAAACCAGCCTGAGTAACGACAACGTTAAAAACCGTTTCAAAGACATTAAAATTGAACTCTTGTGGCACCACACCCAAGTATTGCTTCGCCTTCGCAAAATCTTGATCTATATCTTGCCCAAAGATAGACACCTTACCAGACGACTTGTTAACCAATGAACATAGAATGCCAATGGTAGTCGATTTCCCTGCACCATTTGGTCCCAATAAGGCAAAGAAATCGCCTTTCTCAACCGTTAAATTCACCCCTTTTAATGCTTCAAATCCGCTTTCATAGCGTTTTTTGAGGTCACTAATTTCGATCGCATATGTCATAATTAGGTTTCTCGTACGGCACTGGCCGACTCAATCGTTACTTATTTAATAGGGTTTTACGTGGAATCACGCACACAATACATTCTTAACGCTTTTGCAGATCTACGTCAGCGATTCGCTGAGCACGATCCATTTAACACTGCGGATTTAGCAGAAGAAGAAATGGATTTTCTTCAGAAATGGGATCTTCTTAGCCAGCAGATCGAAAATAACGAAGCGGATTACAGTTTCAATGCTCAAGAAATTCTTGCGCGTTTTATTCGCTGCTACCCAAATCTAGTCCCATTAATCAAACGGGAATTACTCTGGTTTATTGGTGGTGAATGCCTGCATTATCTAGGTGATGAAGAAATCGCCTTTTATCAACAATTGGAAGACCAACTCTATGAATTAGACAATCAACAAATTGCTTACGATATGCACGATGAAATCAGTAAATTTCGTTCTCATACCAAGCAGTTACACTGATTGCTGCCATAAAGTAACACTGCAGATAAAGAGAAACTTTATATTCTGCAAACGCTAATTTCTTGGGCGACACAGATCGCCCCAGAAACTACACCTTTTTAAACACCAATGTGCCGTTCGTTCCACCGAAACCAAATGAGTTATTTAATACCACATCAATTTTGCGCTTCTGCGGGGTAAATGGCACATAATTTAAATCACAACCTTCACCCACTTCTTCAAGGTTAATGGTTGGCGGGGCGACTTGGTCGCGTATCGCTAAGATAGAGAAAATTGACTCAACGGCTCCTGAGGCCCCCAGAAGATGACCTATCATGGATTTTGTTGAGCTAATTGCCACATCAGAAGCATCCTCACCCATAACCGCTTTAACAGCTTGAGTTTCCGCCAAATCACCGGCAGGCGTCGAAGTACCATGGGCATTAATATAATCAATTTCTATTGGTGAAATCCCGGCATCCTTCAATGCAGAACTCATCGCCACAGCAGCACCTTTACCACCTTCTGACGGCGCTGTCATATGATGAGCATCATCACTCATGCCAAAACCTGCTAATTCAGCATAGATGGTCGCACCACGAGCAACAGCATGATCATATTCTTCTAATACCAAAATACCTGAACCATCCCCCATCACAAAACCATCACGGTCTTTGTCCCACGGGCGACTTGCCGTTTTCGGATCATCATTACGGGTTGATAACGCTCTTGCGGCTCCAAAACCACCAATCCCAAGTGGTGTAATCGCCATTTCAGCACCACCCGCTATCATTACATCCGCATCACCGTAAGCAATCATCCTACTCGCCATACCAATATTATGAGTACCTGTGGTACAAGCCGTAACAATGGAAATATTAGGTCCTTTAAAGCCAAAGCGAATGGCTACATGACCAGAAATCATATTAATAATCGCGCCTGGGACAAAGAAAGGCGATATACGTTTTGGCCCAGACTCATTCAATAACTCTAGGTTCTTTTCAATCATTGGTAAGCCACCAATACCTGAACCAATAGCACAACCAACACGAGCCAAATCTACGGTTTCTTCACGAATATCCGCATCTTCTAAAGCTTGTACAGCCGCTGCAATACCATATTGAATGAAAATATCCATTTTGCGAGCTTCTTTGACACTCATATACTGAGTTGCATCAAAGTCAGTCACTTGCGCCGCAAATCTCGTGGAAAATTGGCTCGACTCAAAAGAAGTGATCTCACTGACACCACTTTTGCCTTCCAAAATGTTATCCCACGTGTCTTTTACATTATTGCCAAGGGGTGTCACCATTCCCATTCCTGTGACTACAACCCGACGACGAGACATATGATTCCTCCAAAAATCGCCACCACAACTTAAATGGCTATTAATAAGAAAAGCCGCTGTAGCAATTACGAGCGGCTTTTCGGAAAACTCAGTTCACCAAACGATTACAAGTTAGCGTTGATGTAGTCATTCGCTGCTTGTACGGTAGTGATTTTTTCAGCTTCTTCATCAGGAATCTCAGTATCAAATTCCTCTTCAAGAGCCATAACTAACTCAACCGTATCTAGGGAATCTGCACCTAGGTCATCTACAAAAGATGCTGAAGGGACAACCTCTTCCTCTTTAACACCTAGTTGTTCACAAACGATTTTTTTTACGCGTTCTTCAATGCTACTCATTAGAAGTTCCTACTCTACTCATTAACAGCTCATTGTGAGCATATTATAATATTCAATCGCCTAAAAGGCATGATTCTCAACATGAACCGGAGACGTATTTTCGTTGAATTAATTATAAAATTCAACTCAAATTATGACATATACATGCCACCATTGACATGCAAAGTCTCACCGGTAATGTAGGCAGCGCCTTGCGACGCCAAAAATGCGACAGCTGACGCAATTTCTTCAGGTTGACCAAGACGCGCTGAAGGCACTTTTTCCACCAACTTGGCTTTGTGATCTTCTGGCAAGACCTTGGTCATGTCTGTTTCAATAAAGCCTGGGGCAACACAATTCACTGTAATACCACGAGAGGCGATTTCTGCCGCTAGTGAACGACTAAAACCTTCTAGACCCGCTTTGGCAGCCGAATAGTTTGTCTGGCCACCATTGCCCATGGAACCTACGACAGAACTAATACTGATGACACGACCAAATTTGGCTTTGGTCATACCACGTAAGCAAGCCTTGGTGACACGATATACTGAAGTTAGGTTAGTGTTAAGCACTTGATCCCACTCATCTTCTTTCATACGCATCATTAGGTTATCACGAGTGATGCCAGCGTTATTCACCAAGATAGTAGGTGCACCAAACTCTGCGGTTACTTCTTTAACAACACTGTCAACCGATTCGCTGGATGATACATCCAACACCCAACCTTTACCATTTTCACCTAGGTATTCACTGATACTTTGTGCGCCAGACTCACTGGTCGCTGTACCAATAACGGTTGCACCCTGCTCAACTAAAGCCGTTGCAATCGCTTTACCTATACCTCGTGTCGCTCCTGTCACTAGGGCAATTTTTCCTTCAAGACTCATGCCTGTCTCCAACAATTAACAAAAAAACAAAAGCTAAAGTAAGGCTCACACCTTACCTAATTAGCTAATGCCGATTCAAAACCTGCCAAATCTCCAAGAGAAGATGCTGCCAAGCCTTTTACAATTCGCTTATTCAAACCACTTAACACTTTGCCGGGACCACACTCTAGCGAGGCAGTAACACCCAAATCAGCAAGCAAAGCAATCGATTGCGTCCATAATACAGGCTCACTCAATTGAGCAACCAAGTTAGACTTTATCAACTCAGGATCGGACACAGCCTGCGCAGATACGTTTTGTACCAATATACAAGTCGGCACTTTAAACTCAATAGAGTTCAATTCTTTGGCCAATCTTTCACCTGCCGGAATCATCAATTCGCAGTGAGATGGTACACTAACAGGAAGGGGTAAAGCACGCTTTGCACCCGCTTCTTTAGCATTTTCCATGGCAGCCTCTACCGCCGCCACATGACCTGCAATCACCACTTGACCTGGTGAGTTAAAATTCACCGCGCTGACGATTCCTTGCGCAGCATCACACGCTGCAACGACCTTATCATCATCTAAGCCGATAATAGCCGCCATCGCACCTTCACCAGCTGGTACAGCTTGCTGCATATACTCACCGCGTAACTTCACCAACTTCACAGCATCAGCAAATTCAATCACGCCAGCACAAACTAAAGCAGAGTATTCTCCTAAACTGTGACCAGCAACATACGCCGGCTTTTCACCGCCTTGCTGCTCCCAAAGACGCCATAAGGCAACACTCGACGTTAATAATGCTGGCTGAGTTTTATCTGTTTGACTCAATCCTTCTGCATCATTTTGCACTAGATCCCAGAGATCGTAGCCCAAAGCCTCAGAAGCTTCTGCAAAGGTTTGCTTTATGATGTCATGTTTTTCAGCCAAGTCAGCAAGCATCCCTAATTGCTGAGATCCCTGACCTGGAAAAACAAAGGCGGTTGTTGTGCTCATTTTATTTCCTCTTTAACAATATGCGTCTCTATCACCTGCGATAAATTGGCTCGCGCGATATCCATTCCATATTCAATCGCCCCAATCATTGCAGGCACATCGGAGCGACCATGACCTTTTACCAAATTGCCGCGCACTCCCACAAGGCAAGCCCCATGACGTCGCTCAGTTTGGTAAAAAGACTCAAAAACAGAAGACGCTTGTGTGATGCTAGTCATTTTTTTCTGAATAAAAGACAATAAGCCTTCGGATGCTTTTAACACCGCATTACCCACCATGCCATCACAAACAATGACGTTTTTTTCGCCTTCAAACAATTCACTCCCTTCTGCATAGCCTTGATAATTGGGCCACTCTTGGCCAATTAAAAGGCCATCAGCTTCTTTGATAACCGCACTGCCCTTCGAACTTTCTACCCCTACGTTCAATAAACCTACTTTTGGTTCTTCATCACTCAAAGCCTCTACATAAGCTGCGCCCAGTTGCGCAAAGCCCACTAACATTGAAGCGGGGCAATGAACATTTGCCCCTAAATCCACTAAACAACGTAAGGGTTTGGATTGGATTTCACGCATTAAAGCAGGATACAATTTTGGACGAATCAAACCAAGAATATGACGTGCTAAGGCCACCATCACGCCAGTATTACCTAAGGTAACGACAACATCAGATTGTTGTACAAATAAACTGTGAATAGCCTGATATATGGAAGTTTGTTGACGACGAAATAAGGACAAACGAATCTCTTCATCAGGCAATATGACATCATCACAAGCTACCAAAGAAAGTCTTTCGTGGGGCGCAGGCAAATCAAGCCCAGCATTGGGGGTATAAAACAGAGTAATTGCTACATCAGGGTTGTTGTCCAGAATTTGGACCGCTCCCTGAAAAGCAATGCGGGGACCTAAGTCCCCGCCCATAGCGTCTAAAGCTACCCTGATCATGGGTGTCTTAATTACTCACCTTTTGGGGCGATAACTTGACGGCCACGGTAAAAGCCGTCTGCAGAAATGTGGTGACGACGGTGAATTTCACCCGTTGTCTTTTCTACAGATAGAGTTGCGCTAGTCAAAGCATCGTGTGAACGACGCTGACCGCGACGTGAACGAGTTACTTTACTTTTTTGTACTGCCATTTTTGGAGCTCCTAACTTTTCTTAGCCTTTAATTGGGCTAATACACTAAATGGATTCGGTTTTTCGTCATCCGGTGCGTCATCGGTAGACGAGGCATACTTTTGAGTTGTTGGGTTGCAACCACTTTCTTCGTGATAAGCGACAATAGGCAAAGCAAGTATGATTTCTTGTTCGACCATATCTGCCAAAATTACTTCACCATCGGTCATGACAACAGGATCGTAATTGTTCGGAAGATTTTTAGCATGATCTTCGTCATAAACAAAGCCCAGTGCTAAATCCACCGCCAGATCATACTCAACTGGCCCCATGCAACGCTGACAAACAACCTGCACTTTGGCAGTCAATGATCCAGTAGCAATATATCGCCTATCCTCATCAACTCTAAAGTCTAAATGTATAAATGCATCGCCCTCATCTGAGGCTAAAATAGCACATAGCTCCTTAAATTGATTAAGGGGCAATTTCCCTTCAAACGCCAACTCATTGTTAGCGTACTTGCGTGGGTCAAAATATTTGGGCAATGTGTCATTTAACATGGCGGCAAATGATATTGCCAAGCACCTCTATTGTCAAAGTCTAACTGCAGTTAAACGGCTTTTTTTCACTTTATTTTGAACCAGATAGAGAAAAACGAGTAAAATTCTCACAATCCCTCACCTTTGATTGGAAAAATGATGCCAACAAAACTCATTTTAGGCTCCTCATCCCCTTATCGAAAGGCGCTTTTACAACGCCTTAATCTATCATTCGAATGCATTTCGCCCAACATTAATGAACAAGCCTGGGACAATGAATCACCTGAATCGCTTGTCGAACGCTTAACCATTGCCAAAGCCCATGCCGTGGCTGAGCAATGGCAAAACACACCAAGCAAAGACACCGCGATCATTATTGCATCCGATCAAGTTGCTGTATTAGAGGAAGAAATTCTTGGTAAACCTCACATACATGAAAAAGCCGTGGCACAACTCGTTCGATTTAGTGGTAAAAAAGTCAGCTTTTTAACTGGCTTGAGTGTTTTAAATACCGCAACGCAAAAATACGATTACAGTTTAGTGCCATATCACGTGTATTTTCGCCAGTTGAGTGAACAAGAAATTGTGAATTACGTTAGACTAGAACAACCTTTGGATTGCGCTGGTAGCTTTAAATGTGAAGGCTTAGGCATAAGCCTATTTGAAAAAATGGCAGGTGATGATCCAAATGCACTCATCGGACTGCCATTAATTGAGTTGTGTCGCTTATTACGTAAGCAAGACATTAGCCCTTTGGAAATGAATGATAAATTGAATTATTAGACTCAAGATCTGTAATGGCTTTTTGCGCCACTTCATAACCGAATTTAATCAATTCTTCTGCCCGCCAAAATTCATAAAACGCGGCAATATCTTTAGGGACGGAGATCAACAAATCCGGTGGATAACCCGCCAACTTATATTGGGTTAATGACTCCTGCATGGTTTCAAACATCATGTTGATGGTTTCTAAACGTCCCCAGCTCTCCTCATTATAACCCCCTCCGTTTCCTTCATTTTTATTTTTGGAGAATAAACTTTTGGCATTATTCCACCAGGCTGGGCCATCTCCTTGCTCTGCTATTTTTTCTCGCTCATGATGAATATTGTCCGCAGGACCATTAAGATCCACAGCAATAATATAATCCGCTCCCGCTGGTACGGAAGGTATAATCGGTAAAGGATTGAGTACACCACCATCAACGTATTTGCGATCATTTATTGCCACAGGTGAGACAATCGAAGGAATAGCGGAAGAAGCACGCATCGCGCTGACAAGACCTCCGCGCTGAAACCAAAACTCTTTTTGATTAAGTAGATCCACTGTTACCGCAGTAAAGTCTATGCTCAGATCTTCTATTTGTGGCGTGCCAATCATTTCTTCGATTTTTTCGAAAAATTTATCGCCTTTAATATAACCACCATTAAAAATAGACATGTCCAATAGACGCAGAACACTCATCTTATCGAGAGACAAAGCCCAATCTTCATATTCTTTAAGTTTACCTGCGGCATAAACACCGCCAACAATTGCACCTATCGAACAACCTGAAACACTGACAATATCATAACCCGCTTCTGCAACCGCTTTGATGACACCAATATGCGCATGCCCTCTTGCAGCCCCGCTCCCCAGCACTAAAGAAGCGGTCTTTCTACTTTCTAAATCTTCCATAAATGCCCTAGCGCATTAATCCAATCTTACAAAGGTAATCCGATTCACCCCCAAACTGTCTTTTCCCATGTCCGCAAGATTGATAAACCTTATCTTGCTCGCCAACCTTTCTCCTAACGCTGAGATGAGATTATCAATTTGCCGATCTCCAACCACAATAGCTGTTTCGCCATTTTGCACTTCACTGGTGACAAAGCCTACCACCTCTTGCCCTGCTGATAGATCATTTAAGAAACGACGAATCCTTGGCACATCATTAACCTCTAATTGAGCTAGAAAATTACGATTGGTCTCGCCCGACGATAAAGACAATTGATCTAGACGTATCATCACATCGCCCGCGCCGCGCCGATTTACGTACAAAACTTGATAAATATTATTGGAAGATTGCACAACCAACAAAGATTGGCTCTGCTCTGAACCATATAATAAGTATTCACCAAAAAAGTCATTTGCCCAAGCATTACTGCTACCACAATTACGACTTGAACACTCGAATAACAAAGCTTGATCAGAAGTGGTTAACTGATCACGATAATGCTGATAAACCGCCTCTAATGAGGCATTACGATCAATTTTGTAAAGTGAAGTGGTCAGATCACCAGTAAGTCGTAACACGTTTTCTGGCTCCCAGCCCCTTCCAGAACGCTGAATCTTAGCCAATGGAACTTCAACAGAGACACCTTTATCAGAACGACTCTTGATTAACTGAGCATCACGAAAATCTTCAATACCGAGCGGCGCTGCACTAAGCGCAAAGCTTGATAAAATCGTCAACAAACTCATTGTCAATTTCATACAGTCGATTCCTCGTTTGTGAGTCTTGCTTAGTTAGTTTTGATCAATAAACTGTTTAATTTGAGTCGCTAGCGCAAAACAAGTATCAGGCTCTAAATGAAAATGATGATTTCCTTCTAGCCACTGTAATTTTATCCATGGAAAGTGTTGTTTACGTTGTTCAACAAAATCTGGATTGTTTTTATAAATCCCCTCACTGGCCATTAACGCCAAAGTTGGGCATTTAATTTCCTGAATAAAAGCGGCCACACTTTCCTCATCCATTCGAAAGGGAGAAGGGAATGTCAGCTTAGTATCATGTCGCCATGACCAACCACCTTGCTCATCAACATGAGCGCCACGCTCCACCAATAGTTTTGATGCGGACCTAGAAAGCTTAGTAAAACCCTCCATTCTCGCAAGCACCATGGCTTCTTTGTCCTCATATTGAGAAGTGCGAGAAGGCTTTAACTTAGCCATTTTATTAATCGCTCGCTGTAAAGTCACAAGCCTATCTTCTGAAGACCCCGTTAAGGGCCCCATATTATCAAGCAACACCAATCCACGAACCTTGTCTGGCGCGATGGCAGCAACCAACATAGCCACTGCGCCGCCCATGCTATGACCAAGCAACCAAACACTTTGTTTGGACTGATTTAAAATAGACACTATGTCGAGAACATAATCCCACAAATGATAAAAACTACCTGCTGGCCTATGTTGTGACAAACCATGCCCAGCCAAGTCCAACGCGGTATGAGAGAAATCACTCAGATAAGGCGCTAGATGTGTAAAACTGGCCGCGTTATCTAACCAACCATGTAAAGACAATACTTTGACTGCAGAAGCATCTTGCGCTAGCCACTGCAAAGCTGCCAACTCAGTATGAGGCAGCTTAAAAACAATTTCATTTCCCATATTTGAACTACCATTCTATGAGAGGGATTGAAGATTTATTTGGGAGTGATGTACCAACGCATTTGACAACAAGCAGCGGCAAAATACTCCGCCTCGATACAGACTAAAGTGCCAGTGGTCATAACAAAATTCAACGGCAAGGCTTGATCTGTCAGATATTCCACCAAATCTTGCGCAAATGGCTGATGAGTAACCAACAAAATAGAGTCACTTTCTTGTTGTTCAAGCCAATCCGTAACTTGCGATACTCGACCAGCAGGTGTAATCAAATCACTCGTAAAAAATTGATTCACACTTCCTAATTCTGCCAAGAAAGTTTTTGCCGTCTGTTGAGCTCTAACATAAGGGCTCACCACCACAGCATCCAGCTTACCTTGTTGAGCTTTAAAGGATTGAGCGGCCGATTTAGCCTCAGCAACGCCAAGTTCAGTCAGTTCGCGACCAGCATCACCCGCTTGACTATAAGGACTGGCATTGCCATGACGTAAAATATAGAGATGCTTAGACGTCATCTTCAGACGTCACTTGTGGCCAGGGCTGGAATGGAAAAGGCTTTTCTTCCTCGGCAAAAGAAAGGTAAGAAAAGATCTGACCAATAAAAGCCGTCACATTCGTTAGCCAAGAAGACAAGGTCACTGGTTCTTGCTTAGAACCTAATTTCACTAAACTCACCACGACAAGCAAAATACCGAATACTGTGATCGCCAGATTCAACACAAACCAATACAACAACATAAAGATCAAACGAAACCAAAACTCTTGTTTGGCATAGCCTGGTTTAGACATTTTTTGCCTCCTCATTTGTAGCAAATTCGACATCCCATTTCTGCTCTCCCGTCATCATAGATCCAACTAGAGAATCAATCGATGCTCCTGCAAATATTAGTTTAAACAAACCTTCTGCTAAAGGCATATAAAGTTGATGCTTGTGAGCTTCTTCTACCACCATTTTAAGCGTATTAACCCCTTCAGCCACCTCTCCAATGGAACCTATGGCTTCTTCCAAATCCTGGCCAGAACCTATAGCAAAACCAACACGATAATTTCGACTCAATGGCGAAGTACAAGTGGCGATCAAATCCCCCATACCAGCCAAACCTAGAAAGGTCATAGGGTTGGCACCAAAATGCACAGCAAATCGACTCATCTCAGCCAAGCTACGGGTCATAATCATTGACATGGTGTTCTCACCCACTTTCAATGCTTTGGCTAGACCACAAACAATGGCGTAAATATTTTTCAAAGCACCTGCTAACTCTACCCCCTTACTGTCGCGGTTTTCATAAACGCGAAAAGTCGGTGACTTGAGTAACTCTATCACTCGCTGACGAACCAAGTCATCTGCACTAGCAATCACAGACCCGGTCATTTGCCCAGCAGCAATTTCCTTGGCCAAGTTTGGTCCACTTAGCACACCAATTTTTTGCGTTACTGCATTACGGCGCAATACATCACTCATTAGCTCAAAACGATTTGGGTTAAAGCCTTTCGTCGTGCTAATAAGAATTTTATCGGACGTCAATAAGGGCTCAATGCGCTCCATCACTTGTTCAAAAGATTTCGATGGTATGGATACAAATACCGTATCACTGTCACGTATTGCCTGCTCTAGATTACTGGTTGCCAGCAATTCCTGATGCAACGGCGCATTGGGTAAATAACGACTGTTCAATCCTGTTAAATTAATTTCTTCTACTTGCTGCTCATTACGCATCCATTGACTGACCTGATGCCCATTCTTAGCCATTATATTGGCCAGAGCAGTACCAAAACTTCCGCCACCCAACACACATACAGAATGCTTCATTTATTAATTCCTATTGCGATCATCCATTATGATGAACAACTGACTTCCAATGATTTCGCCCATTCTGGCGCACGTTGCACCAAGTCATTCGCAGCGTCATGATCCGCAAATGGGGAGTTTAAAACATTTAACAAACGTCGAAACGGTATATAATCACCTCGCTCCGCAGCCTGTATGACCTCATGAGCCAAATAATTACGTAAAATAAATTTCGGGTTAACCGCCAACATGGCGTCCGAGACTGATGACCAACCCTCATCTTTTTTTAACCTTACCGTTTGATACTCATTAAGCCAATCACGCATGGCTTCGCGATCAATTACTTCATCGAGTATGGGCTCAAAGTCATGTCGCTCAAGACCGGATAACAAGCGAAAAAACAGGCTGTAATCCATTTTTTCCTTACTCATTAGCTGCAATAGCGGTGGCAAAAGTGCATGCAAATCTTGCTGCTTTTGCAAACCCATTTTGGTCATCATAAGAGCATCATAATGTGTTTGCAGTTGTGTTTCATAAGTCTGCAATATGGCAACCAGCTGATCTCGTGACAAATACTCAGAAAAACAACGCATTAAGCAATTTAGATTCCATAAACCCACACCTGGTTGACGGGAAAAAGCATAACGACCTTCATAATCCGAATGATTGCACACCCAATGTTCATCAAAATCTTCCATAAAACCATAAGGGCCATAATCAATAGTCTCTCCGGTAATGGAAAAATTATCTGTGTTCATTACACCATGTTGAAAGCCTACCGACTGCCACTTAGCAATCATTTGTGCAGTACTCTTTACTACTTCTAAAAGCATTACTACTAATGGCTGCTCGGCGGCCAACGCCTCTGGAAAATAATGTTCCAGACAGTAATCGATAAGCTGTTGTAACTCTTCCTGTTTACCTTGATAAAAGAAATACTCAAAATGACCAAAACGTATATGACCGTGTGCACTTCTAAGCAACATAGCACCGGGCTCAGGAATTTCTCGATAAACCGCTTCACGACTATCAAATAAGGCTAATGCACGGGACGTTGGTATTTGTAAAGCAGCCATGGCTTCACTGGCCAAATATTCACGAATGCAAGAACGTAATACTGCCCGACCATCACCACGACGAGAATAGGGTGTTAATCCAGCACCTTTCATATGAAGGTCATATAATCGTCCATCGGAGGCCTTAATCTCCCCTAATAAAACACCTCGACCATCTCCCAACTGAGGTGAGAAGCCGCCAAATTGATGACCTGCATAAACCATACTCAAACTATTTGGCACAGCTTTTTCACCCAATAAAATGGCTCGAGTCCCTGGGGATTTAAAATCAATCTCTAGAAAGGTTGCCAGCGTTTGGTTACATTCAACCAAACGCTGTTCATGTAGTGGCTGAATCGCCACAGGAGAGGAAAAAGCATCACCTAGAGCTGCATAATGATGTTCTAACTTCATTTTTGCTCACTCAATATATTGGGCTTACTTAGAGGAATCTACCATGTATTCGCAACGAATACTTTCGCCCACAGTTTTTTCTATTTCGGGAATCATGAAAGCATCATCTTCACTCGCGAAGCTCACCGATTTACCACTTTCACCACCACGACCTGTACGACCAATGCGGTGCACATAATCTTCTGGGTCTTCTGGTAAAGCGTAGTTCACCACTAACTCAACATTGTCGACGTGAATGCCTCGACCAGCAACATCGGTTGCTACCAGAACTTGAATCTTACCATCTTTAAAATTTTTCAGTGTTTTAACACGTTTATCCTGAGACACCTCACCGGACAAGATAGCACAGTTGATCTTTTCCATCTTCAGACGCTCAAACAAGTCGCGGGTTTCGTCTCGACGGTTAGCAAAAATAATGGTTCTTTGCTCACCATTATCTTCTATTAGTTGCTTCAATACTGGCCATTTTTGCTCAGCTTCGACGGTATAAATAATCTGCTCAATATTTTTATTGGTGGTTTCTTTCGGCACCACGGATACCTCTTTCGGGAAGAAGGTCCATTGTTTCGCTAAAGCTTGAATGTCTTTCGGGAAAGTGGCACTGAACAACATAGTCTGACGAGACTCTTTATGCGGTGTCATACGGATAATGCTTTTCACATCAGGTATAAAGCCCATAGACAACATACGATCTGCCTCATCTAGCACCAAGCATTCCACTTTATTAAGCAATACTTTACGACTACGGGCAAAATCTAACAAGCGCCCAGGTGTTGCGACGAGAATATCGACATTTTCCGTTTGTAATGCTTGTTTTTGCCTTTCGTAGCTCAAGCCGCCTACCAATGAAACGACGTTGAGATGGCAATTAGCCGTCAGTTTTACCGCTTCATCAGCAATTTGCAAAGCCAATTCACGTGTAGGCGCAATAATCAAGCCACGCGCCAAGTTGTTGGCTCTATCCTCTTCTACAGGGTAGTCCAAGAAATCACTGATCATAGCAATCAAAAACGCGGCCGTTTTGCCCGTACCGGTTTGCGCTTGACCTATGATGTCATAGCCTTGCAAAGTTGTAGGTAATGTTTCTGCCTGAATTTCGCTGCAATACTCAAACCCCATTTCGGCAATGGATTTCAAAACACGATCAGGTAAATTCAAGTCATGGAAGCGCAATTTACCCTCCAGTTCTGGCACCTGAAAATCTTCAATAGACCATACACCTTGCGCCGCTTTAGCCGTATCCTTACTTGTGTTGCTCGTCTTACCTTGAGCCTTTCTTGGTCGTTTGCTTGGACGACGATTACGTTTCGGTTTCGCGTTACTGTCTGGTGTTACATCTTGATTTTGGTTTTCCATAATGGAACTTTGCACTTCTTCTGTTTAAGGTTAATTATCCGAGCAGGCAGTGTACCTAATTGCTATGGCTTTATCATCTTTTCATTTGCAATCGACCTCAGCTAACCACGTAATTATCTATTTTTTACGAGTTAAACCTGCCGATAAGGAGGCAAACTTTGAATCAATTGGCTACCATAACGTTTGGTTTTGAGACGTTTATCTAATATATGAATATCACCTGAATCCTTCTCGCTACGCAGCAATCGCCCTGTCGCTTGTACTAAGCGTAATGAAGCATCTGGTATGGTAATTTCCATAAAAGGATTGCCACCACGTTTTTGAATCCACTCAGCTAAAGTCGCTTCCACTGGATCGTCTGGCACGGCAAACGGAATCTTGGCAATGTAGACAGACGTTAAGTAATTTCCAGGCAAATCCACGCCTTCCGCAAAACTCGCCAAACCAAATAACAAACTGCCCTTATTCTCATCCACTCGTGCCTTATGAGAGTCCAATATCACACGTTTCGACTGCTCTCCTTGAATGAGCATAATGTCTTTCAATGATTCATTGACGGCTTGCGCTACCTCTTCCATCTGACGACGAGAAGAAAACAGCACCAAACTGGCCTCGTCCACATCAATGTTGTCATTCAAGTAGGTAACGATTTCTTTGGTATGCTGTTCAACTTGATTCGGCTCAGAGACCATATCAGGAATCCGCAAGCGGCCTTTATTTTGAAAATCAAAAGGGCTCATTACTCGCAAATATTCACTCTCACGAGGCACACCTGAACGCATATTAAAGCGATGAAATTGATTCAAGGCTGTCAGAGTGGCCGAGGTCACCACAGCACCAAAACATTTGTCCCATAACTGTTGATGCAGCGTGTTAGCAGCCAAAATGGGGGACGCGCCAAGCTCAATATCTTGCTCCATCCCCTGTCCGGAGAGAATCAGCCATCTTGCATTCGGTGGATATTGTTCATCATCGGCTGAAGAGTAAAGCTGCCATAGGCCAATACTTTGTTCTATACGACCTAAAATTGCCCCTAGAATTGGCTGCCAAGTTTCAGCCACTTCAGGCGTCACACCCATGCCTTCATTCTGTTTGGCTTTTTTGCATTCGTCTTGAATGCTTTCGACACTATTAAATAACTTTTGATAACTGGTACTCAAACTGTAGGCAAGTTGGCGTAATTCATCTGGCACCACACCAAATTCAAATCTGTGTTGATTGTTATCCTGATCCAAGCCCAAGCCATTAATATAGGGCGATAAGCCTTGCTGCGCGTATTGAATAAAATTGACTATGGTTTGAATTTGCTGAGGAATTTTAATCAATAGCTGCCCAGTCAAACTCACTTCGTCGCTTAAATCTTGCTTAAGATTCACCAAATTCTTTTCCAGCTGACGAAGCCAACTGATGCTTTGTTGCAATCGAACGTCATGACGAAAATGCCCAATGGCTTTATCGGGTAAATGATGACCTTCATCAAACACATAAATGGTTTCTTTCGGTGGCGTCAAAATCGCACCGCCACCAAGGGACAAATCTGCTAAGACTAAATCGTGGTTGGCAACAATCACATCCGCCACCTCAATTTCTGCACGGGCTTTGAAAAAAGGACACGCTGAATAGTTGGCACAATTTCGGTTGGTACATTGCTGGTGATCTGTGGTCAAGCGGCGCCAATCTTGCTCGCGAATAATACCTTCCCAATTATCCTTATCACCATCCCATTTACCTCTGCTTAGGGCCTCATCCATCTCCTGATACAAGAGAGTATTCACATCATCCGATTGCAAATGCTGTTCAAATAAACCTGCGAACATATCGTCCATGCTTTGCTCTTCAGCACTCAGATACCCCTCCAGATTATTAAGGCAGAGATAGCGGCCTCGCCCCTTTGCCAATGTGTATTTAAAACTTATTTCTGTATGCTGCAAAATATCTGGCAGGTCTTTGTGCAAAATCTGCTCTTGCAATGCGACAGTTGCCGTAGAGATAATGAGCTTAGCACCTCGCGCCTTAGCAATCGGAATCGCAGCCAAACAATAAGACAAGGTTTTACCCGTCCCCGTACCAGCTTCCACTACCGCAACGTGCTTTTCACCTAAGCGCTCACCTTCACTGCCCTGTTTAATGTTTCCCAAAGTGCGAGCAATTGCCCCTATCATTTGGCGCTGTCCTACCCGAGGTTTATGAGATTTGGCATCCAGCATATTTCGGTAAGCGGATTGGATTTTATTTTTTAATTCGTCTGAAAGCATTTATTTTATTGAGAATCGTTAAGAATGCTGTATATAATAACAGTTACTGTATAAACAACCAGAAAAAGCCATGATTAAATTAACCAAAAGACAATCTGATGTACTCGATACCATTCGCGAATTTATCAATGAAACCGGATTCCCACCAACACGTGCGGAAATCGCGAATAGACTTGGCTTCAAATCACCCAATGCCGCAGAAGAACACCTAAAAGCCCTTTGCAAAAAAGGTGCAATCGAAATGCTGTCAGGCGCTTCTCGTGGAATTCGCTTAATCGAATCAAACGAAAGTGCCAATCAAGAAGACGATCTGGGTCTACCTGTCATTGGTAAAGTGGCGGCAGGATACCCTATCTTGGCACAAGAAAACATAGATACTCATGTTACTGTGCCAGCCAATATGTTTTCCCCCAAAGCGGATTACTTTTTATCCGTCTCCGGTACCAGTATGAAAAACATCGGCATCATGGAAGGAGATTTGCTCGCGGTACACAAAACCAATACCGTCCGTAACGGTCAAATTGTGGTGGCAAGAATTGGCGATGAAGTGACGGTAAAACGCTTTGAACAAAAAGGTCGTATCGTTCGTCTGATTCCAGAAAACGAGGATTATCAAGACATAGTAGTAGACTTAGAGAGCGAAGAGTTTGCTATTGAAGGCTTATCTGTGGGCGTCATCCGTCAGGGTCTATAACTCTTCCTCACTTAAATAACTTGTAAAAAAAGGTGGCCATGGCCACCTTTTTTTTATCGCTATCTCTTTCTAACAACAGACTAATGAAGAATTTTTGGACGCAGATCTTCTTCTAGATACTCTACACCTTCGTCCATCACTGATTCGTCTGAATAGACATAATCAATACCCGCATGGAACATGCATTTTGCCAATTCAAAATATCGGTCTTGCAGGTAAGACTTGGTTTTATCGGAGATTTTTAAGGTCGCCAACGGCTCTGTTTCCTCGCCATTGCCACTGGCTGGGCGCAAAACAATGTCGCCGTTATCCAGCTCAACAATTTCAAGGTAAGATTCTTTCATACTAATACTCTGAGGATTCTTCTCTAAAACGTAACACCAAGTCTGTTAGCTTAGACAAATACAAAGTTAATGATGCACTGTCATCACTGCCCACGCCAATCAAATTTGTACGATCAACCGCGCTTTGATTCATACGGCAATCAAGCTGTTGCTGATAAAGTGATATTAATTGACTGCACCAAGAAGACGATTGCTGCAACAAATCGTTTAGCTCTAATAGCACAGGCACCAAAGATTGTTTGGCTTGCGCCTCAGCCAATAAGCCAGACGCATCTAGCTTGCCTGTTAAACGATAAGCCAATTTCACCTCCTGCAACAAACCGTTTAAGGCACTGCGCAATTGAAACATGGCGGAACTTTCTAAACTCGAGACCAGCCAAGTTTCTTCACTTGACTGGGCTAATTGTATAAGGCGACGCGCCGCGTCTAACCTTTGATTGGTAGTACTGGCACTACTGGCAAGACTCATTTTTTCTTCTTGCCCTCTTCAATCTTCCATTTACCACCATCATAGAACGCCTTCCATCCAGTTGGCTTGCCTTCTTCGGTTTCCGTCATTATGTATTGCTCTTTGGTTTTACGACTGTAACGAATTAGAGTCGGACGCCCTTCTGAATCCTTCACTGGCGCAGCGGCAAAGAAGTGATATTTAGGGTCAATCTGATCCATGTACGGCAATAACTCTTTCACATAAGGTGCGCGAGTTTCACGCTTACGAGGAAACTGACTGGCCGCAAGAAATAACCCCGTTGCACCATCGCGCAATACATAGTGGTCTTCCACTTTTTGACAAGCCAAGTCCGGCATAGGGACAGGATCCATTTTCGGCGGCGCCACTTCACCATTCTTTAATAGCTTACGGGTGTTTTTACACTCTTCATTGGTACAACCAAAATACTTACCAAAGCGGCCAGTTTTTAGCTGCATTTCAGAAGAACATTTATCACACTCAATGACAGGGCCATCGTAACCTTTAATTTTGAAGCTGCCCTCTTCCACTTCATAGCCTGGACACGAAGGGTTATTACCACAAACATGCAGTTTACGATGCTCATCCATCAAGTAGCTGTCCATCGCTGAACCACAAATCTTACAGCGATGTTTATTGATCAATGCCTTAGATTCGCCTTCTTCATCATCAACCGCAACCGCCTCATCACCGCGAATCAGGTTAATCGTCGCCTTACAACGCTCCTTTGGTGGTAAAGCGTAACCAGAACAAGACATGAAGACCCCCGTACTGGCGGTACGGATCTGCATAGGGCGACCACAGGTCGGACAATCCACATCCGTTGGAGTTGGCTCATTCAACATCATGCCATCATCCGGCGACTCTGCTCGTGCCAGCACATTACTAAAGTCTCGATAGAAAGCATTCAAGGTTTGAATCCAATCTTTGTCACCTTCAGCAATTTCATCTAATCGTTCTTCCATTTGTGCGGTAAAACTGAAATCCATCAAAGAGGTAAAACTATCAACCAGACGGTCAGTGACGATGTCACCCATTTTTTCCGCATAAAAACGACGATTCTCCACCCGCACATAACCACGATCTTGAATCGTAGAAATGATAGATGCGTAGGTAGAAGGACGGCCAATACCGCGTTTTTCCAGTTCTTTCACCAAACTGGCTTCACTAAAACGTGCCACCGGCTTGGTAAAATGTTGCTCAGGCAAAAGTTCATTAAGATCAAGATATTCGCCTTGCGTCACGTCAGGCAGGATATTGTCTTCACCTTTTTTCGCGACAGTTTGCATAGCACGAGTATAACCATCGAAACGTAAAATGCGTCCTTTGGCTTTTAGCTCATAATCGTCTGCTGTTACGGTAATCGTTGTTGAAGTGTATTCCGCTGGTGTCATTTGACACGCCATGAATTGACTGCGAATCAGGTCATATAAACGATGGGCATCTTTTTCCATGCCCAACAAATCGTCTACACGAACATTTACATCAGAAGGACGAATCGCCTCGTGGGCCTCTTGCGCGCCCTCTTTACTAGAATAACGGATTGGCTCTGCAGGCAGATAAGCTTCACCAAATTGCTCGAGAATATAGTTACGCAAAGACTCAACGGCTTCTATACTCAAGTTGGTCGAGTCAGTACGCATATAGGTAATGTAACCCGCTTCGTATAGACGCTGTGCCAACATCATAGTTTTCTTAACGCCATAACCTAAACGGGTGCTGGCCGCTTGCTGCAAAGTAGAAGTAATAAATGGTGCAGAGGGTTTGCTCTTGGTCGGTTTGTCTTCACGGTTTTTGACCAAATACTTTGCCGATTGTAATCGCATTACATGATCATCGGACTGAGCCTGATTAACTGGACGATATTCTTTATCTTGGTATTTGGTGGTTTCAAATTTAATCACCTCTTTACTAGAGGTGGCTAACATGGCGTCCAATTCCCAAAATTCTTCAGGAACAAAAGCTCGGATTTCGCGTTCACGCTCGACAATCAAACGTACCGCAACAGATTGCACACGACCAGCAGACAAACCTCGTGCCACTTTCGCCCACAGCAAAGGCGACACCATAAAACCCACAACACGATCAAGAAAACGTCGCGCTTGCTGAGCATTCACTCGGTTCATATCCAAGTCTGATGGTGTTTCAAATGCAGACTGAATGGCTTTTTTGGTAATCTCGTTAAACACCACTCGCTTATAACGGCTGTCGTCACCGCCAATGGCTTCACGCAAATGCCATGCGATAGCTTCTCCCTCTCTATCCAAATCGGTTGCCAGATAGATAGTGTCAGCATTCTTAGCAAGGCGTTTGAGTTCGTCAACCACCTTTTCTTTCCCCGGCAGCACTTCGTAATTGGCATGCCAGTTGTCTTCAGGATCGACTCCCATACGAGCAATAAGCTGTTTACGAGCTTTGCGACTTTTATACTCAAGCTTTTCTTCAGGACTCATTTTACGAGTCAAGGCTGCTTGCTTCGCCCTTTCCTGTGGCGTAGAGGTAGCAGTTTTTCCTGAAGGCAAGTCACGAATGTGACCGACACTCGACTTGACGACATAGTCATTGCCTAAGTACTTATTAATTGTTTTCGCCTTAGCTGGCGATTCCACGATTACCAGTGATTTTCCCATTGAACTGTGTAAGCCTTATATAAAGTCGATCTGCAAATGTGTATTGCTCGAAGTTTAATCTTTCGGGCGCTGATATTAAGCAAACACCTTTTATATGACAAGCGATCCCTGTATTGTTTCAATAATAATTCTTGCTGAACTTGGTATTTCTTATTTAACATACTGAATTCATTGCTAAAGGACAATCATGGCCACTCTGCAAATTTTAACCATCGCGGTTTTAATCATCATAGTACTGTTATCTGTCATTGTTGGTTCGCGTGCTCATCAAAAAGAAAAGGAAATCACGGAACGCCGCGTTAAACAGTTACAGCTATCTAATCGTGCTGATCGGGTTGAATCTCACATTCGCGGTCTTAAGGACATTAATACCGATAGTATTGCCTCTGATGCACTATATGACTTCTATCTAGACACACTTCGCGAGCTTCTGCAATACACAGACGATCCAGAAAAAATTGAAATTCGCATTGCCACGGCAGAAGAAAGTCGCAACATGGAGCCTATTGAATTCAGCCCTGAACCTGAAATGTTAAGCTTTCAAGAGAAGAGCAATTATAAAGAAAGATTAACCAAACTGGCCAAAATGCTACTCTATTTACGCCGCAAAGGTCGCATAAGTAACGCTCACTATCAAGCCTGCTACGACTATTTACGCTGGCTCAATCTATGGATTCAGCTAAACCGTCAGATCGTTCAAGCCAACAAAAATTTTGACAGCGGTGACACTCGTGTTGCACAAACCTTATATGGCGTCATTCTTTCTCATCTCAAATCTGACTCCATTGAGCGACCTGAAAAGAAAACACTTAAAACCTTTGTAACCGATCGTATGAAAGAAATTCTTGCGCCGCAAATAGAAGCCATGAAAGACAGTGAGAATCCTGAAGAAGTGTTGGCTAAATTGATGCAAAGTGTCGAATCACCCGATGCACCAATGAAGCCCAAATAAATCAATTGCTATTAATGGCATGAACTTTCACTTCTTTTAGAGATTGCAGTAACTCGGCAATATCATCCACACTCGACTCATCGCCCTGCTCTTGCCAATAAAAATCAATACAAGATGATTGAATTTTAATCCCCTCTAAACGCCCAGCGAATTCAGCTAGCAGCTGCTTTTGCCTATCGTTGAGTGATAAAGGCACATTACTCCACCAGCCTTTGGCTACTTCATCATATTTCCATACTTGGTAGGACAACAACCAAGCAGCTTGAGACATAGTATCTAATGGTTTTGGGTGGTACAGAGCATAATTCACGACTTTTTTACGAATCATTGACTTATCCCATTTGTCTGGGAAGTCAATTGAGGTAAGCTGAACCGTAAGGTTTCGCTGGCGCGCATGCAAACGCAGAGCCATTCGTTGACGCTCTTTTTTTGGTGGCATAATCCACAATGCTGATCCCATTAAAGACAAAGCGATAAAAATAACAATTAGAGCCGTCATAATAATGTCTCTTTTGATTTAAACTATAATAAATATATCTAGCCAACTCTGGAGGTTTTCTAGGATGTATAACAGAATTCTACTCGCTGTTGATCTAACGGATGAAAGTATCAAGGTGGCCAATGAGGCCGTCGGCTTATGTAAAGCCACAGGCGCAGAGCTAACTATCCTTCACGTTATCGAATCCCTTAATTACGCTTATGGTGGCGATGTACCTATCGATATCACTGACATCCAGGCACAACTTCAAGACACAGCCAAAGAACGCATCGACATTCTAAAGGATCAAATCGAGATTCCTGTTAAAGAGTGCTGCATTACTCAAGGTGGTATCGAAAGTGAAATCCATCGTATCGCAGAAGAAAAGCAAGTCGACTTGATTGTGGTTGGCAGTCATTGTCGGCATGGTTTAGCTTTGCTACTTGGCTCAACATCAAATGGTGTTTTACATGGCTCCCCTTGCGACGTATTAGCTGTGAAAGTTAACAAAGAGTAATTTCACTCAATTAACTTCCTGTCTCACCCTAAAATAAAGGCGATGCTGTATAAGCACCGCCTTTATTATATCTGGTCATTACAAAGTTAACTGCGTGTCCAGGTCGTGCCTTCACGACTGTCAAGCAAGTCAATGCCTTGAGCCGCCAACTCATCGCGAATTTCATCACTGCGGGCAAAGTTTTTGTCTTTACGCGCCTGCGTGCGTTCATCAATTAAGGCTTGAATAGCGGCTTCGTCCAGCCCTTCACTCAAGGTACTGTTTTGCAAGAAATACTCAGGTTTTTGATGCAAAAGCCCCAACAATTCCGCTAAGGATTTCAATTCAGCTGCCAGAGTTTCCGCTTTTGCTGGCGCTTCTGTTTTGGCCTTATTCAATTCACGAACCAATTCAAACAACACAGATACCGCCACCGGCGTATTAAAGTCATCACTCATGGCTTCTTCGAAACGTTTGCTATACTCAGTTGCTTGATAAACTTCAGCCACTTTCTGTTGACGTAACGCCGTATACAAACGCTCTAAGCCAACTTTCGCTTCGTTCAGACTTTGATCTGAATAGTCAATTGGACTACGGTACTGACTAGACACCATTAAATAACGAATGACTTCCGCGTTGTATTTTTTCAACACATCACGCACGGTGAAAAAATTCCCTAAGGATTTGGACATTTTTTCATTGTTTACACGCACCGCACCACAATGCATCCAATAGTTCACATAGTCTTTGCCTGTCGCGGCTTCAGATTGCGCAATCTCATTTTCGTGATGAGGAAATTTCAGATCCGGACCACCACCATGAATATCAAAATGACTGCCAAGGCAGTTAGTAGACATGGCAGAACATTCAATGTGCCAGCCTGGACGACCATCTCCCCAAGGAGAAGACCAAGACACCTCGCCTTCTTTGGCTTGTTTCCACAACACAAAATCCGCTGGGTGTTCTTTCGCCGCTTCCACATCAATACGAGCACCGGCCAGCATTTCATCTAGTTTACGGTTATTTAATTTCCCGTACTCTTTAAACGCCGTGGCGCGATAATACACATCGCCCGAGGATCCTTGGTAAGCAAAACCTTTATCAATCAGAATTTGCACCATATCAATGATTTCTTGCATAAATTCCGTGGCTTTCGGCTCACGGTCAGGCATTTTATTCCCTAATCGCAATTCGTCTTCACGTTGTGCCGCAATCATTCGCTCCGTTAACGCTTGAGTCGATTCTTGATTCTCTTCAGCACGTTTAATGATTTTATCGTCTACATCTGTGATATTACGTACATAATTCAGCTCGTAACCTAGGTGTCGAATAAAACGTGAAATGACATCAAAAGAAATCATGGCGCGAGCATGACCAATGTGGCAGTAGTCATATACTGTGTTACCACAAACGTACATGCCAACTTTACCTTCTTCAATTGGTTTGAAAATTTCTTTTTTCCCACTCAGGGTATTATAAATCTTCAACATCTCGCTTACTTTCCTTTTGCTTCAATTTTTGCCCATGAATCTCTTAATGTAACAGTACGATTAAATACCAAACCTTCCTCCTTAGCATCACGACAGAAGTAACCTTCGCGTTCAAATTGGAAAGCTTGACCTTTTGCTGAGTCAGACAAAGAAGGCTCAACCTTCGCACCCGTCAATACCGTTAAAGAATCTGGATTAATGAAGTCCAAGAAGGTTTTATCTTCATAGTTTGCATCTGGGGCTTCATTATTAAACAAACGGTCATACAAATTCACCGTCGCATCCATAGCATGTTGCGCACTTACCCAATGAATAACGCCTTTGGGTTTATAACCTTCTGGATTAACCCCTAAGGTGTTTTCATCATAACGACAACGCAATTCAATCACTTCACCAGCATCGTTCTTTATGGCTTCATCACAGGTAATAACATAGCCACCTCGTAAACGAACAGCCCCCTCTAGGGTTAATCGTTTCCACTTACGCGGTGGCACTTCAGCAAAATCTGCAGCGTCTATGTACAACTCTTTGCTGAACGGCACTTGACGTTGACCCGCGGCATCATTTTTAGGGTGATTACTGACCGCGAAGATTTCTTCTTTATCTTCTGGATAGTTAGTCAACACAACTTTAATAGGATTTAATACCGCCATTGCTCGGTTCGCATTGGCATCTAAGTCTTCACGAATGGCATGCTCTAGCATGCCCACATCTACTACGCTATCAGACTTAGTCACGCCAATACGCTCACAAAAATTACGTATTGATGCTGCTGTATAACCACGACGACGCATGCCAGAAATGGTTGGCATACGTGGATCATCCCAACCACTCACATGTTTTTCATCCACCAGCTGCTTCAATTTACGTTTACTGGTGACGGTATAATTTAAATTTAAACGGGCAAATTCAATTTGTTGCGGGTGAAAGGTCCCTAGAGATTCTAATATCCAATCATATAGGGGGCGATGATCTTGAAACTCTAGCGTACAAATAGAATGTGTCACCCCTTCAATCGCATCGGATAAACCATGAGTAAAATCATACATAGGATAAACGCACCATTTATCCCCAGTTTGATGATGATGCACATGACGAACACGATAAATAATCGGATCACGCAAATTAATATTGGGGCTCGCCATGTCGATCTTGGCACGCAATACCACTTCACCATCAGCAAACTTACCTTCTTTCATATCATTGAAAAGCGCTAAGTTTTCTTCAACGCTGCGATCTCGATAAGGGCTATTTTTACCTGGCTCTTTTAAAGTGCCACGATACTCACGCATTTGCTCGGCATTCAATTCACACACATAGGCTTTACCCACCTCAATCAACTGAACAGCAAAATCGTGCAATTGATCAAAGTAATCTGATGCAAATTTGGGTTCATCTTTCCAAGTGAAACCCAACCATTCGACATCACCTTTAATGGACTCAATGTATTCAACACTTTCCTTTTCAGGATTGGTGTCATCAAAACGTAAGTTACATTGACCTTGATAGCGCTGAGCAATACCGAAGTTAAGACAGATGGACTTGGCATGCCCAATATGAAGGTAGCCATTTGGCTCAGGTGGAAAACGGGTTAATACTTTGCCGCCATGTTTACCTGTTTCGTTATCTTTATCAATGATTTGGGTAATAAAATTACCTGGTTTTGACGTTTCTGACATGTTAACTGCAAGTCCTGATGAATATTCGACTGACGATAAAAAACTTTAACATGCGAGTATATCGTATTTCGTTTTCCATGGGGGATGAGTTATTGAATTTTTTATCTGTAAAAAAATATTTTTTAAGAGATACAGTAACGCGCAATAAAGAAAACCAACACACCAACCACTATGGTTAACAATTGATGCTGACGCCAGATGCCGACTAAAAACGCCGCCACCGCCCCTAACAGCCAAGGGTTATCAAAGTGAAGATCCAATTGCTTATCTGGCATCATCACCATCGGCGTTATAATAGCAGTCAACACCGCTACCGGAACGTATTTAAGCGCTTGTTCAATATACAAGGGCATAGTGACTTTGTGAGCTCTGGCCAACAACACAAAGCGCACACCAAAGGTTACAATGAACATACCAACTATGATCAAAGCCGCTTGACTAAAACTCATGACTCAACCCCTTCAAGAGAGTTTTTCTGATGCTTTGATGGCCGTATTTGCTCCGCCCAAAACCCTACTAACACACCAATAACAGCAGCACTTAACAACCCCAAGTTATTGGGCAAATCAGCCAATATGATGGAAGAAAATCCTGCACTTAACAGACATAACCAAAAGGCGTAGGATTTCAAATAAGGCGTAATAATGCCGATAAAAGTCGCCACCATCGCAAATTCCAAGCCCCATTCACTCATACCAGGAATCAACTCACCGGACAGCACTCCCAAGGCAGTCGTGACATTCCACATCAGGTAAAACGCCAAAAAAGAACCCAAATACGCTTTATAACCACTCTCGTCGTTTAACTTACCTTGAGTGTAAAGAGGCCTTACCGCGGCATAAGTTTCATCAATCAAGCCAAAACCCATAATAAGCCGAATCGAAAATGGCAGATGTTTCACGTATTTCACCAAGTCTGCGGCGTATAATAAATGGCGTAAATTAACGATAAAGGTGGTTGATACAATCACCCAAACAGGAGCATTTAATGCAATGAGCCCTAAGGCTACAAACTGAGCGGAACCAGCAAAGACAATAGCTGACATGGCTAAAGCAAACCAAGGACTCAAGCCATAACTTGACGCCAATGAACCAAATAAAATACCAAAAGGAACACCCCCAACAATCATGGGGATAGACGCCACTATACCCATTTTTACAGAATTCATCGTATTCACTCTTTTCCCTCGAATTGTTTTTCCATATACACATCTGCTCTTTCATAATTCGAGCGCTTAGGTGCCGCCTTTGTCACAAAACCATTTTTTTCATAGAGATGTTGCGCCGCTTTTAAACAAGCGGCCGTTTCTAAAAACACCTTGTTGACCCCATTTTGTTGTGCTTGATCAATGCAATATTGTAAAAGTAACTGTCCTATCCCCTTGCCTTGACAATGATCTGCCACAGCCAATTTCAAGACCTCTGCTACAGAGTTGTCATGCCATTTAATCGCGACAGCACCCACTACGGACTCTTCGCTTAGGTTTTCAATGACACTGCTGCTTACCGTGACCGCAAGATAAACTTCCCCATTGTGCTGCTTCCGCCATTGCTCAGGTTGCGCCAAGATCGCTAAATCGTGATCATTAATTTGATTAGGAAAGTAGCGTGTTAACCAAGCCATATTCAATTGATAAAAGGCGTTAGCATGATGAGGGGAGCTCATCTTAACAATCTTAATGTCAGCCAGCCTATCAATAAGCTGGCCAACCATTCCGTGTGTGAAGACAACCTGCTCCAGCTTTTCCAAAGAAGACATAAAATGTTCACTGGAAAAGCATAGTTGACGTTCCAGTAGTTGTTTCATTTCAAACAGCACAGGCTCTGCTTTCAACATGGCTTGATGACCGAAATCGGACAGCAGTACTACACTGCGCCTTTGGTCTTGTTCATCTACTTCCTTGTCTAACAATCCTTCTTTAAGCAGCTTAGTAATTTGCTTACTGATTGCCGGATGACTCACTTTAAGACGCTCGGCTATTTGTGTAACCGACATACTGCCCTGTTGCTGCAGAAGTCGCAGAATTGGGAAATAAGTTGAAGAAATAGGTACTTCACAAACGCGGTAAATTTCTTGCACCTGAGAAAACAAATAGTCACTTAATCTTTTTAGTCGGCTACCAAGGGTTAATACGCCAAACTCTTCCATACCTTTCACCCTTACTGATTATTTATTTTGCTCTCTTAGCAAGCATTTCAAATTTACGTAACCGGTTACACAATAGTCAATTTACTGGCTATAATCAAGCATCAAAAGAAGCAATAAAAACAAAACCTGATATAATCCGCGCCCAAGTATTACTCAGCCGGGAGCTTTTTATGTCAGACAAAGCCGTCGTGGTTTACTCAGGAGGAATGGATTCTTTTACTGTGTTAAATACAGCCATTCAACAAGGATTAGAGGTTCATGCCATTTCTTTTAATTATGGCCAAAAGCACAGCAAGGAATTGCTTGTGGCAGCGGGAGTTTGCAAGGAACTCAACATCCCTCACAAAGTGGTAGACATTACTGCGATCAACAGTCTCATGGCCAATTCATCATTGACGGGAGATGCTGAGATTCCAGAAGGTCATTACGCCAATGAAAATATGAAGTCTACTGTGGTACCAAATAGAAATATGGTGCTGTTATCTATGGCGATCGCTTATGCCGTGTCATTGGAAGCAAACAAAGTTTTTTATGGTGCCCATTCTGGAGATCATCATATCTATCCAGATTGTCGACCTGAGTTTGTAAAAGCCATGAATGCTGTGGCCAAAATTGCCAACTATCAAGCCGTTGAAATCGTTACGCCATTTTTGCATAACAGTAAAGGCGAAATCCTAAAAGCGGGTTTAGCCATGCAATTGGATTACGCGAAAACTTGGACCTGTTACAATGGCAGAGAAAAGTCTTGTGGTAAATGTGGAGCCTGCAATGAACGCTTGGAAGCTTTTGCTGAACAAGGCGCACAAGACCCATTAACATACGAAATCTAACAAAGCTTAATTTAGTCTGGTTTTTGTTCCACAAATCCCCAGACCTTAAATAAAAGTGATTAACCCTTGCCTCGACTGTTTTCGAGATGTGACAGGTGTAACACATGTACTCTATTAAAGAAGCCTTTTATTCATTACAGGGTGAAGGCGCACACGCTGGTCGTCCAGCACTTTTCTGCCGATTTACAGGCTGCAATTTATGGTCAGGTTTAGAAAAAAACCGACTCTCTTCAGAATGCCAATTCTGTGATACTGACTTTATTGGCACAGATGGACAAAATGGCGGTAAATTTCGACACGCCAGTGACCTTAAAAACCATCTCGACACTTTATGGCCTGATAATCAAGCACACAAATACGTAGTCTTTACTGGTGGCGAGCCAGCTTTACAGCTAGATCAAGTTCTTATCAAAGAAATGAAACAAGCAGGCTATACCATTGCCATAGAAACCAACGGCACATTGACGCTACCCGAGGGAATTGATTGGATATGTGTCAGCCCCAAGACCTCAGCTGATTTAAAGGTGCAAAAAGGCAATGAATTAAAACTGGTTTTCCCTCAAAGCCACTTGCCACCTGAACATTTTGAGCGTTTGGAGTTTGATCATTTTTATCTGCAACCCATGGATCAAAATCACTTAAACCAAAAACTCATTCATACCCCTGACACACAAAGCGCCACTTTAGCTTATTGTTTAGCACATCCGAGGTGGCGTCTTAGCCTACAAACACATAAAATGCTCAACATCGATTAGCTGTCCAATTTCAGACACATATGACAACAAGGAATCTATTATGATTATTTTACACACTAACCACGGCGACATTCAGATCGAATTGGATTACGAAAAAGCGCCAAAGACAGCAAAAAACTTTGAAGAATACGTCACTTCAGGTTTTTATGATGGTGTGATCTTTCACCGCGTCATCAATGGTTTCATGATCCAAGGCGGCGGTTTTGAACCTGGCATGGGCCAAAAAGAAACTCGCGCGTCCATTGAAAATGAAGCAGATAACGGCTTAACAAATGCAGTGGGCACACTTGCTATGGCTCGCACCATGGACCCACACTCGGCTTCAGCGCAGTTCTTCATCAACGTCGCCGACAATAGCTTCCTTAATCACCGCAGCAAAACACCAGACGGTTGGGGTTATGCTGTATTTGGTAAGGTGACGGCCGGTATGGATGTGGTCAATAAGATTAAAGAAGTGAGCACCACTATCAAATCAGGTCATCAAGATGTACCAGTTGATGACGTGGTAATCGAATCGGCTGAATTGGTTTCTAACGTAGACTAATGAAACGTTTCTTCATTTCTGATTTGCATTTAAGTGACAAACGCCCGGATCTTATTCGGGCGTTTGTACAAATGTTGTCGGAACTCAAAACACAATATTCTCCCGCTGAGCTTTATCTACTGGGAGATTTCTATGAAGCTTGGATTGGCGACGATTATCATCCAGATTGGAATCAATCTATCGAGCAAGCGCTTGCAGAGCTTTCAAATGCCGATTGGCAGATCTTCTTTTTGCACGGCAATCGTGATTTCTTAATTGGTAATGCTTGGCTAAAACGTGTTGGTGCCACTCTGCTAGACGAACAAACTCGACTGCAGTTAAGCGAAGGCAATCTACTCTTGTCTCATGGGGATGAATATTGCCTTGCCGATACGGAATACCAGGCATTTCGTCGCACAGTACGTTCCTCAGCTTGGCAACAAGAAATTCTTAGTCTGCCAATAGAACAACGTATTGCTTTGGCTTCACAGTTACGCAATGACAGCAAAAACATGTCCACGGAAAAATCCATGAGCATCATGGATGTTACCGATGACGCAGTCAAAAGTGCACTAACAGAGCATCAATGTAGAGCTATTATTCACGGCCATACCCATCGTCCCGCGGTACATCAAGATGGACAATATGTGCGCTGTGTTCTAGGCGACTGGGATAAGTTTGTTTGGTTCGCAAGCCTTGAGCAAGGTCAATTTGAGCAATCTAGGGCCAAGGTTGACGACTTTTTAGATGAGGGTTTAAAGAGTCTAAAGATGGAACATCGGCTTAATCTGTTTTTCTTATAGTCAGTATCGCTAATGGCGCTAAGCCGCTTGCACAAAAAAGCCAGCAAACAAGCTGGCTTTTATTTTTTTAAAAACAATATTTTACAAATCATCGACCTAACAGCTCCTTAACCCAAGCGGTTTCCTCACTATTACGGGATCTTGTAAACTCTAAATTTCTATGGTGCAACATGGCTACGGCTCTAAAAAACGCATTATTCACCATCACTGGGGACAGCTTAATAGCATGTTCTTGCCACCAAAAATGTTGCGCTTTACTGGTCAACACTTGATACAAGTAATCCAGTTCCATTGAGCCGCGATACATTACATCTAAATCGACGACGGGATCCACCTTGGCGATTTCTAGAGCCAACCAATAGGTGACATCTGGTAAGGTTTCACTTTTTTGCGAACTCATAAGCTTGTTCTCCTAATGAGACAATACTTATAGTTTAGCAGTTAGCCTAGCCATAACTGTTAAAAAGCACGATGGCTTTGTGGCGATTTGTAATTTTACGCTGCTTGTTGAGGCGGCCCACTATGAACACGAAATTCAACATCTGGTTCAGTAATCAACTTGTGCTCTAAATCTCGAAAAAAAGCAACACGATCATCAATCGGTCCATCCGCATACTCTTCTGCCAATGCCAAATAATCTTCAAAGTGACGCGCTTCTGATTTTAACAATGATAGATAAAACTTCGACAATTCATCATCAAGGTGTGGTGCTAACGCGGCAAAACGCTCGCAAGATCGAGCCTCAACAAAAGCACCAATAATTAACGTATCAACTAATCGTGCGGGTTCATGAGTGCGGATATGTTTACGTAAACCATCTGCATAGCGGGATGCCGTCAAATGTTCATAAGCCACATCTCGCTTGCGCATCAATTTATGTACTTGCTCAAAATGCAGCAATTCTTCTCGCGCTAAACGCGACATTTTATGCAACAAGTTATCGCGATCAACGTAACGATACATTAAACTCATGGCCGTTGATGCGGCCTTTTTCTCACAATGAGCGTGATCATTTAGTAATAGTGACTGATTTTCTAAAGCCCAATTCACCCAAGCTTTTGGGGATTGACAAGGAAGAAACTCGACCAGCTCAGGGTACGCAGATAACATTGGTCTACCTTTTTGTGTTAAAAAACGAGATTATACTAGGGAAGGTGCGAATAAAGTAGCGTTAAGCTCGCTTGTAATACCAACACTCTTATTCACACTATCCTTGTCCTTAAAATTCGCCATTTTGGCAGCAAGGTCTTGATTTGGATGTCAATTTTGTAATGAATGAATTTTACCAACCGAATAAATTAAAAATCGGCCAACATGTTGGCGTAGAGCTCGATCCTTACATTCTCAACTATCCTATGGATAGTCATAAAACGACCTGGGTAGCAGATCAAGGTGGTCGACCTTTTGTACTGCGTTTTTATCAAGCTGAAAAAGGCAAGGTAGAAGATTTTTTACAAAATGCCCGTAAGTACGCCAGTATTAAGCATCCAGCTATTACGCCCAATTACCCTCCTTTCTATTCTAATCTGTGGGTTTTCTCTTGCTCTGCTGTATGTGGCGGAGAGAACCTCTACAGCTTTCTTGGTAAGTACCCTGATGGTGCACCGCTCAATGTCGTTATTGGTTTAATGGACAGCATGGCCAAAGCCTTGGATCAGGCGCACAAAAATAACCTCTTCCATGGTCATTTAGACCTCTCCTCCGTTCAAGTGGTGAATGGTATTGGCATCATGACAGGCTTCGGCGCTCATAATTGGATGAAACAGATTGATGAAAAAGAGATGGACAGCCGCTTGTTCCCACCTGAGTATCGCAAAAAAGATCAGAACAAATCTCCTGCCGCCGACCGTTTTGCCTTCATGCGAATTTTAATGGCGGCTTTATTGGGGGAATCCATACTCGACAAAAATTTTGCAGACTTGCCTGAATCGCATCCACAACTAAGCGATTCCACTTGGCAAAAATTAACGAAATGGACAAGGGATAGCGAATCCGCTCGACCTAAATCCCTTACCGAGGTTATTCGATTTATTCGCGCCAACCTATATAAACTTGAAAACGAAGGTGAATCAGCACTAAAAGTCTTTTTGCGTAAGCAAATAAAAAAAATTAATAAAAAAGCCGTGGCTATTGCTTCAGCAGGATTAGTTACTGGAATGTTTGCCATGATATTTTGGCCGCAAAACACACCAGAATCGAATGAAATTACACCAATGGTACAACAAGAAAAACCACAAAACCCTCCCTTCGATGAACTCCCCAAAGTCTTAGAGGAGCCTCTTATTTCTGGTGGCACAGCACCTAAGATTGAAAAAATACCACCTGCGACTTTCTTAATGGGAGACCAAAATCGTTTTGGCGATGATAATGAAAAACCGGTTCATGAAGTAGAAATTCCGAAGGGCTTCTACATCAGTAAATACGAAGTTACCTTTGATCAATATGATAAATTCGCCAAAGCCACTGGCCGTCCTTTACCTCCTGATAATGGTTGGGGCCGAGGCAATCGACCTGTTATTAATGTTAGCTGGTACGATGCCAAAGCTTACACGGCTTGGTTATCGGAACAGACTGGCGAGGAATATCGTCTGCCTACTGAAATTGAGTGGGAATATTCTGCTCGAGCCGATTCTAATACGGCCTTCTGGTATGGCAACCAAGTACAACCTGGTTATAGTGTCTGTGACAGTTGCGGCAGTCAGTGGGACGCTATATCTACTGGACCCGTTGGTAGTCAAGCCAGTAACCCTCTAGGCTTGTTTGACATGCATGGTAATGTGGCTGAATGGGTCGAAGATTGTTATCACGACAACTATGAAGGCGCTCCGACCGAAAACCAAGTTTGGCTGGCCAACCAATGTGACAACCGTGTGTTGCGCGGTGGTTCTTGGTTTGATATTCCACGAGTGGGTCGCAGCGCAACTCGCTATCGAGCCACACCTGATTTAAAAGCCAGTAATTGGGGATTTCGAGTGGTCCGAGTGATTCGAAATATTTGATCTAGGTGGAATTAATCTAAATCAGAATAATTCCACTAAATGTCACCTATTCGAAATTGTTATGGCCTTATATCACTCATGCCACGCTTTTTCCTATACTATATTAGTAGTCATGCATTCAGAGTCAGAATATCAGCATTTTATTTGATGTTAATCTCTCTATGTACCATATCGCGAATAAATGTTCAGAGGTGTTATATGAGCCTGTATCAAGAATACTTGCAAGAAATTGAAGACCGTAAAGGAGAAGGGCTACACCCTAAACCTATTGACAGCGGCGATCTAGTTAAAGAACTAATTGCTCAAATAAAAGACACAAAGCATGAACACAGAGCTGACTCACTTAACTTTTTCGTTTACAACACGCTTCCAGGTACAACCAGTGCCGCTGCGGTTAAAGCTAAATTTTTAAAAGAAATTATCCTAGGCGAAAGTCTTGTTGCTGAAATCACACCAGAATTAGCATTTGAATACCTATCGCACATGAAAGGTGGTCCTTCAGTCGAAGTATTGATTGATCTCGCCCTTGCAAATGACATTACTACTGCCAACTCGGCTGCCGCCGTATTAAAAACCCAAGTCTTCCTCTATGATGCTGACATGAGTCGTCTTGCGGAAGCTTATAAAGCTGGCAATGCCATTGCAAAAGATCTTCTTGAAAGTTACGCACAAGCAGAATTCTTTACTAAGCTGCCTAACATCGAAGAAAAAATCGAAGTGGTTACCTACATTGCTGGCGAAGGAGACATCTCTACTGACCTATTGTCTCCTGGTAATCAAGCTCACTCTCGTGCCGACCGTGAATTACACGGCCGCTGCATGATCTCTCCTGAGGCACAACAAGAAATTGTTGAGCTTAAGGAAAAACACCCAAATGCGAAAGTCATGCTGATTGCTGAGAAAGGGACAATGGGTGTAGGTTCATCACGTATGTCTGGTGTCAACAACGTAGCATTGTGGGCAGGTAAACAAGCAAGCCCATACGTTCCATTCATCAATATTGCACCTGTTGTTGCCGGCACAAATGGCATCTCCCCCATCTTCCTAACAACCGTTGGTGTAACAGGTGGTATTGGTATCGACCTGAAAAACTGGGTTAAGAAAGTTGACTCTGAAGGTAACACAGTAACAGATGAAAACGGTGACCCTGTCCTAGAAGAAGCCTATTCTGTTGCAACAGGCACAGTGCTAACCATAGATACCAAAAAGATGAAACTTTATAACGGAGACAAAGAACTCGTTGACGTTTCTTCATCGTTTACGCCACAAAAAGTTGAGTTTATGAAGGCTGGCGGCTCTTATGCTGTTGTCTTCGGTAAGAAACTGCAAACTTTTGCTGCACAAACATTAGGTATTGAAGCGCCGCAGGTTTACGCGCCTTCTAAAGAAATCTCTATTGAGGGACAAGGCTTAACTGCCGTAGAAAAAATCTTCAATAACAATGCCGTAGGCGTTGCATCTGAGACACCTTTGCACGCGGGTTCAGATGTCCGAGTTAAAGTGAATATTGTTGGTTCGCAAGACACGACTGGTCCTATGACGGCTCAAGAATTGGAAGCCATGGCCGCCTCTGTCATCTCCCCAATCGTTGATGGTGCGTACCAGTCTGGCTGCCATACCGCATCGGTTTGGGACAAAAAAGCACAGACCAACATTCCTAAGCTAATGAGCTTCATGAGTAACTTCGGCTTAATTACTGCACGTGATCCAAAAGGTGTTTACCCACCTATGACCGACGTAATCCACAAAGTATTGAATGACATTACGATTGATGATCGCGCCATCATCATTGGTGGTGACTCTCATACACGTATGTCAAAAGGTGTCGCGTTTGGCGCAGACTCTGGTACGGTTGCCCTTGCGCTAGCAACAGGTGAAGCAGCAATGCCAATTCCAGACTCTGTCAAAGTCACCTTTAAAGGTCACATGAAGAGCTACATGGATTTCCGTGATGTAGTACACGCCACTCAAGCGCAAATGCTTAAGCAATTTGGTGGCGAAAACGTGTTCCAAGGCCGTATCATTGAAGTACACATAGGCACCCTACTTGCTGACCAAGCCTTTACTTTTACAGACTGGACAGCTGAAATGAAAGCGAAAGCTTCCATTTGTATCTCTACTGATGACACCTTGATCGAGTCCTTAGAATTGGCCAAGAGCCGTATTCAAATCATGATCAACAAAGGTATGGATAATGAGGCGCAAACACTTCAAGGTTTGATTGACTTAGCGGACAAGCGTATTGCAGGTATTAAATCTGGTGAACAGCCTGCCCTTGCTCCTGATAACAATGCAAAATACTATGCTGAAGTAGTGATCGATTTGGATCAAATTGCTGAACCTATGATCGCTGACCCAGACGTAAACAACGATGATGTGTCTAAACGCTACACTCACGATGTGATTCGTCCTGTGTCTTTCTATCAAGACAAACCTGTAGATTTAGGGTTCGTTGGCTCTTGTATGGTACACAAGGGGGATATTCAAATCATCGCACAAATGCTGCGTAATATTGAGGCGAAACAAGGCAGTGTGTCTTTCAATGCACCATTGGTAGTAGCTGCTCCAACCTACAACATAGTGGATGAATTAAAAGCAGAAGGCGATTGGGAAGTTTTAGCCAAATACGCTGGCTTTGAATTTGATGACACCAATCCTAAATCTGTTGCTCGCACATCATATGAAAACATCCTATATTTAGAACGCCCAGGATGTAACCTATGCATGGGTAACCAAGAAAAAGCCGCACCAGGTGATACTGTTATCGCCACGTCTACTCGTCTATTCCAAGGACGTGTGGTTGCAGATTCTGCGGAGAAGAAAGGTGAATCCCTACTTGGCTCAACACCTCTAGTTGTTCTGTCAACTGTATTAGGTCGTTTCCCAACAATGGATGAGTACCTGTCCGCTGTAGAAGGCATTGATCTAACCTCTTTTGCTCCACCCGCTGAAGATATGACATCTGAGCCCGAACTCATTGCTGTTAGCAGCAACTAGGATCACTTTTGAACCTGAAAATTTCGCTCATTTGTACTCGTTGTAAATGAGCGAATGAATCAAAAAACCGATGCTAATCTAGTATCGGTTTTTTTGTTGATAGAGCTTATGTTTGTTATAAACTGAATGACGTCTTTGGGGTGGAAAAATGTCCATACTGGCATGACACTTGAGCTTTCTCTAGACATTAAAAAGCCTCGCATTTGCGAGGCTATATTCTTTAAGTGACTGAAGGGTTAAATCACTTCTCTCTCTACGAGTTCATTAAATTCCGCTTGCATTTGCCTCTCGGCAGAGCTCTCGACGTCCTTAGCATTGATGTGATGCAGTCGGCCGGAATGTTTTGCCTTGTGTTTAATTAATTGCTTCTCAAGCTTACTAACAAGCAGGTCAAGGGCAGGTTTCAGTTGCTTATCTGTCTTAACGGTAGCAAATAAGTCATGACCAGGAATGTGAACACTGGCCTCTACAATAAGTTCATGGATCTCATGCTTTTCAGTATTGAGAATCACTTTTATGCTAGTTATCTGATTATTGATACGCGCCAAGTGATCCATTTTTTCTTTGACTACTTGTTGTACTTCTTCACCAGATTGAACATGGTGGCCGCTGATATTCAATGTATACATATAGCATTTTCCTTCTGTTTTGGTCAGACGTTTAATGTGTTTATTATCTATCCTCCTCTTATCTTCCTACTTATTAATCTATGGATGATTGAACCTAAATTCAATCCCCAAAGTGTAAATACTTGCTCAAGATCATGAACAGAAAGGGTGATTTTTCAATCACCCTTTCTTATGAACTTTGCGCCGTTTTTTTGAGCCTCTTCTGCAACCTCTCATTCCAGTGTAGCAGCCCGATCACAAGTCTCCAGATTTTTATGTAACTAAATATTACAATTTGTGATGGACATAAAAAAACGCCACTTTTTAGTGTGGCGTTTAATTGGAAGTAAATCTAACCTATTGAATTAATTATATTAATTCTCAAGCAAAATACGTAGCATACGACGTAATGGCTCTGCCGCACCCCACAACAACTGATCTCCCACCGAGAAAGCACTGATAAATTCAGGCCCCATATTCAGCTTACGAATACGCCCAACTGGAATACCCAAAGTACCAGTGGCAACCGTTGGCGTTAATTGTTCCATTGTTGCTTGCTTATCGTTTGGCACAACGCGAACCCAATCATTATGCTCTGCCAACAAGCCTTCGATATCAGCAACTGGAATGTCTTTATTCAGCTTGATGGTAAAAGCTTGACTATGACAACGCATGGCACCGATACGTACACATAAACCATCAACTGGGATAATGTTAGACGTATTGCCCAAAATCTTATTGGCTTCCGCTTGTGCTTTCCACTCTTCACGGCTTTGACCATTGTCTAGCTGAGCATCAATGTAAGGAATCAAACTTCCCGCTAACGGCACACCAAATTGATCAACAGGCATGTCAGCAGAGCGCATTTTCTCAGCAACCTTGCGATCAATGTCCAAGATGGCACTAGCAGGATCAGCAAGCTCGCTAGCAACAGCACCCTGCAACATACCCATCTGATTAATCAGTTCGCGCATATGGCGTGCACCGCCACCAGAGGCTGCTTGGTAGGTCATGGAGGTCATCCATTCAATATGACCCTTCTCAAACAAGCCGCCTAATGCCAACAACATCAAGCTCACGGTACAGTTACCACCAACAAAAGTCTTAACGCCATCATGCAAACCTTGCTTAATGACATTTTGGTTAACTGGATCAAGCACAATGATAGAATCTTTGTCCATACGCAAAGAGGACGCAGCGTCAATCCAGTAACCTTGCCAACCAGCCTTACGTAACTGAGGGTAAATCTCCTTGGTATAATCACCGCCCTGACAGGTGATAATAATGTCCATCTTCTTCAAGGACTCAATGTCTTTAGCGTCTTGAAGCAATGGAATATCTTTACCAATTTCTGGCCCTTTCTGCCCCGTTTGAGAGGTTGTGAAAAAAACCGGATCAATGTGATCAAAGTCCTTTTCCGCCATCATACGTTGCATCAATACGGAACCTACCATTCCGCGCCAACCGACTAAACCTACAGTATTTTTTGACATGGTTTTATTACCTTTTTTGTGGGGTCACTCATACCAAGAGCAATATCCCGAATGAACGCCTAACTCTTTATGTGTTAAGCCTTTAATGCTGCTAGTACCGCATCGCCCATGGCTTGCGTACTAACCGTTGTGCATCCTTGTGATGCAATATCTGCCGTTCTTAGACCTTGATCTAAAACACTGCTTACTGCTGCTTCAATGGCGTCAGCCGCTTGCTTAGCATTTAACGAATAACGCAACATCATAGCCACAGATAAAATGGTCGCTAATGGGTTGGCAATGCCCTGTCCTGCAATATCAGGCGCAGAACCATGACAAGGCTCATACATACCACGACCTTCTGCGTTTAACGACGCCGACGGCAACATACCGATAGAACCTGTCAACATAGCAGCAGCATCTGAAAGGATATCACCAAACATGTTTCCAGTAACCATTACATCGAACTGTTTTGGCGCCTTAACAAGCTGCATGGCAGCATTATCTACTAGCATGTGACTTAATTCGACATCAGGATACTCTTGCGCCACTTCTTCCATGACTTCTTTCCAAAGAACCGTCACTTCAAGCACATTGGATTTATCAATCGAGCAGACACGCTTGCCACGTTGACGAGCTGCCTCGAATGCAGAACGTGCAATACGACGAATTTCCGATTCACTGTAAACGTAGGTATTAAAACCTTCACGTTCACCATTTTCCAAACTACGGATACCACGAGGTTGACCGAAGTAAATACCGCCTGTGAGCTCACGCACAATCAAGATATCCAGACCAGCAACAATCTCAGGCTTCAAACTTGAGGCTTCTGCCAACTGCGGATATAAGATCGCAGGACGTAAATTGGAGAAAAGCTCTAGATTAGAACGCAAACCCAACAACCCCTTTTCAGGGCGAACGGCCATGTCTAAGCCGTCCCATTTAGGTCCACCTACTGCCCCCAATAAAATGGCATCTGCAGCTTTGGCTTTAGATAACGTCTCTTCTGGAAGAGGCGAACCCGTTTCATCATAAGCCGAACCGCCCACTAGAGCAGATTCATGCTCAATGCCCAGTGAATAACTGTCATTCACTGCATCAAGAACACGAACAGCTTGCTCAACGATTTCTGGACCTATGCCATCACCCGGCAATACCAATACTTTTTTAGACATGTTAAATCCTTACTCTGTAAATTATTGTTCGCGACTCATGAATAACCAAGGAGCCTGCTGCATACGCTTTTCTTCAAAGCGACGAATACGCTCTTCTTCCTGTAAGGTTAAACCAATATCATCCAAACCATTCAGCAAACAATGCTTACGGAAGGGGTCAACCAAAAATTCAAAGGTCGCACCAGAAGGTGAAGTCACCGTTTGGCTTTCTAAATCAATATCAATGGTCGCACCCTCTGTGGCCGTCACTTCAACAAATAACTGATCCACTTCTTCTGCTTGCAAAATAATCGGCAACAAACCGTTTTTAAAACAGTTGTTATAAAAAATATCCGCAAAACTTGGCGCTATGATGGAACGAATCCCATAGTCATCCAACGCCCATGGCGCATGTTCACGACTAGAGCCACAACCAAAGTTTTGACGTGCCAGTAATACACTAGAACCCGCATATCTTGGTTGGTTTAAAACAAAGTCTTCACGTAGAAGACGACCTTCGCATGATTGATCAGGTTGTCCTTCGTCTTCGTAACGCAACTCATCAAAAAGATTCTTACCAAAACCGGTACGTTTGATCGACTTCAAAAATTGTTTCGGGATAATCATATCCGTATCGACGTTTGCCAAATCCAAAGGAGCCGCCAAACCTGTGTGCTTTGTAAATGGACGCATAATTACTCCTAGTGTTTAACCAATTCGCCAACGTCAACAAAGTGACCAGCAATCGCTGCTGCTGCGGCCATCGCAGGACTAACCAAATGCGTACGACCACCAAAGCCTTGGCGACCTTCGAAGTTACGGTTGGAGGTAGAAGCACAGTGTTCGCCATTACCTAACTTATCTGCATTCATCGCCAAACACATAGAACAACCAGGTTCACGCCACTCAAGACCGGCCGCTTCAAAAATTTCATGCAGACCTTCTTTTTCAGCTTGCGCTTTCACCAAACCAGAACCTGGCACCACAATGGCTTGTTTCAAGCTGGATGCGACCTTACGCCCTTTCACTACTTCTGCGGCGATGCGCAAATCTTCAATACGTGAGTTGGTACAAGAGCCAATGAAAACGCGATCCAAAGTCACATCGGCTAACGTGGTCTTGCCTTCCAAGCCCATGTATTTCCAAGCACGAGCGTAACCTTCTTTTTTCACAGGGTCAGTTTGATCTTCAGGGCGTGGAATCGGTTGATCAATGGCAATGACCATTTCAGGAGAGGTTCCCCAAGTCACTTGGGGTTTGATGTCTTCTGATTTGATTACCACCACTTCGTCAAATTTAGCATCCTCATCTGACACCAAATCTTGCCAAGCCGCGACAGCCATTTCCCATTGCTCACCTTTTGGCGCATATGGACGTCCTTTAACGTATTCGATAGTGGTATCATCGACAGCGATCAAACCAACACGAGCACCCGCTTCGATGGCCATGTTACATACCGTCATACGGCCTTCCATTGACAAAGATTGAATGCCAGTACCACCAAATTCGATGGCATAACCTGTACCACCTGCGGTACCTATGGCACCAATGATAGCCAACACCACGTCTTTCGCTGATACCCAAGGAGAAAGCTCACCATCAACACGCACTAGCATATTGCGGCTTTTCTTTTGCACTAGACATTGTGTCGCCAAAACATGCTCGACTTCAGAAGTACCAATACCGTGTGCAAGCGCTCCAAAAGCACCGTGAGTTGAAGTATGAGAATCACCACATACCACAGTCATACCCGGCAATGTCGCACCTTGCTCTGGCCCAACAACGTGCACAATGCCCTGACGAATGTCTTTCATGTTGAATTCAGTGATACCAAATTCAGCGCAGTTTTCATCCAGTGTCGTCACCTGAATTTTCGAAACAGGATCTTCGATACCATCGACGCCTGAAATACGCTCTTTCTTAGTGGTTGGCACATTGTGATCTGGGGTGGCCAAACTGGCAGAAGTACGCCAAGGTTTGCGTCCCGCCATACGTAAGCCTTCGAAAGCCTGTGGTGAAGTCACTTCATGCAATAGCTGCAAGTCGATATATATCAACGCACTGCCATCGTCTCTTTGCTGTACAAGGTGGCTGTCCCACAACTTGTCATATAGGGTTTTACCGACCATAAGTTCTCTCCTAAAAATCTTATTGCGCTATGCTAAAACTTTGGCTTAAATTACTCAAATTCATATTTTTCATATTTTGGATTATTTTTTGGAATGATTGATATTGCTGAACTACTTACCTTTATAAAAGTAGCTGAAACCGCTTCTTTTTCAGAGGCTGCGGATAAGCTTTTTGTCACACAACCTGCCGTCAGCAAACGCATTGCGGCCTTAGAGAACAATCTTGATGTGAAATTATTTGATCGCATTGGTCGACAGGTCCTGCTTACCGAGGCCGGTCAGAACCTGTTGCCCAAAGCACAAAAAATGGCGGAAGACTTAGAAGACATCAAACGCAGTATGACACTGCAAATGCAAGACGTCAGTGGCGAATTGCGTATTTCGACTAGCCATCATGTTGGCTTACACAGATTGCCTAAAAGCTTGAAACACTTTCAGCTAGAATACCCAGCAGCACAATTAGAAATTGATTTCACCCAGTCCGAACAAGCATATCAGCAAGTACTCAAAGGCCATGCCGAGCTCGCTGTCATTACGCTCTCCAACAAAACCCATGAATTACTAGAGGCGATTCCTATCTGGTCTGACCCATTAACTTGTGTCATAAGTAAAGATCACCCCTTAGCGCAAAACACAAATATTAGCCTGATCGACTTGGCTCAATACCCCTGTGTTTTGCCCAATAAAAATACCTTTACCAGACAAATCGCGGAACAAGTATTTGGCAAACAAGACTTGAAACCTCAAGTCCGTATGAATACCAATAATTTAGAAACCCTCGCCATGTTGGTCAGCATTGGATGGGGGTGGTCGCTATTGCCATCCACTATGGTCGACGACAGACTGTGTGTATTGAACTTTCCTGATTTAAATGTAGAACGTAAATTGGGGGTGTTACATCATAAGCAAAAAACACTCAGTCGAGCTGCCAATGCCTTTATTCAGTTATTGAAAACCGACGCGAACATACCTTTATAAAGAATTGGATCAAATTAAATGAATGTCTAATGGCTACGCTGGCTCATTAACATAATCACTAACGCCGCCGCACTGACCATTCCCGCCGCGGTGAAAGCCCATGCGCCGCCCGCCCATTGCCACAAATACCCTGTGAGCACCATCCCCAGCCCACCTCCTAAGCCTATAGCAAAGGCACTATACATCGCCTGACCTTGCCCTGCATAACGCTCTGGAAATAGGCGACGAATTTGCTCAATCGACACCATGTGAAACAAAGCAAAGGTAATGCAATGCAACATTTGCGTAAAAATCAAAATGACCAGTACATCCGCAAACCAACCCACCAAAAACCAGCGAACCATGCCGCAGACAAAACACAGAATCACCAAATGAACCACATCAAAGCGCTTTACTGTGTTACCAAAAAAAAGAAATAAAATGATCTCAATGACCACACCTAACGCCATCAAAAGTCCGATGGCCTCCCCCGAATATCCAGCGTTTTCTAAATGTACTGCAAAGAAAATATTAAAAGGCGCATGGGACATGAAAGCCAAAAAGGCCAAAACAAAAAACAACATGGATTCAGGTGCTTTCAGCAAGGACATAAATGACACATGTTCCTTATTCTGACTGACTTCATAAGCTTGTTCTTTGACAAAGAAAATGGTGACCACAGCTAATGCTAGAAAGGCACACATAGTGGGAATGACGATCCAAGCACCAAATTGTCCAATCAAAAAACCACCCGCTGCGACAGCAACCACATACCCTATAGAGCCTCCTACCCGTAAGCGTGTATAAGGCACATCAAGACGACGAATACTGCGAACAGCCAGTGAGTCTGTCATTGGTAAAAGCGCTGAATAAAATAAAGCCATGCAGCAAGTCAGTAGCCACAGGCTTTCGAATTCCTTGTTCCAGTTAAAAGGCAAAAGAGCAATAAAACAACCAATAACCGCGACCTGTAAAATACGCTTAGGTAACCCCATCTTAGCGGTTAGCCAGCCCCAAAAGTGCGGAATGACAATACCAGATAAGGTAAAAGTGGACATGAGTCGACCAATTTCAGAAGCCGATAAGCCAATCGATTTATAATAAACCGATATGTAAGGCATCATCACACCAATCAAGCAACAAAAGAAAAAATAAAAGAAAAACAATGGCCAAGCTACAGGTCGAGCTTTTTGCGAAAACATCCTAGCTCCAAAATTTGTGATCAATCACAATGATAATTATGCAAAATCCCTAACCATTGAGTATGCTGCATATAGGACAAAAAAGCACGATCCAACCAAAATAATAACAACCCATCAAACTCTCTGTTTATTCTTATACGTAGGTAAAAACAATGGCGACGAATCAAGCGTGGTGGCGTGGTGCGGTGATTTATCAGGTGTATCCTCGTAGTTTTCTGGATACCAATAAAGATGGCATTGGTGATCTGGCTGGGATTACCCAAAAAATGGATTATTTAACCCAGTTAGGAATCGATGCCATTTGGGTATCTCCCTTTTTCACTTCCCCCATGAAAGACTTCGGCTACGATGTGGCAGACTTTTGTGATGTCGATCCCCTTTTCGGCAGCTTAGACGACTTTGATTATTTGATTCAAGCGGCTCATGATAGAAACATTAAAGTCATCATTGATCAGGTTTTAAACCACACATCTGACCAACACCCTTGGTTTATTGAATCCAGACAAAATCACGACAACCCCAAAGCCGATTGGTATGTTTGGGCTGACGCCAAACCTGATGGTACTGTCCCTAATAATTGGCTCTCGGTATTTGGCGGTCCAGCGTGGCGTTGGGACAGTCGTCGTAGACAATACTATTTGCATAATTTCCTCGACAGTCAGCCCGATCTAAATTTTCATAATCCCGATGTAGTAAAAGGGATTCTAGAGTGTGTTGAATTTTGGCTAAAACGTGGTGTAGATGGCTTTCGACTGGACACTGCAAATTATTATTTTCACGATACAAAATTACGTAACAACCCTCCTAAAGAGAAAGTGGAGGAAGGCAGTATTGGTGTACGTTTAGATAACCCCTATGCTTACCAGCTGCACTTATACGATAAATCTCGGCCGGAAAACTTAGCCTTCTTAAAAGTGCTACGTCAGTTATTAGATCAATATCCCAATACCACCACAGTCGGTGAAGTTGGCTGCGACTTTTCTTTAAAAACCATGGCGGCATACAGTCAAGGTGGTGACAAATTGCACATGTGTTACTCCTTTGATTTGCTGACTCATGACAACACTATGACTCATATTCGCCAAACTATGGAAAGCATAGAAACGGGTTTAGCAGATGGTTGGCCTTGCTGGTCTGTTGGCAATCACGATGTTGAACGTGTGGTCACCCGATGGGGAAAAGATCAGCACAGTCTTGAGAAAGCCAAACTCTATATGATACTGCTACTCTCTTTGCGCGGCAGCGTATGCCTTTATCAAGGGGAAGAATTAGGCTTAAACGAAGCAGAGTTAAACTTTGAACAATTGGTAGATCCCTTTGGGATCAATTTTTGGCCAGAATTTAAAGGGCGAGATGGTTGTCGAACCCCAATGCCGTGGAATCAGAATCAGCATGCTGGTTTCAGCCAAGCAGACAGCACTTGGTTGCCTGTTGCCGAATCTCATTACTCGTTAAATGTGGCACAACAAGAACAAGATACAAATTCCTGTTTAGCGGCATACCGAGCTTTCTTAACTTTCCGTAAAACTCGACCTGAGCTGATTGATGGTGACATTAAGTTTCTTCATGCTGACAAACAAAGTTTAGTCTTCATAAGATACAGCAAAACACAATCCAGTATGATCGCCATTAATCTTGGCGATAATGAATTTCACTATGAATCATCTTGGCTTTTGACCCCCATCGACTTGCCTCACTCTTTGCCAGTCGGAAAAGTCAGTAAGCGTAGCCTGACATTACCAGCTTTCAGTTTTGTGATGGCTGAACTTGCTGTCAAGTCATTCACTCCCCATGAGCTTGTTAAAAAAAACGAGGGGGGTGTTTAAAAATAAGCACACCACTCGTTTTTTTATTCCATTTTACAGTAAAAATTATTCTGCCTTGGATTGTTCCATTATCTCTTTATCGTCTGGCCAAGCATTGATGATGGCTTTGACCAATGTGGCCAAGGGAATCGCAAAGAAAATCCCCCAAAATCCCCAAATACCGCCAAAAAACAATACCGCTATGATAATTGCTAACGGATGCAAGTTAACCGCTTCAGAAAAAAGCAAGGGTACCAATACATTACCGTCCAAAGCCTGAACGACAAGATAGGCAATGACCACATAAAGAAATTCGTTTTGCGTACCAAATTGATAGAAAGCAACCAAGACTACAGGAATGGTCACCGCTGCCGCGCCAATATAAGGAATCAAAACTGATAAACCAACTAATAACGCCAATAATTCAGCGTACCTTAAACCAAATAATAGGAACACCACATACGTCACTACACCCACGACAATCATTTCAATGAATTTGCCACGAATGTAATTGGCAATCTGTTCATTCATTTCATGAGAAATACGTTGCATCATTTTTCTTTCTTTTGGCAACCAAGAAGTAAGATACGTCAAAATGGCTTTTTGATCCTTCAATAAAAAGAAGATCACCAAGGGCACCAGAACCAGATAAATCATAAGGGAAAATAAAGAAGGTATACTTGATAATGAGAAAGAAACAATCCATTGACCAAGATTAGTCGATTCATTTGCTAAAGAGTTGATCACTTCATCTATGGCATCTTGACTGACAATTTCACTGTGCCCTTCAGCAAATTTTTGCACAAAATCCCTAAGATCTGTGAACATTCTTGGTGCATCTTTAAAAAAACGATCAGCTTGTTGCCAAATAATAGGTACCATGACACCGATAAAGACAACACAACTGGTCAAAAAGCCTAAAAACACTATTAATACCGAAGCAATATGCCCAAGCCCGATACCTTGCAGACGCTCAACCAAACCTTGTAACAAAAAAGCCAACACAGTGGCGATCAGAACTGGCGCCAGTATACCGCCCCAGAATGCTAATACCCCTATACAGGTCACTAACAAAAGTAAAAAGACAACGACTTCTTCGTTAGAAAAGTAACGCTTAATCAATCCGTCAACTATTTTTAGCATGATGAATCCGCAGACTCCTTTTGAATAATAAAACAAATTTCATCTTCATCTTGAGACGAAGACAATAGTTGATAACCTTGTTGTTTCACATAGTATGGTACGTCTTTTAAAGACCCTGAATCACAGGTGATCAGCTGAAGAATTTGTCCATTTTGCATTTTACTTAAAGCTAATTTAGCCTTAAGCAATGGCATAGGACATCTGTCTTCTCTTGCATCTAAGATTACGTCATACTGAAGATTCTGTTCGATCATAAATGAAAATTCTAAAATTTGACCGCCTTATTATGAGACTATTTTCTGTCGTTACAACCAAATTGACACTTGTTCTGCTGCTTTTCTTTACTGTTTACACACCTCTTAGTCAAGCCAGCCTCCCAAACCTTGAAGCCAATAAAGACGAAAGATCCCTCTCCAACCCATCTTATGTCTTAGGCCAATATTGGTTTCGCAAGTTAAATGGCAGTCGCGCCCTAATTGATTTTCCACCTGCGTATGATTACTTCAAAGACACACTTGCCTTACTCTTGCCACAAACCGACCTATACAATAAACAAGTGGAGCTCACCTTCTTAAACAGTTCACAGAGCAATGCTTTTGTGATCCCTGGTAATCATATGTTTTTGTATTCCGACATTATGGAGATGATCACTAATGAAGATATGTTACTAGGACTTCTCGCTCACGAATTAGCCCATTTAGATTTACAACATTATGAAAGACAAACACAGCGTTCTAATGAAGAATTGCAAAAAACCTTAGTCATGTTAGGTGCCGGTATCGCTGCCGCATTAGCGGGTGCTGGTGGTGATACAACCTCAGCTCTTTGGCTCGGTGGTATTGCCAATCAAGCCGAAAACAAATTGACTTACAGTCGTCAACAAGAACAAGAAGCCGATCGACGGGGTCGCGATTATTTACAACAAGCAGATTTAAATCCAAACGGCATGACACAATTGTTTCAGGCTTTTTTTAAAAGGGCTCTAGGAAGACCAAAATTAGAGTTTTTATCCACTCATCCATCCCCTGAATCCCGTATGTCAGATACCTTTAGTACAACCACCAAAGAGACCCTATTACACCAGAAAGATCATACGGAGTTTGAGTTCTTTCGTGCCACTTTATTAGCCTATCGTGCAGGATTGGAAGACCAGCCTTATCTGTATTTGGATCAACAAATACACCACAAGGATGCCAGCTACTTCGCTAAAGCTTTGTTTGCCTATTTGGTTCAATCCCCAAAGCGCGCCCTTGGTTATCTTCAGCAAACAGAAGTACACAATCGTTACAGTCAATATTTATTAGCATTAAGTTTGGCCGCTTCTGAACAAATCGATTCTGCTATTCAAGTCACTGAGAAGGCATTAAATTTAGCACCCGAAAACATTTATTTCTCCATGCTCAATGCACAATTAACCCAAACACAACCTAAAAATTTAAAGGCTGAATACTTATACGAGAAAAGAGCAGTGTGGCGAGCCAATATTCAATTTTATCAAAGCATCAATAATAAAAGCATGCCTCTGTACTATCGCGCCCTATTAGACTTTAACCGTGGGAAAGAAAAAACGGCTAAGATCTTATTAGACAGAGCCATTAAAAATTCCCAGAATAATGAATTGGATTTATTAAAATCAGCTAATAAAAAATTTAACAGTATAATTTTAGCTGAAAAATTAGAAGATTTAAAAGAAGAGAAAAATTAGACATTTATTTTATTGATAAATAAAAAAGCCTTGTTCACAATATAAACAAGGCTTTATCATCATCAAACAAATTATTCAGCGTGCAATGCATCAAATTGCGCTTGTAATTCATCATGCTTTTCTTGGTAAACAGCAATTTTCTGAAACGGTGTGTAGGCACCATTTAGATCAACAGAAGCATTAACGTTAGCTCCCATGTTTTCAAGTGTTGTTGCCAGCGCTTCTACACTGCCTCGCGCGCTCATTAAACGGTCTGAAGCTGAGTCATCAGAAGCGGCCATTGCAGCGCTAGAAAATACTGCTGTAGTAACCAATGCTAAAAGTGTTTTATTTAAAGTTTTCATAATAATATCCTTTTTGATTCATTGAGTTTAATCAGAAAAATAATCTTTTAATTTATTCCGCAACTTGATTATGAAGCGCATCAAATTGATCTTGTAATTCAGCATATTTAGCGCTGTAAACAGCTTCTTTTTGAGAAGGCGTATAAGCACCATTCAAATCAACAGAAACATCCACGTTTGCCCCCATGTTTTCCAAAGTATTTGATAAAGCTTCAATGCCTGCCTTGGTACTTTGGATACGATCTGAATAGTTGTCATCTGACGCAGCGAAAGCAGAAGTCATTACCGTTGCAGTTAAAAGGGTTAAAGTGGCTTTAGTTAACATTTTCATATTGAACTCCTTAGAGGTTTTTAATGTATTTAATCTGAAAGCTGTTTTGCTTTGGTTTTTATATAGTAGTCCCTTCAGATAAATTAAAAACCCCTTCATACTCGTTTCCATTTTCTTTCAAAATACGAACAAAAAATCGCACAATTGAAGGGATTTCACAAAAACACGCCCTTAAAATCAGAAAATAAGGAATAAAAAATTAATCCTCTAAAAAAATCATTTTCAAGGAACTTTTTATTCTTCTTGAGATACAAAGCGACTTGATTAAGAATAACAAGACCACTAATGATTGAAGACATACCATGGCACCTATTGCACTGATAGACAATCTAGAACACCTACCAAACCCTTTTACCCAGTTTGAGACGATAGCCGGCTCATTAAGTCAACATAGTGTCCTTTTGCACAAGCCAGAATATCGTCGTGATTTACAGTTAGCTTTGTGCTTTATCTACAGTTACAACGGCTCACAGGCCACTTTTAACTCTTATCGCAGAGAAGTCGAACGATTACTTTTGTGGTCTTGGCATATGGCAAATAGTCCAACTCATGAACTAAGACGCGAGCAAATTGAGGAATTCATTCATTTTTGTATTGAGCCACCAGTAGATTGGATAGGAACCAAAAATGTCGCTCGTTTCAAATTGCACATGGGAGAAAGAACGCCAAATAAGGAGTGGCGCCCTTTTGTCGCTCATGTCAGTAAACTGGCCTTTAAAAATGGTGATACACCAAAAACCAAAACCCACGCTTTGTCACAAGCCGCCATACGCGCAACCTTTTCTATCCTTTCTTCTTACTATGGCTTTTTAATGCAGGAAGATGCGGTGCATCAAAATCCCGTTGCCTTGATACGTCAAAAAAGTAAATTTGTTAAAAAAGAAATCTCACGCAAACAAATCCGCCGTATCTCTAATCTTCAATGGGACTATGTTATCGAAACCGCCGAATTATTGGCTGAAGAAGATCCCCATACCCATGAACGTACTCTTTTTATCATGAATGCTTTACTTGGCATGTATTTACGTATTTCTGAATTGGTAGCGGATGAACGTTCAGCACCGATCATGGGCGATTTTACCAAAGACGCCGATGGGCATTGGTGGTTTAAAGTCTTATCGAAAGGAAACAAAGAACGTTTGGTTGCCGTATCCGATGATATGCTAGATTCGTTAACCCGCTACCGTCGTTTTCGTGGTTTACCCAGTTTACCAACGGTTGCCGAAAACACAGCCTTGATTCCCAAAAATCGTGGCCAAGGTGCAATGACCAGCACGAGACAAGTTCGCAACATAGTTCAGTTTTGTTTTGATCAAGCCTATCAACGTATGTGTGCCGATGGCATGCAAGCTGATGCAGAAGATTTACGAGTGGCTACGGTGCACTGGCTTCGACACACAGGAATTTCAGAAGACGTAAAAATTCGCCCTAAAGAGCATGTTAGAGAAGATGCAGGGCACGCTAGTATGGCGACCACTGACAAATACATAGATACAGAATACCGCGAACGTCATGCCAGTGGACGCAAGAAAAGTTTACGGCCACATTAAGAGTCCAATAACGATGACAACGGTTCCAGCCTTGCTCTAATGCCTTATCTTCATGGAAGAAGTGTGTTCGTTTAGAAGTGATATGGGGGACGAGTCTCTATCATTTATTCCCAACGCTTTAGACTCTGTTCATCTTTTTCTTGCGCTGAAACCCATTGGCTCCGTTCGCCTTGGGTCTCCTTCTTCCAAAAAGCAGCTCGACTTTTCAAATAATCCATAATGAAATCACATGCTTGAAAAGCTTCCGCTCGATGTGATGCACTGACACCAACAAACACAATTTGATCATTAATCGCCAAGCGCCCCACCCTGTGAACCACAGTAACTTTGATCAAAGGCCATCTTGCTCGTGCTTGCTCTACAATGGCTTGTAGGTTGTGTTCTGTCATCCCCGGATAATGCTCCAGCTCAAAATAGCTGGATTCTGTCTCTGCAATAACAAAATCACGTACTAAGCCAACAAACATAGCCACCGCACCCGTAATATTATCGCTGAGCAATCCTCGATAAAGTGTCTCAACACTAAAATCTTCCTGCTGAACTTGGATCATTTACCCTCCCGTTACCGGAGGGAAAAAAGCCACTTCTCTACTGTCATGGGTCACCTTATCGATATCACGACTGAATTCAAAATCAATGGAAGATTGAATACCCTCGGACAACAGCAAACTTCCCTGCTCCAAGTGACTCGCAAGAGCATGCTTCAACTCACTAATTGACATTTCGTCAATAAGATCAAATACATAACTGGAAATGCCTATCTGCTCACGCAATGAAGCAAAAAAAACGACGTTAATTTTTGTCATCATTTGCTCTCCATTCACCGCTCTTGCCACCCGTCTTCTCTAAGAGTTTTAATTCTTCAATGGTAATGCCTTTATCAACCGCTTTACACATGTCATAAAGAGTCAAGGACGCCACACTGGCTCCAGTTAAGGCCTCCATTTCAACCCCAGTTTTGCCTGACAAGGCACAGGTACACAATATTTCTAACTGAGTGGCACTAAGTTGTTTAATATCCACGCTTACTTTCGTCAGCATCAATGGATGGCATAGGGGAATCAGATCAGAGGTTTTTTTAGCGGCTTGTATCCCTGCAATGCGCACCGTGGCTAACACATCACCTTTCGCTAATCCACCTGCCAATATTTTACTCAAGGTTGATGCTTGCATACTCACCAAAGCTTGAGCTGTCGCACTACGCTTGGTTTGATTCTTATCGGAGACATCCACCATGTGAGCATGACCATTATGGTCAAGGTGGGTCAAAGTGTCATTCATAAATGTCCTAAAAAAGTCTACAGATTGGTATTTTTCACCTATATTTTAAGAAACACACTTTGATTGCAAGACTAAACTTGACATTTTGTGTCAATTTTATGAGTCAGTTGTCCGTATGAATTGTATTAAGTCTTTTCTTCTTAGCTGCTTTTTGCTCCTCTTTTCATACCTTAGTTGGGGAAACGATTCCTTCATTGAGCAAACACACTATGCTTATCCAACCTTTATTGAGACATCGTCCATTACAGCACGAGAAGCATTAACACAGTCTTACACATCAGGCCTATATCAAAGGTCACAAGGCTTTTCTGACTCAGCGTACTGGCATAGAATTCGCTTCCCTAAAGCCTACCCTTTTGACACACAAGTTGTTTTTTTAGAGTTAGATTATTATGTGATTGAACAACTAACCTTTTATGTTTTTCATGATGGTCAATTAGTCGATCAATGGCAACGAGGCGCACTGCAAAACTGGAACAAATTAACCAACATTTACGACGGCATTCTCATCCCAATTACTCTTTCACCTTTTAATGAAACAACGGTATTGATTCGCAAGGCTGGTAGTAGCCCCTTACTCACACCACTAAAAATTCTTGACAGCAATGAAGCCGAACAAAGTCGCCAACAAAAGCTCATTTTCTGGACTGCGATTATCAGTGCCTTACTCATTTTATTGGCTCATAATGCCTTAGTATTTAACATGTTAAGACAGCCAGGCTTTGTCTATTACTTAGCACTTAACGCTTTGATCTTTATTGCCATTTCCGTTACCAATGGTTTTAACCGCTGGCTGTTTCCTGAATTTATTAGTCAATGGCTAGTCGCAAACATTTTTTATGTATTTGGTTTGGGCGCATGGGTCTTGTATCGCTTCAGCCTCCTCTTTCTAAAAGAGGTGAACGTACCATCCGCCAAAAGCATCATTTCACGTTACGGTGACTGGATATTCATTCTTTTTCTGGTTTGTGTATCACTATTTAAAACCAAAACCAGTGCATTACTCTTTGCTGGTATTGAAGTCTTTCTTTTTATCTCTTGTACATACTGGGGGATCAAGGCGTTAAACAAAGGCTTTATAGTGGTACGTTTCTATTTATTCTCTTGGCTTTTTCTTATTGCTGGCTCAATTCTCAACACCATGCTGTTCTGGCAGTTAATTCCAATTACCCCAATCACCACGGCTATTTTCCCTATATTCAGTATTATCCAATTGCTAGGCTTCTCATTTGCCTTAGCTGATAAAGCCAAACACAGTGATCGTAATCGTCAATTGCAGTTATTAACAGACCAACCCACTGGATTACCGAATCGCTCTTTTTACTACGACGAATTACCCAACCAGATTGAGATTCGTTTGAACAGTCAGCAGCCTATGGCTTTGATCAATATTGATATCTTTAATCACCAAACATTTAGCCAAGCCTTAGGACCCGCAAAAGCCGATGCTGCCATGCAAGAACTCATGTTGGATATTCATCGGCAATTAGAAGCAATGCCCAACCTTTTGTCTTTCATCTTACCGGATAATAGTCATAAAAAAATGATTCGAATGACGGCAAAAAACATAGCTATCATCAGCTTATCACCTGATCAGTTAGCCTCTCAGATTGTTCGAATTCAAGCCGCTCTCGAATCCCCTATGCTATTAAATAAAATTCAGTTCCGACATCAATATAAAATAGGTAGTGCCTTGTTTCCAAGTCAGGCAACTTCTTTAGATCAGCTTTATCAAAATGCCCTTATCGCTCACAATTCAGTCACTTTTTCTTCTGGTAACTGGGTGGCTTATACAGATGAATTAAAACAAGATTATGCTAAACAATTGACCATTTTAACCTTGCTTAGAGAAGATATTTTATACGCCAAATTGGATTATCAGATACAACCTCAAATTTGCTTAAGGAGCAATCGAATCATTGGTGGCGAAGTATTACTAAGATGGAAGAATGATCAATTAGGACAAGTCTCTCCTGCCGAATTTATTCCTTTGGCTGAACAATCTGGATTAATTTATCCATTAACTGAAATGCTGCTTAACAAAGTTTTCATTTGGGCCAGCCAAAATCAATCGATACTGGCTTATACCAGCTTATCGCTCAATGTGTCGGCACTGGATTTATTGCGCGCTGACTTTGCCGACAAAGTCACCAAAGACGTTCACAGCTTCGCTCTCAATCCACAGCATTTTACAATTGAAATCACCGAAACCAGTATGTTTCATAATGATGACGTTGTGCAAAAAAATGTCGATAAATTGCATGCCGCTGGCTTTAAATTATCCATTGACGATTTTGGAATTGGCTACAGTTCTATGTTGAATTTGGTGTCATTAAAAACCAATGAACTAAAAATAGACCAATTTTTTATCATGGGATTATTCAAACAAGAGTCTAATCAATATCTTTGCCAGAATATGATTCGCTTGTGTCAGCAACTCAATATCAGCAGCGTTGCTGAAGGCATTGAAGATGAAGCCACCTTGAATACACTCAAACAATGGCAATGTGAAGTAGGTCAAGGCTATTTCCTTTTTAAGCCCATGTCACCGGAGCAATACCTCCAGCAATTAATCGAACAAAACCGTATGTAAAACAATCACTCAGATTCTATATGCTCATTTTTGAGATAAGAGTTTGTGCCACTTAATAAATCAGGCATAATGACTTTTTGTGCAGACTGAATACAGACTTAATCAAGACAATGAGCCTAATAGACGATTATCAGCTATTGGAAATACCCACCAATGCGAGCGAACAAGAAGCCAAAAGTGCTTTTCGACGTCTGGCCAGAAAATATCATCCTGACAAAAACCCACAAACCGATACGACAGAACATTTTCAACGTTTGCAAGCTGCCTATGAAAATGTTTTAAATGCCATCCGTCAAGGGGCACAAACCAGTGACTGGAAGCCTTTTTCTTTTTCTGAGGCAGATAGTTATCAAGCAAACTCTTTCCGCTTTAAACAACAATCGGATAAACAACAAGAAGAACTGATTCGTGAACGCCAACGCGCTTATGAAGAAATGAAACGCAACAATGCGCATCAAGAAAAGGTTCGTAATGAAGCCATTAAAGTGGCACGTAACACTCTCAACGAAAAGCGCATCAAAGCAATTTACGAAGAAGCCTTTAAAGCTTCAGAAAACTTTACCGTTGAAGGTTACAAAGAAGCGCCGTATCAGTCTCACAAACAATATGACATTCCCCCTTACCATACTTTTGTTGACGAACCATTCGACTACCAAACGCAAAACTCAGTAAATGAACCCAAAATTCACTCCGTGAAACTCGATGCCGCCAAAGCAGCATTTCGCGCAGCCACATATATTGCCGTTTTCGCAGCCGGGATTTACGCTACCTTGTATTGGCAAAACAGTGAGCAGCAGACCGCAAACGAACAATCAAGCAAGCAGTATGTAGCAGGTTTGTATCCACAATATCGCATCGGAATCAATTACACCTTGGACACAACTAAGCTATTTGCTGAACCTAACGTGTCCAGTCGCGTACTGGAAGAAGTGCCTGCACAAGTGGATGTACAAGTTTTTAATCAGCAAGGTGACTGGCTGAGTGCTCGTTACCAAAACAAAAATGGCTGGCTGATGGCGCAAAACACAGGCTTTGGTAGTATTCAGTTAGCAAGGCAAACTGGCTGTCTTGGTTATCCTGGAGTAGCACCAGATCATGGTGATTTGATTGGTGATGCTCAAGGTAAAAGTCGCTTACGAATACTCAACCAACTGCCTAGCCAAAGTTTGTTGACTTTTCAGTCTTATGACGGAAAGCCACCTTTTTCAATTTTTCTAGCCCGCAAACAGGCCTTCGCCGCTAACTTCATTCCAAAAGGTCAATATCGATTGGTACTAGAGACAGGTTCCCTGTATCATCACGCTTGTCAACAGTTTCTATTTAATGACAAACGCCGTGTTATCCTAGATAAAGTGGATTTTGCCAGTACAGAACAAACCCTGACATTGAGTGATTTCTAACTCTTTTTTAGAGCATTGGAAATAACGAAAAGCTTGATTTACTCTTCATCGCTCACTTAATCAGATTACAAAAACGAGACAGTTAAATTCATGTTAGATAACATTCGCATTGTATTAATCAATACTTTTCATCCAGGTAATGTGGGTGCTATTGCACGGGCCATGAAGAATATGGGGTTAACTAACCTGTACCTGGTTGATCCTAATGATTATCCTTCTGAAGAAGCCACTAGTCGCGCAGCAGGCGCCGTAGATTTACTAGAAAATGCCACGATAGTCGATACCTTTGAAGAAGCCATAGCTGATTGCAGTTTGGTCATTGGCACTAGCGCACGACATCGCACCTTCCAATTGCCTATTATGAATGCTCGAGAATGTGCTGAAACCGTCAGTCCCGAGGCTGTTAATCATCAGGTAGCCATTGTCTTTGGACGTGAAACCACGGGCTTACTGAATGAAGAAATCGCTCAATGCCATCGCCAAGTTTACATTGATGCGAATGATGAGTACCCAGTATTAAATATTTCTCAAGCGGTGCAAATTGTTGCTTACGAAATTTGGATGGCCAATCAAGATAAAAACCTTTACAGCAAAGAAACACCAGAATACCCTCATAAAAAGGACATGGATCTCTTCTATCAGCACTTAGAAGAAACCTTATACGGTATCAATTTTATTATTCGTAACCATCCAGGTAAGGTTCTGGACAAACTGCATCGTTTCTTTAACCGCTCTCGCCCTGAAAAACAAGAACTTGGCATCCTTCGTGGCGTACTAGCGGCAGTTCAAAGGGAAGCGGGGCTAGTGGCAGCGAACGATCATTCAGCCAAAGCTGAAGACCAACAAACTGATTCACAATCAAATCTCTAACATCTTAAGTTATGCAACGAAAAGTATCTTGCCAATTTGTGGGATCCGAAAATACCTACTTGTTGACATGTTTTTTTATTAAAAAATATGTCAACCCTTTATCGTCACAATACTTCTTTAGCTCACACGCGGTAAATCTCGCCAGCAAGTTGTATAACGAGGGGATAAGTAGTCACGTTTCATTGTCCATTGGGGAGAGACACCTTGCGCCGCAAAGAAAACATGACCAATACCACTATGATTAATCTGATCAAGTACCTTCATCATTCCCTTTGCATGACGCTTACTCTCTAAAGGACGAAACAAATCGGCTTGGAAGCTTCCCGGTTCATAAAAATCCGATAAAATCACACCAGCCTTCATATAGCGAAAACCCGGCTGCCAAATACGTCGGAAAATGGCATAAGCAACCGTCAGTAAATCCCGGGTATCATTGGTTGGATAAGGCAGTTCTACCGACAAATTTTTACCATAAAAAGGCGCATTTTTGATAAAAGGGCTAGTACGAATAAAAACACTCATCACGCGGCACAAGCGCTGCTCTGCCCGTAATTTTTCCGCTGCGCGATAGGTATATTTAGATATGGCTTCACGCAACTCTCTAAATTCGGTAATTTTATAACCAAAAGAACGACTGCAAATAATCTGCTGCTTTACTGGTCGCACAGACTCCAAGGCAATGCAGGACTCACCATTAAGCTCTCGCACCGTACGTTCCAATACCACTGAAAACTCATGGCGAATCGTTTTAGGATCGGTATGCGCCAGATCTAAAGCAGTATCAATGCCCTGTTCTCGCAATCGCTTACTTAAGCGTCGTCCTACCCCCCACACTTCTCCCACATCCGTCAAGGCGAGTAGACGTTGTTGCCTATCCCGACTCATCAAATCGACCACCTGGCCCGTTGCTGGATATTTTTTCGCGGCATAGTTCGCCAGTTTAGCCAGTGTTTTCGTCGGTGCAATGCCGATACCCACGGTAATCCCCGTCCATTTATCCACCTTGGCTTTGACACGTTGACCAAAAGACAATAAATCTTCTACTGCCGATACACCACTCAGATCCAAAAACGCCTCGTCAATAGAATACACTTCGACTTGTGGCGCTTCTTGTTCCAACAATGTCATTACTCGATTCGACATATCCGCATACAAAGCATAGTTAGAGGAAAAACACACTACATTATGTTTCTCAATATCCGCTTGCACCTGAAACATAGGAACGCCCATTTTCAACCCTAACGTCTTAGCTTCCTGTGAGCGAGCCACAATACAACCATCGTTATTGGACAAAACCACGACTGGCGTGTTCTTTAAATCTGGACGAAATAATTTCTCACAACTGGCATAAAAGTTATTACAATCCACCAAAGCAAACACGGTTTTCATCACATACGATCTAGTTTACGAATCACACTGGTCACGACACCAAACACTTCAAATTCTGATTCTTCAGTAATGGGAATCGCTTTATAAGCTTTATTTTTTGGCCTTAACAATACATTAGGTTTTAGTTCCAACACCTTAACTGTCATTTCACCGTGCAAACAAGCAATAATAGTATCGCCGTGGGATGCAGATAAAGAACGATCTACCACTAATACATCACCACTGTAGATACCCGCCTCTATCATTGAATCACCTTGTGCACGCACAAAAAAAGTCGCAGCTGGATGCGGAATACATAACTCATTTAGATCCAGAGTTTTCTCAACAAAGTCTTGAGCTGGAGAAGGAAAACCTGCAGATACAGATTCTCCATAAAGCGGAATCAAAATACTGTTTTCCGCAATATATGAAGCGGAACCAGATGCTCCAAGATAAGTTAAACGCATATTAAACACTCAAAATACTGTATATTTACACAGTTTAATTATAGTTTTACTATGCGATTTTTACCAAGTTACTTTTTGTGAAGAAATAATAAAAAAGCCGCTCAATGAGCGGCTTTTCAAGCAGTTAGATACTTAGATTACAAAGTTAAACGACGCACATCACTCAACAAAGCATTCAAGTAAGTCAGGAAGCGACCGGCATCACCACCGTTGATTGCTCTGTGATCGTAAGATAGACAAAGCGGTAACATGGTACGAGGCTCAAACTCTTTACCATTCCAACGAGGCTCGATATCTGCTTTGGAGACACCTAAGATACCGACTTCAGGACAGTTTACGATTGGCGTAAAGCCAGTACCACCAATAGCACCTAGGCTAGAGATAGTGAAACAACCGCCTTGCATATCAGCAGGTTTCAGCTGCTTATCAAGTGCTTTCTTGATCAACTCACCGGCTTCTTTGGCAATTTGTACTACCGACTTCTTATCTGCGTCACGCAGTACTGGAACCACAAGACCCACAGGTGAATCCACCGCAATACCAATGTGCACATAATGCTTCTGTACATAGCTTTCGCCATCGGCCATAAGCGACACATTGAACGCAGGGTTAGCAACCATAGCTTGCGCAACCGCTTTGATTAGGAATGGTAGAGGCGTCAATTTCACACCTTGTTTTTCCATTTCCGGCTTCAAGCCCTTACGGAACGCTTCCAAGTTAGAGATATCCGCTTTATCGAACTGAGTTACCTGAGGCACAACCAAAGCGTTACGCACCATGTTCTGAGCTGTCAAACGCTGGATCTTACTCATCTTAACAACTTCGATTTCGCCGAACTTGCTAAAGTCTTGATCTGGAACCGTTGGCAAACCAGCACCTGACGTCGCACCTGCTGCAGGAGCGGAAGCAGCTTTTTGCACAGCGGCTTTCACATAGGCGTGCAAGTCTTCTTTCAGAATGCGATTACGTGGGCCTGTAGGACGAACCAATGACAAGTCAACGCCCAACTCACGAGCCAACATACGTACCGCAGGGCCCGCATGAACTTTCTTAGAAGGTTCAGCCAATACAGCAGATTGATCTGCTACTGGCGCTGCTTTCTCAGGTGCTTTGGCAGCTGGGGCCGCCTGCTCAGGAGCTTTAGTCGCTGGCTGTGACGAAGCCGCTTGTGGTGCGGCAGCAGGCGCTGCTCCTTCCACTTCAAGCTCAAGAATCAAAGTTCCTTCAGAAACCTTATCGCCTTCTTTAATAGCAAGGGATTTTACCGTACCAGATTTAGGCGCAGGAATGTCCATAGAAGCTTTGTCGGTTTCCAACACTATGATGGAATCACCTTCCGCCACTTTATCACCTACCGCAACAGGCACTTCGATGACATCAACATCCGTTGCCCCACCAATGTCAGGTACGTTAACGACCTCAACACCACCTGCAACAGGGGCTGGAGCCGCTTGCGCTGGGGCAGGCTCTGATGCTGTTTCCGCTGCTGGCGCAGCAGCACCTTCGCCTGAAACCACAAGGATTTCATCACCCTCAGAAACCGTATCACCCTCTTTGATCATCAGCTTAGCAATTTTACCGCTGACTGGAGAAGGAATATCCATGGAGGCTTTGTCTGTTTCCAGCACTATGATGGAGTCACCTTCTTGAACGTCGTCGCCTTCTGCAACGCACACTTCAATAACGTCAACACCCGTCGCACCACCGATATCAGGTACAGAAACCGTTTGTTCAGCCGCAGCAGCTTGCGCCACTGGCTTGTCTTCAGCTGGAACTGCTTCTTGCTTAGGCGCTTCTTGTTTAGCAGGCTCTTCCGATGCGCCAGCTTCTAATTCAATAGTAAGAATCTCATCGCCTTCTGAAACAGTATCGCCTTCTTTGATATGGATAGCTGTTATTTTACCCGCTTTAGGAGCAGGCACGTCCATAGACGCTTTGTCTGTTTCCAACACGATAATTGATTGGTCAGCCTCGATTGTATCGCCAACCTTCACACTGATTTCGATAACATCGACATCAGCCGCACCGCCAATATCCGGTACTCGAATGATTTCAGTACTCACAGAAATCTCCTTTGTCGTTTAGACGCATCAAACATAAAATCTTATCAGGCTTCATCACAACGAAGCCTGATACCTAGCTTGTACAGTAATTAGCAAGTAACTGGGTTCGGTTTATTTGGATCTAAATCGAACTTAGCAATCGCTTCACTAACTACAGATGCATCAATCACACCGTCTTTCGCCAATGCACTTAGTGCAGATACAACCACCCAGTAGCGGTTAACCTCGAAGAAGTGACGCAATTTAGCGCGAGTATCACTTCGACCAAAGCCGTCTGTACCCAGTACATTGTAAGTACCATTAACGAATGGACGGATCTGATCAGCAAACAACTTAACGTGGTCAGTTGATGCAATCACAGGACCTTTGTCATTTAAGCAAGACTCAACGTAAGACAAACGTGGTGTCTCTTCTGGGTGAAGCATGTTCCAACGACTTGCATCCAAACCTTCACGGCGCAATTCATTGAAAGAAGTCACACTCCATACGTCAGAGTTCACACCGTAATCTTTGTATAGAATCTCAGCTGCGGCTTCTACTTCACGTAAAATCACACCAGAACCCAGCAATTGAACTTGCTTCTTATTGGTTTTCTTAGCATGTGATTTTAGCTTGTACATACCCTTGATAATGCCTTCTTCAACACCTTCAGGCATATCTTCGTGAGCGTAGTTTTCGTTCATTACTGTTAGGTAATAGAAAACACTCTCTTTCTCTTTGTACATGCGACGCAAGCCATCTTGAACGATAACAGCCACTTCATAAGAGTAAGTTGGGTCGTACGATACACAGTTCGGAATCGTACCCGCTAAGATGTGCGAGTGACCGTCTTCGTGTTGCAAACCTTCGCCGTTTAGCGTTGTACGACCTGCAGTAGCACCAATCAAGAAACCACGCGCCTGAGAATCACCTGCCGCCCACGCCAAGTCACCAACACGTTGGAAACCAAACATAGAGTAGTAGATGTAAACAGGAATCATCGGCAGATTACTGTTGCTGTAAGAAGTAGCAAGCGCCAACCAAGAAGAGAAAGCACCGGCTTCGTTAATACCTTCTTGAAGAATCTGACCGTCTTCAGACTCTTTGTAGTACATGATCTGAGTATGGTCATGCGGCGTGTAACGCTGACCTTCAGATGAGTAAATACCCAACTGACGGAACATACCTTCCATACCGAAAGTACGTGCTTCGTCGGCAAGAATCGGCACAACACGTGGACCAATCTGCTTGTCTTTTACCATCACATTCAAAGCACGGACAAACGCCATAGTAGTCGAGATCTCACGACCTTTGGTGCCAGCAATTTGTGCTTTAAAAGCTTCCAGAGAAGGCACTTCAAGCGCTTCACAGTCACGACGACGAATAGGAAAATCACCCGCCAGCTCTTTACGACGAGCACGCAAGTACTGCATCTCTGGGCTGTCTTCTGCTGGACGGTAGTATGGCAGATCTTTCAGATCTTCATCGCTGATTGGGATACCAAACTTGTCACGGAATTGAGCCAAAGACTCTTCATCCAGTTTTTTCGTCTGGTGAGCCGTGTTCTGCGCTTCAGCTGCCTTGAACATGCCGTAACCTTTAACGGTTTGCGCCAAGACAACCGTCGGTTGACCTTTGTGAGAAGTCGCTTCTTTGTAAGCCGCGTAAACTTTGTATGGGTCGTGACCACCGCGATTAAGATTCATGATCTCATCGTCGGTCATGTCTTTGACCATTTCTAGCAACTCAGGGTATTTACCGAAGAAATGCTCACGAGTATAAGCACCACCGTTGGCTTTGTAGTTTTGTAGCTCGCCGTCACACACTTCATTCATGCGCTTGACCAGCAAACCTTTGGTGTCTTTAGCGAACAATGGATCCCAATGACGACCCCATAGACACTTAACAACATTCCAACCAGCACCACGGAAGACACCTTCCAGTTCTTGAACGATCTTGCTGTTACCACGAACTGGGCCATCAAGACGTTGCAAGTTACAGTTGATCACGAAGATCAAGTTATCTAGCTTCTCACGACCAGCAAGAGCGATTGCACCTAAAGATTCTGGCTCATCACACTCACCATCACCTAAGAAAGCCCAAACCTTACGATCACCTTGATCGATCAAGCCACGGCTGTGTTGGTACTTCATTACATGAGCTTGGTAAATAGCTTGTAGTGGACCAAGACCCATAGATACCGTTGGAAATTGCCAGTAATCCGGCATCAACCAAGGATGCGGGTATGAAGAAATACCCTTGCCATCCACTTCACGACGGAAGTTATCAAGTTGCTCATCAGTCAAACGTCCTTCGATATATGAACGTGCATATATACCAGGAGAGATATGACCTTGGAAAAAGACCATGTCGGCTTCTTGCTTTTCACTGTTACCACGGAAGAAGTGGTTAAAACCGATATCATAAAGTGTAGCGGCAGATGAAAAACTGGTAATGTGACCGCCAAGAGTGGAATCCTCACGGTTCGCTTTCATTACCATTGCTAATGCATTCCAACGAATGATGGAACGGATACGGCGCTCCATGAAAACATCGCCAGGTAAAGGTGCTTCATCTTCAGGGGCAATCGTGTTGCGATAAGCAGTTGTAATGGAGGCTGGTAGTGAAGTACCCGCTTTGGAGGCTTCACCGTTCAGACGGTTTAAAATGTATTGCGCGCGATCAGGACCTTCTTCGCGAAGGACAGACTCAAGCGCATCGACCCATTCTTTGGTTTCGATTGGATCGATGTCTTCGAGAATATGCTGCTCAGTCATCGTGTTAATAACTCCCGCTATTAGAACAGATACTTAACCCTCGGAGTTTATTTGTTGGTAAACACCGAGAGCTACTTAAACGAGCCAGAAACAAACAATGTGTTACACCATTTTGTTTCAGTCGACCTTGATAAAAGGACACCCTTCTCTTTAGAGGACGGTGTCGTTTTATCTGCATCAATGGTCATGTTTGTTGTTTTAATTTTGTGCCATTGCGTCAACCACCAGCTGAAATACGCTGGTCGGCCCGCTTCCATTTTGGTCTGGTTCAACAGACCTCTTAATAAAAATTCTACGTAGCCTTCACTCCAAGCTCGGGTACGAAAAATTTAAATACAGTACTTTAAAAACGCAAAATAGAAAGCGCAAATGAAGTGTTCTATATCCATACCCGATTACAATAAAACGGGTTCATTTCAATCTTATGCTCTTCTAATTCGGGCGTAAGACTAACACCTAAACAAGAAATCGCCTAGCCAAACAACTCATGTCAAACAAACAAAGCACACTTTTGTAGCTTTAAAACATTGCATTTTATTGACATTAATGGGGTGTAAGTCCGAGCAAATCTGACTCAGTCTAACCACATTAATTTAAATTCACAAAACTTATGGAGACTATAATCTATAAATATAAACTTATTTCTGAGCAAAAAATGTACTACTTTTGACAGCTCACACGAATTTTGTGCCTCATTGACTCATACCTAATTAGAAATGCCTATTGCTGAATCGTCTGTTTCTTTGAATGTGCTACGGAAAGTCATATAAATCAATCATAATAGTGAAATCAGCACTGACGACGTCATAATATAGAGCTACAATAAAGCACTCAAAAAAAAACGTTAACTAGGACATTACATGACCCCTTTGGACGCTCAACTGATTGAGCACATTCAAACTCAGGTTGCTTTTGCACTAAAAGAAGACATTAACAGTGGTGACATCACTGCCCAATTAATTCCTGACGATCAAATCATCACGGCCAACCTCATCAGCCGTGAAGAAGCGGTATTGTGTGGACAACCTTGGGCTAACGAGGTTTTCAAACAGTTAGGGGGCAATGTGTCATTAACCTGGCACAAACAAGATGGCGATCCAATCCAAGCTAATGAAGTCTTTTTGACGCTTAAAGGTCACGCTCGAACCATTTTAACGGGCGAAAGAACGGCACTAAACTTTATCCAAAGCCTGTCTTACACGGCGACCATAACACGCCATTACTGTCAGATGGTTGCAGACACCCAACTGACCATTCTGGATACTCGAAAAACCATACCTGGTATGAGACTGGCACAAAAATACGCGGTGCGAACAGGCGGCGGACAAAATCATCGTATCGGACTATACGATGCGTTTTTAATTAAAGAAAACCATATTATGGCCGCAGGCTCTATTAGCAATGCGGTTGTTATGGCGGAACAAATTGCTCCGGGTAAAACCATTGAAATCGAAACGGAAAGCCTTGCCGAAGTAGACGAAGCGGTAAAAGCCGGCGCTCACATTATTATGTTGGACAACTTCTCTTATGAAGACATGACAACCGCCGTGCAAAAATACCAAGGTCGAGTGAAATTTGAAGCCTCAGGTAACATGGATCAACATGGCTTATTAGAAGTTGCGGCAACCGGTGTGGACTATGTTTCTATCGGCGCTCTCACCAAACACATTACCGCAATTGACTTATCCCTTCGCGTATCTTTGGAGAAATGATGAAAGACAGCATTTTAGTAATTAACTGTGGCAGTTCATCATTGAAATTCGCCATGTTGGCAAACTCTGGCCAAGACACTGTGTTTGAGGGTATCGCAGATCAACTAGGCTCTAATAACAGCACCATTACCTTTAAATATCAGGGACAAAAAGAGCACGCTCCTCTTACAGTCAGCAGTCATGAAAATGCAGTAAAACAGATTAAACTATGGCTTGATCAACATTCAGACATTCGTGATAGCATGATGGGCATAGGCCACCGAATTGTACATGGTGGCGAAACTTTTGCTCAGTCCGTTCTGATCAATGAAGAGGTAATACATGGTATAGGTGAGTGTTGCAGCTTAGCGCCTCTGCATAATCCAGCCCATTTACAAGGTATTCAGGTCGCCATAAACTTCTTCCCAGACCTCCCTCAAGTCGCGGTGTTTGACACCTCATTCCACCAGACACTGAGTCAAGAGCAATACCTCTACCCTATTCCTATGGAATTTTATCGTGAACACCATTTCCGTAAATACGGTTTTCACGGCACCAGTTACCGTTACATTAGTCAACAACTCGCCAAATTAGCCCCAAACAGTGATCAGCAAGGCATTTTAGTAGCACATCTAGGCAATGGCGCCAGTACCTGTGCCATTAATCACGGTCAATCCTCGGATACCAGTATGGGCATCACGCCACTGGAAGGCCTGATGATGGGCACACGCTCTGGTAGTCTGGACCCAAGCTTACTGACCTTTATCATGCAGGCCAAGAATATCAACGCAGAAGAAGCGCTAAACATTCTTAACAAACAAAGTGGCCTATTGGGGGTTTCTGAACTGTCGAACGATTGTCGAACTCTTGAAGAAGCCATGGTATCAGGGGACGAACGAGCCAAGTTAGCGCTGGATATGTTTGCGGTAAGAACGGCAAAGTATCTCGCCAGCACAGCAACCACTTTAGAAAGTATTGATCATTTGGTTTTCACGGGGGGAATCGGCGAGAATTCGAACTATTTACGTCAAGCCATTTGTCAACAATTGAGAGCCTTTAACATCAAACTGGACGTAACACTAAATGACAACGCCACACGCGGTGCGGTCAATAAGATTGCCGCTGCTGATAGTGCTACACAGATCTGGATTATTCCAACCAATGAAGAGCTAATGATTGCGCTGGATGCCATCAGCTTGATACAAGGTTTATAAGAGATTGGACTAACATAGGATTATCAAACATGACAATCAACGTACTTATGACAGTCCCAACAGGGCCAGGTGTCGGCTTAACATCTGTTTCCGTTGGTCTAGTTCGCGCCCTAGAGCAACAAGGTTTAAAAGCCAGCTTCTTTAAACCTGTCGCACAGCCGCAACCCGGTGATAAAGGCCCTGATAAATCAACCGCCATGGTAGCGCAAGGCTCTTCTTTGACGCCAGCTGAGCCTATCCCTCTGCACGAAGCTGAACGCTACTTATACAACGACAATATAGACGAGCTAATGGAAGAGATTGTCGGTCGCTTCCAAGCCAGTGTTGAGCCAGACTCAACCGTTATTGTTGAAGGTCTAGCGCAAATTGCTGGACACCCATACGCAACACGATTAAATAAAGCTATTGCACGAACACTGGACGCCGGTTTGGTTTTAGTGACAGCGCCAAATAATATGCGTGTCAACGAACTGGAACACCATGTGGAAATTGCTGCCGGCTCTTACGGCGGAATCAAAGCCGAAGACGTGATTGGCTGTATTCTCAACAAGACCACTCCTGGTTCCTTAGGGGTAAAATCCTACGGTGACCTCTTCGCACAACGTGGCATTTTCAAACGTAATTTTAGCTTATTAGGACAAATTCCTACCGCCGACGAACTCACCTTCCCGCGAGTAAAAGACGTGGCTGATTTTCTTGGCGCTACCGTGGTAAACGCAGGAGAAATGGACACTCGTCGAGTACAATCCTATACCCTTTGTGCTCGTGGTGTTGAAAATGTACTTGAAGCATTGCGACCAGGGGTTTTGGTATTCACTCCAGGGGATCGTACCGATGTCATCATGGCAACGGCCATTGCTGCCTTAAATGACATTAAGATCGCCGCTTTGGTGGTGACAGGCGGTTATCAACCTAGTGAAGCTTTAATGTCTTTATGTGGTAAAGCCATGGCCAAAGGATTGCCTGTATTATCAGTTAATTCCAATAGCTGGGAGACGGTGATCAACATGCAATCCTTCAACCAAGAAATCCCGCTCGACGATAAAGAGCGTGTTTCCATGGTGAAAGAGCATATTGCTCGTTGCATCGATCATGATTGGATTAATTCCTTCGCCCTCAACCAAGAAGAAAGAAAACTCTCCCCACCAGCATTCCGTTTCCGCTTGATCGAACTGGCGCGCTCTTTAAACAAGCGCATCGTACTACCAGAAGGGGAAGAGATTCGCACTATTCAAGCCGCTTCAATTTGTGCCGAACGAGGCATAGCCCGCTGTACTTTGTTAGGCAATGAAGAAGAGATTCTTCGTATCGCACAAAACAACGGCATTGAATTAAGTCATGGCGTTGAAATCCTCGATCCAGCCAGCATTCGTGAGCGCTATGTAGGCCCTATGGTTACACTTCGCAAAAACCGTGGTTTAACCGACATCGTAGCACGCGAGCAACTAGAAGATAACGTAGTACTTGGTACCATGATGCTGCAAACAGATGATGTAGATGGTCTAGTATCGGGTGCCGTTCACACCACAGCAAACACGATTCGTCCAGCATTACAATTAATTAAAACGTCCCCAAGCGCCAGCTTGGTGTCATCTGTTTTCTTTATGTGCTTACCTGATCAAGTATTGGTATATGGAGATTGTGCAATCAACCCAGATCCCAGTGCTGAGCAACTTGCAGAAATCGCTATCCAGAGTGCCGATTCGGCCGCTGCTTTTGGTATCACACCAAAAGTCGCCATGATCAGCTATAGCACAGGTGGCTCAGGTAGCGGTAATGATGTTGATAAAGTTCGTGAAGCTACTAAGCTTGCCCAAGATTTACGCCCAGATCTATTGATTGACGGTCCGTTACAATACGATGCCGCCATCATGGAAAAAGTAGCCAAACAGAAAGCGCCTAATAGTAAGGTGGCGGGTAAAGCGACCGTCTTCATTTTCCCTGATTTGAATACAGGTAACACGACCTATAAAGCGGTACAACGAAGTGCTGATGTGGTCAGCATTGGGCCAATGCTACAAGGTATTCGCAAACCCGTTAACGACTTGTCTCGCGGCGCCTTAGTAGATGATATCGTTTACACCATCGCCATTACCGCCATTCAAGCCGGTCAAATGGAATCTAAATAGTCGCTATTTGTCCAATCGGATGTTGCAACTAACATCCGATTGGACAATCTCTTCAATTCTGTCTAATATTTAACCATTAACATATTTTTACATATCTAGGTGGTGAATATTATGTCTGGCAGTGTCCCTCATTCTATTGCCGTTTCAAACCATACTCATTCCAGTACAGCCCAACCTGGCTATACTACTTATGACGTACGTTCTGATGAAGACAACAACCTAGCAGCCCTTCATGCACGTAACGCCAAAGCGTCCAGTGATTTAATTGTAACCATTTCAGAGCAGGGACAAGCGTTACAAGGTCAAACACGAAAAAAAGACGAAGAGCTCAAAAATAAAAGAAAAGAAGAAATGAATGACTTCGATGAATTGTTTGACGACGAACACGATTTACCAGTATTCGGAAAGGTTCATGAGTCACCCTATTACTCAGAGCAAACACCTAGAGGTGAAATGCTAGATCAAACTGTTTAACATCTGTCCAAAAAATACCTATAAGTATGACTAAAAATATCGGGCAGGAAGCCTGATACATCTTCAAGGAGTGAAGAATGTCAATGTCTCTTATTTTACAACGGGGATTTACCCTGTTGGAACTGATGGTGGTTATCGCCATTATTTCTATTTTAGCCAGTCTATCAGCGCCATCTTTTACTCGACAAATCGCCAAAGCGAAACTGATTGATGCTCAAAATATCGCCACGCAACACCAAGCCTTAATTGAAGAATTTATTCTACTTAATGGGCACTTCCCCTCAAGTGATGATTTCGAACAAATCAAACGTACCCTAGCGGAAGACTCCATCGTCAAAAATGTGTCGGTCGACAATCAGAACAAAGCGCAAGGTAATGTTGTCATCACTCTGCATGACAGCACTGAAATTGAGGAAGGGCAAACCCTTACCTACCAAAGAGACGCCAATCGTAACTGGGTTTGTATCAGTAATATCAACGCACAGATTTTGCCTCAACAATGTCGCCAACAAAATGAGGAGGCAGAATGACACTTGAAGAAATACTGGCAACTGCCAGTCAAGCTGGTTCCAGTGATATCCATATTGAGCAAAGCCAAAGTGGAATTAGTGTATTGCACAGAAACTATGGTCAATTACGCAAAATGGTGGCCCTACCTGCTACGGAAAAATTGCTCAACCGCATTAAAATGAAGGCCAATTTAGACCTTTCCGAATCACGCCGTGTACAAGAGGGTCAATTCACCTTTGTGGATCAAGACAAAACCTGGTTTGTAAGAGTCAGTATTGTGGCCAGCATACGCGGTGAAAAAGTCGCCTTGCGGCTATTACCTGAAAAACAACAATTAGGCTTGAATGATTTGAATATGCCAGCCTCCATACTCGAGCAGTTGGAGCTTTGCCTACAACAACCCAGTGGTCTGATCCTTGTGTGTGGAGCCACCGGAGCAGGCAAAAGCACGACTCTATATGCCTGCTTGGATGCTCTTAATAATGGAAAAAAAAGTATTTTCACCATAGAAGACCCAGTCGAATACGAACTGGCAGGCATATTTCAATGTGAGCCGAATCTGGCCATTAATTTAGATGCGATTTCTTTATTAAAGGCCTTTTTACGACAGGACCCTGACATTATTATGATTGGCGAAATTCGTGATGCACAAACCGCCAATTTAGCGGTAAATGCTGCGCTTACTGGCCACCTAGTATTCGCAACATTACATACCAACTCAGCACTTGACGCCATTCACCGTTGCCATACCTGGCAAGTAGATTTCTTTTCATTAGTCAGTTCCCTACAGCTCATTATTCATCAATCCATGCATTATGGCGATTCAAAACAACATGCAAAATTCACCGCCATACAACCTCGCTGGCAAGAAATACTACCTTCCAGCTATGCAGGCTTGATTCAATCTAGTGAGCTTTGGCAGGCACTGTAATATTAAAAAAGGAAACAGCATGCCTTGGTATCAAGTAAAAATAGCGAACCAAAAGGAGGAAATACATTACGCTGAATCAGTCACCAGTCTGATGTTTCAGTTTATTCGTCAAAAACAATGGCATGTTCAAATTTGTCCGTGGCGTCCCCACTATCTAAACTACGCCACTCTCTTATTGTTTTATCAAGAAATACAGAACGCACTGACCTCTGGCTTACAACTACACGAAGCAATAAAACATCTTAGCTTGTCATCGAGAAATAAAAAGATGTGCTTAATCAATAAAGCTTTATTAAGCGAACTTAATAAAGGTAGATCCTTCAATAAGTTACTTGCCAGTTTATCCTTAACAATGGCGGCGCCCTATTGTCAATTAATCAATACAAATGGCACTCGTGAAGATTGTATACAAAGCTTGACAATATCCATTCAACAACTGAATGGCTTATTAAGTTGGTCACAGCGTTTATTAAAAGCCTGCGCCTACCCTTTCTGTGTCATTCAAATTGCCTTGCTTATCGCCCTCACTAATAACTATTGGCAAACACCGAATGATAGCGACCTATTTCTCACTATGGTAAAACCCACTCTTAGCTATCTCGCTACCTGCGCAGCACAAATTTATTTCATATCCATTTTGCGTAATGGGACAGCTTGCTTTTGGTTGGAAAAAATCAGCCCTACCTTTCGATTGGCTAAAATATTTTCCATACTCAGTAATGCCCGCAAAACAGGCAATAGTTTGCAGCAGTCCTTATTAAACCTACATACCTTTTTGACCAATCAAAACAGCATAAATCAAAGCTTAGAAATTTATTATCAATTAAAACTGGGGCAGAGCTATGTCGACAGTTTTCCTAAACGTTGGTTTCCTGACGAATCTCATATAGCACTGCATTCAGCCGAACAGGATGGTGATCTAGAACGCGCCTTGCAACTGGCCGCTCGTAAGCATGAAAACCACTGGCAGCAAAAGATTATTTTGTTAGAGAAGCTCATTCCTGCTGTCTGCTTATTAATTGCTGGTAGCTTCGTTGCCAATACCCTTATTGCTATTTATCAGCCCTTGTTTAATGTCAGTTAAGGAAAGGGAAGAACAAGTCCACGGACTACGGCAACCTACTCCTGCCCTATCCTAATGCCCTACATCTATACAGGCCTCCTCCGGGTTTTTCAGAGAAACGCCCTCGCTTTGGTTATTCCTCATCATTTACTAGCCTTGTATTTAATAGGTGAGTTTGTAGGTTTGTTAATAACAAGCCTTATTATGCTGTGCAAAAGATTCGTACTATTGGTTTGGAAGATGCCAAATTAACTGGCGCTTTAACCGCTTGAATAGGTACTTTTCCACTTGATAACTGACAAATTTGTGCATCTTTACTGGGAATCTTATATAGTATTTATCAATCGAAGATGAGAAGGGCTAAATTAGCATTTGGCCCTTTTTCGACTTTTTCAGATATTGATTTATTCTACATACAGGTTTTATGGTAATAGCACCTCCTATCATTGGCTTAGCCGGCGGCATCGGGTCTGGTAAAAGCACAGTTGCAAAATGCTTTCGCGAATTAGGTATTGAAACCGTAGACGCAGACGATGTAGCTCGTTTAGTGGTTGAACCTGGCTCTATCCCATTACAACAGATCCAACAAAGGTACGGCGACGACATTCTTTTGGCTGACGGCTCTTTAGACCGTTCAGCCCTTAGACAGATTATTTTCCATAACGCTGACGAGAAGAAATGGTTAGAAAGCGTCACGCATCCAGCCGTTAGAAAAGAATTACAAAAGCAATTACAAGCAGCCCAATCGGATTATGTACTATTAGTTCATCCTCTATTGTTTGAAACAGGTCAAAATCGCTTATGTCGCTTCGTTGTCGCATTAGATGTACCAAAAGACATCCAACTAAAACGTGTTATATCACGCGATCAAAGTGATGAATCTACCGCGCTGAACATCATTCATTCTCAACTTAGCAATGGTGAAAGGCTAAGCAAAGCCGATTTCAGCCTTGAAAATACTGGAAATATTAACAAGATGAGTGCTAAAGTTTTATCCATGCATGAAAAAATACTAGGTCTGCTCAAATGATACAAAATTCTAGCCTTGTTGCTTGCCCAACCTGTCAAAACAAAACAGCCTGGTCAACCGACAATCCTGACCGCCCATTTTGCAGTGCTCGTTGTAAATTAATTGATCTTGGTGAGTGGGCAAGTGAATCCTATGCCATTCCTCAACAAACCTCCGAAGAAGACGAAATCTTCTCAGAAGACTTAGTAGCCAACCCTAATAAGTCTTTTTTATGATGTATCGAGTGGGAATCTAACGTTTTATGGCTCAACAAGATTTTTCGACCAAGAAAGCCTTATTGATTGAAGACATGGCTGAAGCTCGCATTATGCAGCGCAAAATGCTGACAGATTTTGGCTTTACCTCCATTGATATTGCAATGAAAGCAGAAACCGCCATTGAGTTGCTGCGCAGCAAGTCCTTCGACGTCATCTTGTCAGATTACAATCTTGGTAAAGGCAAGGATGGCCAACAGTTACTTGAGGAAGTTCGCCATTCTCAGCTCATTCCCAACACGGCAACCTACTTGATGGTTACCGCTGAAACCTCCATTGAAATGGTCATGGGTGCTATTGAATATCAACCTGATGGTTACATTACCAAGCCATTTTCTCAGGCTATGCTACAACGCCGATTAAATAAGTTATTGGAAACCAAAGAACGCCTTTTCAAAGTAAATAAAGCTTTGGACGCAAAAAAATATTCAGACGCCATCAAGCACGCTGAAAAAGTCATTGAAAACTACCCTTCATTAGAAGGTAAATGCGAGCGAATTATTGGTGATTGTTTATTAGAGTTACGTGACTACAGGAAAGCCCTTACCTTATTTGACAAGGTTGCCAAAAGCCGCAAGATGCCTTGGGCCTTATTTGGTAAGGCCAAATGCTATTACTCCACAAATGAACTGGACAAGGCAGAAAAACTGCTACGACAGCTTATGCTAGACAATCGCTTTTTCGTTAGTGCATATGATTGGCTTGCCAAAGTACTCATCAAGCAAGATAAGCCAGAAGAAGCTCAAGCCACATTGATAGAAGCCATCACCAAATCCCCAAAAAATATTTTGCGGCAAATGGAATTAGGTCGCATCAGTCTTATGATTGAGGACAGTACCACAGCTGAAATGGCTTATCGTAAAGCCGTCTTTTTAGCAAAACATTCTTGTTACAATACCTCTGAGGTATATTTAAAACACTTGGAATCTTTAGCAAGAATTTCTGACAATGGCACTCTGATTCCACGTCAGCAAGATAACTTTGATAGCACTTTAAAGAAAATCCATGAGAATTTCTTTGAAGAGCCTGAAACACGTGCTAAATCTTATGAATACGAAATGGATATTTGTATTGCCAGTGGAGAAACCAGCACAGCCAAACAAATTTTTGAAGTTTGGCTAAGTGAAGTAGGCTCGGCCACTACCAGCGCTCCAACTAAGGAACAAAATGACCGTTATGCCAAACTTTTTGGAAATTGATCTAAGATGGAAAAAGTCGACATTAGCACCATATTGGCGAGCGCCATTCATGAGAGCAAAAACCAAGTTGGCACCCTGCTGTATCAATTGCAGACGGTGAAAGAAAGTCTTGGTGATAAAGCTCCTCAGAACAAAAAAATCATCCATATCGAAGAATCTTTAAAAAAACTCAATGATGAATGGGTTGAGTACCTGTATCTATATCGCTTAGCATCTGACGGCTATGAATTACACCCAGATACCTTTTTGATGGAAGAATTCTTAGACGATCAAGTATTTGCTTTGTCATCTTCAGCGAACGCAAAACAATTAGAACTCTCTTTTAATTGTCCAACCGGGCTGTCCGGCAGTTTTGATGAAAGACTGATGACAGCTGTCGTCAGTACTGGCGTATACAATGCTTTTCGTTACGCGAAAAGCAATATACTCCTGTCGGCCCACAAAGAAGATGACTATCTTATTTTAACCGTTGAAGACGATGGTCCTGGCTTTAATGAAAACGAAGAACATCACATCGATGCCCTGCTCGATGACAATACTGGATTAGGCTTGTATTTCGCTGAATTATCTGCCAATGCTCATGGCAAAGATAAAAAGCCAGGTTTTACTCGCAAAAGTCAATCGACGAGACTTGGTGGGGCTTGCCTTGCCATTTATATTCCACAAAATCACGACTAATCTTCACTCCTCCTCTTTAAGTGTTCAGTGAGTCGCTGTCCCGCCGCTAAAATATGCTTCTCAAGCAAAGTGATAGCACTCGATTTGTCCTCTCGCTTAATACAATCCAACCAATCCCTGTGTTCTTGCTGACTATGTTGATGATACTCCAAAGGACCAAACTGAAAACCCAAATATCGGCTGGCTTGCTGATTAAGAGAGGCCATATTTCTCAGTAAACTGTTCCGCTGACAAGCATTATAAATGGCACTATGGAAAAACCAGTTCAAATCACCTCGCATCATTAAAGGCAAATTTTTTTGTTCCAGCTTATCCAGATAAGAATGAGCCAGTGAAAGATGTTCTAGTGTTAACTTTGGCCACGCCAACTCAAGTGCTAAGACTTCCAGTTTAGCCCGCATCCAAGCAAGTTCCTCCGCCTCTTGCCAATTCAACTCAGGAATCATCACCCCGGCCTTGCCATGCGGTACCAACCATCCATCTCCTTGAAGCTTCAATAAAGCATCTCGCACCGGTATACGACTAACAGCATATTGTTCTGACAAAACACTTTGTCTTAATGGTACTCCTGTTGGTAAACGCTGATACAATATGTCTTCTTTTATGACGGCGACTAAATCCATTACTCCCCCTTCCTTAAATGACACTTACTGATCAACAAACATGCCGCCCCTAATAAGATTCCCCAAATCGCCGAGGCCACACCGAAGAAGGAGGCACCCGATACAGTCACTAAAAAAGTTACTAAGGCAGCTTCTCGATAACTGTCTTCCTGCATAGCGATTTTCAAATTGGTGCCAATCGTACCTAGCAAAGCAATACCTGCCAAGGCAGCTATCATACTCGCCGGAAACATGGCAAATAAACCGACAATCGATGCCCCTGCCAAACCCGATATAGCATAAAATACCCCCGCAGATAGGCCTGCTATATATCGCTTTGCTGGATTCTTATGACATTCATCACCAGAACAAATCGCCGCTGTAATAGCCGCTAGGTTAAAAGCAAAACCACCCAGAGGGGCCAGTAATATAGAAGCTAAACCGGTTAAGCTCATCAAAGGTGACACAGGAGTTTGATAACCACAGCTTCGCAACACAGCCACACCTGGAATGTTCTGAGATGTCAAGGTAACGATAAACAAAGGAATACCAATACCGATCAAAGCACTAATGTTCCATTCGGGCCACACCCAAATAGGATGCCCAATAGTAAGTGATAGTTCTGTAAAAAAAGCCTGATTAGAACCGCCAACTACCATCATTACACCGACCAAAAGCACACAAAGAACAGCGTATCTCGGTAGCCATTGTTTACTGATTAAATAGACCAATAACATAATCCCTACTAGCCAAAAATCCCCTTGCATGGCAGTAAAAATGCTTATACCAAACTGAAACAACACACCTGCTAACATGGCACAGGCTATGGGTAATGGTACCCAGTTCATCAAACGATCGAACCACCCGGATACACCGGAGATCAGCGTCAAAGCCCCAACAAAAATAAACACGCCAATGGCCTCTGCATAAGAATAGCCAGCCAAACTGGTCGTCAATAAGGCTGCCCCTGGCGTGGACCAAGCGGTAATGACTGGAGCACGAAACCATAAAGAGAGGCAAAAACAGCTAGCCCCCATGCCTAAACCTAATGCCATAATCCATGACACCATAATAGCTTCGTTCGCTCCTGCTGCTTGTGCTGCTTGAAAAACAATGGCTACCGAGCCGGCAAAACCAATCAATACTGCGACAAAACCCGCTACCACAGCACTTAAGCTAACGTCCTTTAATACTGATACCAGCATGTTGTCCACCTTATTTTACAACCCAAAAAAATTACTATGGACTACTATATTCGGATAAGATTAAAATTTGTATACATTTTTTATGCGGAGCTAAATTAGCCACTTTTGAAGTAAAGAAAGGAATCCGTTTTTACTATCAAGCAAAACGAATGAATGTGTGGTTCACACATAAAATGACAATAAAAAAATACGAAGGAACAAGCAAAAAGCGGCTAGATTAGGTATTCACTAAAACATAACCAATAAGACCTAGAGCAAACCCCAAAACAGCACCAAGTGGAGGCCCCCAATGTTTTTCAAGGACCGCTTGCGGCGCTATGTCTTGAAACACTATGTATAAAATACCGCCAGCAGAAAATAACATGATGCCTGATATCACACCGTGCCATTCAGATAACCAGATATAAGCAGCCATGCCAGCAATTGGCCCAGTTAATGCCAGCAAAATAAAAATACCAATAACGCTTTTCACGCCAAATTGACGACTTTGTCGTATCTCACGAAAAGCGTTAAAACCTTCAGGCAAATTCTGCATGATAATTAACAAGGTAATTAAAATAGCGTCTTTTCGCTCGACTGCCACTGCCGCTCCAAGGGCTAAAGATTCAGGAATAAAATCAGACAGCATGGCAATCAGCTGACTCATGGAGGAACCACTTTTGGACAAACGATAATCCAACAGCATAAAAATCACGCCGCCTAACAAAAACAAACTCGCGGATTGCAAAGCATTAAAGTGTTTAATGCCTTCAGGTACCAGAACTAATGACACTGCGGATAATAAAGCACCACCGCCAAACGCGGTGATACCATGCAAGATTTCTTTTTCTAACCAACGAGGTTTAATCTGTAAACAGTGTGCAATGATAGCCCCTAATGGCATGGCCATTCCTGCCATCAAAGTGAGAATCAAGGCCCACTGCATTTGTGTCATTTTAATCCCTCAAGTCCATTTTATTTTAAACCACATTTTCGCAAAAATTTCTTAATGAGAAAGGCTTTCACAGTCACTGTAGTCAACACTCACCCATGCATCCCAACCTTGCCACATTTCAATGTCTGGGTTGTGTTGTTGTGCTGAGCTTCGTATAAAGAGTTTTTTCAACATGCGTTTCACCTTATTTCATTGTATAAGTATTAGGATAAAACACCTTAAAAAAAACCTATATTGAATTAATTTTAACGAGCCAATCAGCAAAATTTATAACCGGAATCCCATGCCATTTTTATTATTTATCATCCTATCCATTTTCGTAGCGACTTTTGCTAATGCTAAAAATTACCAAGTTGAAATGAAAAATCAGGGAGAGCTTGGTTACATGGTATTTGAACCCGCTTACTTGCCAATCAAACAGGGTGACACAGTGACTTTTAAAGCCGTGGATTTGGGTCATAATGCTCAGATCATTCGCTTCATGAAACCACGCAAAGCCAAAGCCATCACAGGCAAATTAAACGAAGAAATCACCATGCAGTTTGATGAAAGTGGATTTTATGGCATCAAGTGCCATCCTCACTTTACCATGGGCATGGTGATGCTAATTAAAGTCGGTGAAGTGGGTATTTCAGAATTGGTCATTCCGCCAAGCTTACCAAAGTACGTAAAACAACGCTTTACGGACATTATTCAAAGCTATGTTTCGCAATAGGCTTCGCTGATCTTCGAGATCTAATCTGAGCTTTCTAGTTCTTGCTCCAAACTAGCACGGTTTACGCCTTCCAAAGTAAGCACATCCATCAAAGCAGTTAGCGTATCCAAGCAAGCAGAATGACTGCTCTCTTCGTCCAGATTAATCGCAACATTGCATAAGGTATTCGTTGAATCAGCATGATCTGCCGTCTCAATCCGTACGACATGGTAAACCAATTCTGTTACCTGAAAAGTACCACGCTTTCCTAACGGAAAATGAAAACCAACTCGACATTTAGTAAATAGCTTGACGTCATCAGAATAAGACAGCTCAACAAGAATGCCCGTTTTGCTAAGATTCTTAATAACCCCTTTATATGGCTTATCTAAATCAAAGGACACTTCCAAATCATGGGCAGGTAAATCGGTAATACGCGCACTGCGCCTTTGCTCTGAACCATACCAAGCTCGACGAATGGCTTCTTCTAATCTTTCTTGAGTAAAGGGTTTAACCAAATATTGGGTCACCCCTTTTTGAATCGCATCTACAACAAATTCCTTGCTGTCTTCTGATGTCATCATGATGAAAGGGGTATTTTTTAATTTTGCATGAGAACGCACAAAGGATAATAACTGGAAGCCATCTAAGTGAGGCATATCTAGATCAGAGATAATCACATCAACGGCTTGCTTTTGTAAAATAAGCTTGGCTGTTAGTCCATTGACAGCGGATAAAATTTTTTGGCTTCCAAGCTGATCATAAATAGTGCTCTTCACCACCGAACGAATAGATTGACTGTCATCAGCAATCAAAAAACTAACATTTTTCACTTATATTCCTCATGCATACGTCTGTAACAGAGAGAAAACTTAGGCGTATATGACTAAAGAATGTTAACAAATGTAAACCACTGGCAGCAAGATATTTTCATAATCACTAATCAAATTAAAAAGTTAACTTTAATCAAAATAAGTCAAGAAAATCAAACTCAACGCTCTAATTCAACTTCTTAACAAAGTGTGCAGAAATAAACATTTCACCAGCCCCATCTACACGACAGTCCAGCTGATGATCTTTAGCTTCTTTAATACGTTTAACTAACGCTTTCGTACCTATCTTCAACACTTGAGAACGACCTTTTACCTTTAAGTCTTTTATAAGAGTTACCTTGTCACCTTCTGCCAATAGGTTACCGTTGGCATCCGTTAGTCTCACACTCTTTTCCTCATCCGGATTCCATTCATAACCGCACTCAGGACAAATTAACAACATTTGATCTTGATAGACGTATTCAGAATGACAACTCGGGCAAGATGGCAGTGACATAACTTCCTCAAATAGACAAAATAGTAACGCGCTCATAGTATCACAGGGCTAGTAATTGATAATGACAGAAACGCCTGCTCACTTTAAATCTCCTTAAACCTCCTCAAACGTCAGTAATCTGTATACATTGCACAAAACGGAACACAATGTTGCAACAACAAAATAGGAATTGATGCAATAATGAGAATAATTAACATTTAAACACTGTAATATTGGATCATTTGGAGTTCCGTTTACCATGAAAAAAACCTGCGTACTGACTTTAACTGCCATGGCGGTAGCGCTTTCTAATGCAGCACTTGCTGAAGAACAATTAGATAACCTTGTTATCACTGCATCCGGATTTGAGCAAGAAACCGCGGAAGCCCCTGCTTCTATTAGCGTTATCACAGCGGAAGACATTGAAAAAGCGGCTTATCGAGACCTTGCAGAAGCCATTGAAAGCGTACCTGGTGTGCAGTTGGCTAGAGCAACAGGCGGAACAAATATCCAAATGCGTGGCTTACAACCTGAATACACTTTATTTTTGATTGATGGACGTCCTCAAACCTCCAGAGACTCTAGGGAAAAATCAGCAGATGGTTATGACCAAGAATGGATGCCTCCACTATCAATGATAGAACGCATTGAAGTCATTCGTGGCCCTATGTCGACACTTTATGGTTCGAGTGCCATGGGCGGAGTAATCAATATCATAACTAAAAAGGTAACCAATTCTTGGCATGGTAATTTGCGCCATGAAATCACCACGGTAGAAGGCAGTGAATTTAATGATACCACCAGAACCTCTCTAGCCTTGTCTGGACCAATTATCCAAGATGTATTAAGCGCTCAAATCAGCGCTGAACTCTTTGACCAAGAAGAAGATGAAATCGATGGCGGCGACCCAGAAAAACAAATCAAACGCTATAATGCCAAGATCAACTGGCAAGCTAATGAAGATCACGATTTTGGATTAGATGTTAGCAGAACGAAACAAGACCGCGTCTTTACACTCAACAAATCCACAACTAGCAGCAATAGAGCTGGCGAGCAAGAAAACGAAAAGACATCCACTGCCATTACACATAGTGGTCGTTATGGTGATATTTCAGAAAACAGCTTTATCCAAATCGATTCAACAGAAAATATAACCGATGAATCTAAAATTAATAATACTCAATTAAGCTCTACTTGGATCTTACCAAGAGAAAACAACACCAGCACTTTAGGTGCCAGTTATATTGATGCCAAGTTAGAAGACCAAGGCAACCAAGCATCTAGTGGGCTGACAGAACTATCCAACAATCAATTGTCTGTATTTGCTGAAGATGAATGGTATATGACGGATCAATTCTCATTGATCACAGGTTTACGCGCCGATAAAAATGAGAATTTCAAAAACCATTTAAGTCCTAAAGTGTATGGCGTCTTTTCAGCCACAGAAACACTGACATTAAAAGGTGGCGTATCCACAGGATACAAAGCACCAAAAATTAGACAACTTTCAAGCAACTGGGCTATCGCTTCTCGAGGTCGTAACACCTATGGTAATTCAAATTTAAAACCTGAATCCTCTGTTAGCACAGAAATCGGCGCCATTTTTGATAATGGTGATGTGTTAGCCAGTATTACCGTCTTTAACAACCACTTCGACGATAAAATCGAAGATGGCAACTGTTCAGAAGCTGAAATTGAATGTCCAGACGAAGCAGCAACAAACGATCGAGGTTATTACAACATCGACGAAGCGGAAACCAAAGGCCTTGAGCTTTCCGGTAAAGCCTATATAACGGACGCGGTATCAGCTTCTCTTAGCTACACCTACACAGACTCAGAAATCCTAACAGGTGATGACAAAGGCTCACCGCTAACCAGCGTGCCACTTCACATGGCAACCGCCTCTTTTGATTGGTCGGTGAACGAACAATTAAAAGTGTGGACCAGCTACACTTACTATGGTGAAGCCAATGAAGAAGATGATCCAACGCCTTCATACAAACTGGTGGACTTAGGTGCTAACTATGTGATCAATAATCACTTAAAAGTCAGCCTTGGTATGAACAACCTTCTGGATGAGGAGTTCACCGACGAAGACTATGGCTTTGTTGATCATGGCCGCGAATACTGGGTGGCTTTAGACGCTTCTTTCTAAGCATTTCCTCCAAAGTTAAATAACTGAACCCTCTGATAACTTCCTTGTCAGAGGGTTTTCTGTTTGGGCAGAGACAGGGCTTTTAAACACAAGATGTTCAGTTAAAATACATGTTTCAAACGTTCAAAAAAAACGGGCAATCAAACTTGCCCGTTTTTCCTATCAAATGGTAAGCATGGTATCACCATGCCCATTGCGCCCATGTTATAATTTAAACTTATCAACTTGGTCTCTTAGGTTCTCCGCCAATTCTTTGAGTTTATTGGCTTGCGCTAATCCCTCACCCATTTCATCTTGTAATTGAGTAGACACTTCACGAATGGCATAGGTATTTTGGCCGATTTCACTGATCACACTGGTCTGTTCTTCCGCCGCCGTTGCAATCTGCGCTGTCATACCATTAATCATATCGATAGACTTTGCGATTTCCGCAAAACTACTACCGGATTTTTCCGTATCCTCCACGCTGGTAGAAGCCAACTTATGACATAAAGCCATCACATCCACAGCTTTCGCCGTTGTGGTTTGCAAACTGGAAATCATGGCAGAAATTTCTTCGGTAGAGGTATGAGTACGCTGTGATAAAACACGCACTTCATCTGCCACTACAGCAAAACCTCGGCCTTGTTCTCCCGCTCGAGCTGCTTCGATGGCAGCATTCAACGCCAATAAGTTAGTCTGTTCGGCGATGTCGCTAATTGTAGAAACGATCGAATTAATTTTATCGCCTTGTTGGTTCAATTCAGTGATCACCTCTGTTGCCAAAGTCACTTCTTGCGCCAATTGATTGATAGAAGACAAACTGGTTTTAGCCAGCGCTTGACCACTGCTACTGATATCTACCGTATCATTGGCCTGCGACGCTGTTTGTTCAGCATTGGTTGCAATTTCCTGTGTTGCCGTCGTCATTTGTTCCACTGCCGCCACCACAGATACCATTTCATCCTGCTGACGATTCAATCGCTTGGTACTTTCTGCAACGGATTGAGCACTGCCTTGAGACTGTTCAAAAAGAATGTTACTCAACTTATCAATATTCTTAATAATGTCCCTCAACTTCAACACAAAGGCATTGAAATTATTGGCAAGTTTACCTACTTCATCTTGGCTTTTAGTATCAATCGTAACAGTCAAATCACCATCACCTTGAGCAATATCTTCTAATGCGGTTGACACTTTTAGTAAGTCAGTCAATAAATAACGAATCAACAAACTCAAGATCACTGTCGAAACCACAATCAATACAATCACGGTTATGATTTGATATAACATTAGCTTTTGAATGGGGGCCAATAAAATGGATTTATCGCCCAAAGACACCATGGACCACTCAGTACCTGTAATACGCACAGACGACATCAAATAATCAGAATCATTAACCCTGACGTCATCTAAAGCCTCTGTCGCTACATTTTCTTGGATTTGCGCTAAATTTAGTTCCGACTGTAATTCGGCCAAGGGTTTGTTATTCAAACTACCATCTGGGTAAGAGATAATATTTCCTGAATCAGACACAATAAAAGCCAAACCATTGCCTGGTGTTTTCAAGCTGGATACCACTTCATTGATCCCCGTTAAAGCAACATTGGCCGTCACCACTCCCAAAAACTTACCGTCAGATTGAATTTGATCCACCGCCGACAAAATAAACACCTTAGAAGTGGCAGCAAAAAAAGGTTCCGTAATGGTGGGACCATTAGCATTTGCTCCCGCTTGATACCAGTCTCGAGCCTTTACATCATAACCTGCTTTTGTATTCTTACCATTTACACGGTAAGCGTCTCCCTGATCCGTACCATACAATACACTAATAAAATCACCAGCAATCTTACCTTGAATTAAAGCATCAACAATGCCTTGATCATCCGCAGGATCGCTTTCTATGATTTTTTTCATAGAAAGTACAACTTGGTGTTTGCTCTGCAACCAACTGCTAATTCGACTCGCACTACTCACACCATACTGATGCATACTAATCTCTAGATCATTTAGAATCTGATTACGCATTGAAGTGATGGATATCAGCGCCAGGATACAGGCAGCCACTACCAGTGTAGAACAACTGGCTAAGATTAATTTACGATGCAACGTCATTTTAAACCTCAAATTGACAAAGAATCCCTGTGTTGACAACTGCTTATAGGAAAACACAGTTAGAAAGAAGGATCCTATTGCATCCTACTACAATATCACCCTCTTTCAGTTACACTCGATTAATAGTAGTTAGCCTGCTATTAATCACTTTGCTAGAGATCACATCTTAAGATGTTATTGCTCCTGCGCCCCTAAACTATCCTAATTTCTTATCATATTGATGAACGATATAAATGCCTGTTACTTTTCTGCGCGGCCAGCAAATTTCCGCTCTTCAATATTAACTTTAATACGATCACCTGTTGAAATGTGCTCAGGCACTTGAACCACTGCACCGGTTGAAAGTACTGCGGGCTTAGTTCGCGATGTTGCCGAAGCGCCTTTGATAGACGGATCCGTTTCAATAACGTCTAGTTCAACATTGGTTGGCATGTCCAATGCTACGGGTACATCATTGACCAAAACCACTTGAATACCACTGGTTTCTTCATTTAAGAATAGAATATCTTCTTCGATACTGTGTTGATTTAAGTTGTATGGGGTATAGTCTTCGTTATCCATAAAGACATACTCTTCGCCATCTAGATAGGAAAACATGGCAGGACGACGAATCAAATCCGCCATATTAATCATGTCAGAATCCTTAAAAGTTTCATCTAACTTTCTTCCCGACACCACATCGTACATACGCATACGGTATAAACTGCCTCCCGCACGCCCTTGCGGGACGGAGCGTTCAATGTCTTTTACTATGTAGGTTTTGCCTTCGAATTCAATGGCAGCATTTTTTTTGATTTCACTTGCCTTTGGCATGCTTATCTTCCTAATAAATCAACAACAAATGAGGTTACATCTTCATGTAGGCACTATGAATAACTTGATATATTGGATAAAGTACATCCGCACCTAATATTTTCGCCCTTTCAGGAGACCATCCTACTATGTCATCGGACAAGTTCTGATTATCTTTAAAAGGCATTTCCAAAGTAAAGGACAAACAACGGTAGGTTTCCCCTACCCATTTGGTAGCAACGGTCAAATTCGCTTCGCCAAACTGATCCGCTGTGTAACCTATGTCGGTCTGAAAGTCTGGACTCACCACTTTAAACACATCTTTGAATAAGGTTTCCATGCCTTGCATACGTTCATCAAAAGAAGGAATCCCCTGACAACCGTCGACAAAGTTTACTGGCAAAGCTTCATCACCATGAATGTCTAAAAATAGGTCAACGCCCGTTTCTGCCATTTTGTTCTGTACGGCTAAAACCTCAGGACTAAACTCCTGGGTCGGATTTTTCCACTCACGATTCAAATTCACGCCTTTCGAGTTAACACGTAAATTGCCGTGCACCGCCCCATCCGGATTCATGTGGGGTACCACATAAAAACGGCAGCTCTGTAATAAACTGCGCGCAATCGGATGAGATTCATCAAAAAGACGCTCCAACAAGCCTTCAACAAACCATTCCGCCATGGTTTCCCCCGGGTGCTGTCGCGCTATGATCCAAATATTTTTCGCCAAGCCTTGAGTTTTGCTGATTTCTAGCATGGTAATATCACGACCTTCAGCCGTTTCACCAAGATGATGAGTAATACAATCTTGATGACTCGCCGCCCACGCTATCATGTCTAAATGGCGCTCATAGCTGTATGGAGCAAAATAAGCATAATAAATGCTGTCTTGTTCTGGCTGATGACGGATCACTAATTTTCCATCTTGGTAATCGGTCGGCACGCGAAACCATTCCTCCCTGTCATAAGATGCCACTGCTTGATAATCCACCCATCCATCAGGATAGGCCGCATCACTGGCGTTTTCAAAATGAATCACACATTCTTCGCCCATGCCACCTTGAAGACGGAAATAAAACCACTGTAAAAATTTAGAGTTTGTATCATGAGGGATCTTTACTCTAATATTGTCCGGCTCTGAGGCATTAATAACGGAGATATTTCCACCATCAAATGCACTGCTGATCTTGATTCGGCTGGTCATTTTTCTTCCTTAACAAGCGTGGTTCTTAATTATGGCAAGTTTACCTATATTCATCACAGCTGTCGCCAACTCTTCTGACGATCCCACTTTCCCTTTATTATTTACTTGGTCAACTCATGACGCTCAAGTAAAAGAGGTCCTAGTCATACCAGATGATGACTGGCTGCATCATCATGTACTAGAACCTAATGCGCAGGATTTAGACGAACAACAACTCTATGAATTCGGTTTTGAAGCCAGTGATATATTGGCTGAGTGGACCAATGAATTTGATACCGATGTGATTTACGCACTGGATCCAGAGATGATTTCTACATTAGTAGAAGCCACTTACGATACCAAAGGTTTAGAGCCAAGTTTTGAGATACATAGTATCCATCAATGGTTTAATGAGCATGGAGTCAACCTAACCGAGGCATTCGAAGATCAAGGACAACATTCTGCTCTACATCTACTACCACCGGACGAGTTAATAGTGCAACTGCTACAGATCGCAGCCGAATACGAGTTAATTGATACCAGTGAACTGAACCCGGAATAACTTTCATCACCTTTGTCTATACTCATTATACTAAGACGAAAGTGGTTAAATTCTGATAACGCCTTTAAAGTCAAAGAATAATAAAACCCAAAGGTGAGGAAAGCATATGAAAGATTTACTACCTGATTTATGTGATCTTTATTCAAAAGAAATCGACATAGCGGAGCCAGTTTTTCAATCGTTTGGCAAAAAAACGCATTTTTATGGCCAAGCTGTCACTGTGGCCTGTTTTGAAGACAATAGTCGAGTTCGAGAATTGGTCGGTCAAGATGGTCGTGGCAAGGTAATGGTTGTGGATGGCGGTGGCAGTAAGCGTCGTGCCCTATTAGGGGATATGTTAGCGGAAAAAGCGGTAAACAATGGCTGGGAAGGCTTTGTCATCTACGGTGCCATTCGTGATGTAGCCGCTCAAGCCGAATTAAACATTGGCATCAAAGCATTATGTGCTCACCCCATGCCCACTGAAAAACGTGGCTTAGGAGACATTGGCAAGGCGCTAAGTTTTGCTGGCATTCATATCGAATCGGGCGACTTTATATACTGTGACCTAAACGGGGTTTTGGTCGCAAAACATGAACTTGCTCTACCTCAATAGAGCAAGCGCTTAACATTCTCAATACGCCAATCACAGTGCAGCCATGGTATGGGTAAAAAGACTACGGACACCATTGACCAACATTTGTACGGCCATCATTAATAGCAACATTCCCATTAATCGTTCCAACGCTGCCAACCCCTTTTCCCTCAAAATGCGATTCAATAAAGGCGCCAAAGCTAAAATCACGACAGATATTCCCCAAGCAGCAAAGACTGAAATTAACAAACTCGTTTGTTGTTGCGGATAGCTTTTTACCATTACCAACAAAGTCGCCAAAGTCGATGGACCTGCAAGCATCGGAATTGAGATAGGGACAATAAAAGGCTCAAGGGGTTGATGCTTGTCCGCTTGAATTGAACTGGGAAAAATCATTTTCAACGCAATGACAAATAGCACGACACCACCAGCAATGGAAATTGACTCGGTTTCTAAATGCAATAAAGCCAGAAACTCAGCGCCAAAAAACAAAAAGCACACCAGAATAACCAAGCCAATCAAACCGTCGCGAAGAACAATTTGTGACTGGCGTTTCTGCGCCACGCCTTTCATGGCCGCTAATAAAATTGGAATGTTACCAAAAGGGTCAATAACAAAGAGAAATAACAAGGTAGCGGAAAGAATAGAAAAATCAGTATTCATAGGGTTTCGTTTTACGCCATTTTAATAGGGCGGGATTATAGCCTTCACCCGCTACATCAACAATTGATTACGGCCTTGATCCTTGGCTTTATATAAGAGTTCATCCGCTCGTTTAAGCACTTTACGCTTAGTATTCAACAGGGGTGATAAGATGACCGCTCCCATACTAATGGTTACCTTAATCTTTTCTTGTTTGCTCTTTATCACACATTCTTCAACTTCCAATCGAATGTTCTCCAAACGCTTAACAAGCTTATCTTGATGATCATCAAACAGAATCACACCAAACTCCTCGCCGCCCAAGCGCCCGAGCTTATCTTGCTTTGATAAATTTTTTCGAACACAATTGCTCACTTCAATAAGTACTTTGTCACCCACATCATGACCATAGGCATCATTAATATGTTTAAATTTATCCAAATCAAATATACCGCATGCGATGAACCCCATTTCATTATTGGCACTTTCTAGGGCATTATCCAGCATCACCTCAAAACTGCGACGATTAGAGACACCCGTTAAATGATCTGTTGAGGCCAACTTTTCAAGCATCTTATTAGATTTAACAAGACGACCACGCATGTCCGCTATGCGCCGCATTGCTAGCATTTTTGCTGAAAGAATCTTCTGGCTTACGGGTTTTATCAAGTAGTCATCACCACCGGCGTGAATCGCGTCTTCAACATCACCTTCTTGGTCACTGGCACTCAGAAAGATGATGGGAAACCACTCTTGCCCACCTTCTTGTTGTAGGGAACGAATCTGCTGAACGGCTGCAAAACCATTCATTTTGGGCATTTGCACATCAATCAAAATAAGATCAATGTCATTGATATGGGTTTGGTACTCTTCAATTACCTCTAAACCGTCTTTGGCTTCAATCACGTCACATCCAAGCTTACTCAAAAGCAATTTCAGCAACAAACGATCCGTATTTGTGTCATCGGCAATTAGTACTTTCATAATTCAGTCATCACACGATTTAATTCATTTTTCACTTTTTGATACATAATCTTAAGATTCTTAGTTTGCTGTTCGTAGTCTGTAATCAGCCCTTCACGTCCTTGTATTTCAAGCCTAGCAGCCAATTCGGATAATGCCATTGCTCCTACATTCTGACTGACAGATTTTAAACTGTGCGCTAACTGACTGATTTTTTCTGCTTCTTCTGATGCAAAATGAATCCCATCAAAGCGAGACACCAAACTCTCCGTGTCCTCAAAGAAAGCATTCACTAATAAACAGATATCACCTCCTAGAGCCTCCTTAAGACTGTGCAAAACACTAATATCAATCACATTTTCAGGTGAATTTTTTTCATACTGAGCAGGCTGAACCAGGTCTTTAGAGGCAAATGAATCATGGTCATTATTAGGTAACCATTCTTCAATAATCTGAGACAAATGAATCTGTTTAAAAGGTTTAGGAACGACACCATCACCACCAGCACGAAAAACTTCAGCCGAGGTTTCAGGCATGATATCGGCCGTTAACGCAAAAATCGGAACACGTTTTAATTGCTGATTTTTTTCTGCTTGTCGAATGTGCCTCATGGCCGTTAAACCATCCATCACTGGCATGTGTAAGTCCATCAGAATCAAATTCGGATGATATTCCTGCCAACATTCCACACCGATAGCACCATTTGTTGCTTCAATTACGTCAAATCCCATGCGGCTCAGTACGCCATGAGCAACCGCCATATTGGCTTTCATATCTTCAACTACCAAAATACGTCCGCGGCTTTCTGACTGGGCGGCAGTTTGCGCCATATTGGCTTGCTCCATTGCTTTTGGATCATCGGTAATGACTTGATAGGCCAACACATTTTTAGACAAACAATAAGCCAAACCTTTCTTCAAGCTCATTGCTCCCATTGGTTTGGCAATACATAAATTGATGCCCGCATCGGTCAGTTCTTGATGCGACAACAAACCCGCTGATGAGGTAATCAAAATAGTTGGCTGATATAAAGAACCACATAATTCACGAATTTTTCTTGATAGCATCAGGCCATCTAATTCGGGCATCATGTAGTCCAATATAATAATCTCGTAAGCTTGATTATTATCGTATGCCCAATGAATTCGAGATAAGGCTTTTCGCGGTTTCCACTCGGTATGCGCTACAATACCAAAAGAAGATAATTGATTTTTAAGAATGGTGAGATTGGTTTCATTGTCATCAATAACAATGGTTTTCTTACCGACCAATAAAGCTTCATCGGTAACGGCTTCTTGCCTTGGTTTGGCGTGACTTTCCGGCAAGGTTAACGAGACATTAAAACAAGAACCCGTATTTAACTCACTGTCCAATGATACACTGCCATTCATTAATCCAACCAATTGCTTGGTGATGGCTAGGCCCAAACCAGTACCACCAAATTTACGCGTGGTTGAACTGTCTGCCTGCACAAAAGCATTGAATAAATGTGGCTGAACGTCCTTAGCAATGCCTACTCCCGTATCCGAGACACTCATCTCAATAGAAACGTGACCTTGTTGATCTGTCTCACCTTTCACCGACACCAATACATGTCCGACATGAGTGAATTTGATGGCATTACTCACAAGGTTTATGATGACCTGCTTGATACGAAATACATCGCCAACCAAGTAGCGTGGGCAGGAATCTTGATATTCAACCAACAAATCAATACCTTTCTCCTCCGCTTTCACCATCAGTAAGCGCACCACATCAAAGATGGCTTTTTCCAGATCAAAATCCACACGCTCAATAGACAAGTGGCCAGCCTCAATCTTAGAAAAATCTAAAATGCCGTCGATCAACTCAAGTAAACTTTCACCTGAATCTCGAAGCACACGTAATTGTTCGCTTTGTTCTCTGTCTAATTGAGTGCCTGCCATTAATTCTGCCATGCCAAGCACACCATTTAATGGCGTTCTGATTTCATGACTCATGGTGGCTAAAAAGTTGCTTTTCGCCTTACTGGCCGCCATCGCCTGTTCACTCACGGTACGAAGTAATTCCTCCGTTTCTTTACGCGATGTGATATCCATGTTCACACCGACTAAACGAGTGGCAACACCTTGCTCGTCAAACAAGACAGCAGCATTCGATTTAAGATAACGTAACTGTCCATCACGACGAGTAATACGAAAATCAAAATCCAATTTTTGCGAAATCGCGGATGCTTCTTGTTGATTTTCTACTTGCAAGCCACTTTGCTCTATGCCACTCAGAATTTCTTTCAGCTTCTCTCTGTCTTCTGGATAAACACTGGCTTCCCATACTTCCATGGGATTGGTTTTCTGGTCTTTTGAAATACCATATAAACGGTACATCCAATCGTCCCATTGTAAGTGATGATCGGCTAAATCAAATTCCCACACACCAATACCAGCCGCATCGGCGGCAATCGACAAGCGTAAATTGGTATTGATCATTTTGCGCTCAACCTCAAGACGCTGACTCACATCACGCACATGGGCTATGTGGCCAAGCAATTGCCCATCTTGATCCTCAATACGACTACCTATGGTTTCAGCATGAAAAATGTCTCCCTGCTTCCTACGATAAGCGACTAGATAACGGTCTAATTCAATGTGCTGTTCGCCATAATATTTATGACCTAAGTCCACATAATCACTTTCAGCGGCATACAAATGCTCAGTAGTTTGACCAATCACTTCATCAACTTGATAACCAAACATGTCACAAAAAGCAGGATTCACCATTTTTATAACGCGGTGATGATCGACAAACACTATGGCTTCTGGAGCATTCATGAACAAAGACTCGAACATTTTTTTCTGCTCACGCAAATCTTGTTCGGCATGAATTTGTTTCGTTCTGTCTTGGAAGGAAACCACAGCTCCTGTAATACGATTCTGCTCATCTCGAACCGCTATACAAGAATACTCACAAACGAATTTATCCCCCGATAGAGAAGTATGTTCCACCCTGACATGGCTTTCTTCTCCAGAGGATAAAGTGCGCTGAATAGCCACAACAACAGGCTGACAAGCATGGTGCCGTGGGTCAGATGAATGTAGAAAATTTACTATGTTTTGACCTAGCTTATTTTCCGATAAATCTCCTAGTATCTTACAAGCAGCGGTGTTTATGAAGGTCACTTCACCTTCTGAACTAATACCAAATATGCCTTCATGTACGGCTTCTAAAATCAACTCTTGTTGACGTTTAGCTTGTTTAATTTTGACCTCAGCGAGATGAGCTGTTATCGCATTACCCACCCACTGCCCCAATAGTTTCATCAGCTCAAAATCATCTTCGCCAAATGCTTCAAACTTAGGATTGGGACTGGAGAAGTTTAAGGTTCCATAGCGCTGTTTATCAACGTAAATAACAATGCCAATATAAGCTTCCAAGCCAAAAGCTTCATAGCATGGGTGATTTTGAATTTCACTGATTCCAGTATGGTGATAGGCCGTTGGCAAGTCATTGTTTAAGGTGTGAACGCAATAGGTTCCATCAAGTTCAAAGGTTGCCCCAACAGGCACTTCCTCATTTGGGGTAAAGGCATATTTGATTTCATACAGCGACCCCTCAATCTTACTAATGAGGCCAAAAGGCAAAGAAAATTGTTTGCAGCCAACAGAAAGTATTTTCTGTAACTTTTCATCGAGTGATAACTCACTATCGGCAGTAACGGTATGCAAGGATTTAAGCGTATTTATGGTTCGCCGTTGAGCAGTAATATCCTGCATACACAGATATAAACCTGTCACCTGACCATTTTCAAATCTTGGTACGTAAGATGACTGGATAAAGCGCTGCTCTTTGTTATCACCAATATTCACTTGATAATTATAGGAAACAGGTTTACCTAATAGTGCCTCAGCAAGTTTGCCCCTTATTTCCGAATAATATTCTGCTGGTATGAGTTCAGGAATACGTTTGCCAATAATTTCCTGTCTTGGTAAGGAAAAACGACGTTCATAGGTTTCATTAACAAATTCATAACGCAGATTTTTGTCGACCAAAGCGACAAATGCCGGAATATTATCGTGTAAGTTCAATAAATCTTGACGCGCAATGCCCTCACTTTGACCTGATAAAAGTGTCGCAAGCAAACTCACCAAAGCGTCCAAATCTTGATCAAGATTGGCCTCAGCTCTTGAGTAGGGTTCTTCACCCAGACAGACCAAAACAACACGACACTGTTTAATAGGCTCAACAAAACAAAGCCGCAATGACGAGATGTCTTGAAGAATTGGTGGCAAATCCACCTCGGTTTCAATATCGAGAAAACGACGAGAACCTTGCATGGCCAAATTAGTGGCCAAAGCATCAGAGAAGGTATACTCTGTTAATGTGCCGTTAGAGACTATTTCTCCGTTTTGATATACCAAAGCAGTATAAGACGCCCCCATCAAAGATTGTGCAATTTTTAATGTGGCCTCTACTTTAGACATAATATCTCTCCATGACCCTTTAATAATGTTTATATCAATGCATTAAAAAATATACGAATAAGTCCATTGACGAATACAACCGCTTCTATGCTGCACTAATAATCACCATCTAAGTAATTCTCTTTCGGATCTTTCTAAATAATAGCCTATCAAGACGCAAATACAGAGGCTTATTCTTCGTTTCCTTTAAACAAGCATTTAGTCGATAGTAGACATTTATACTGTTATTAAACCGCTCTGAATTTATGGCAATAATTTATCTAATAAAACACAATCTTCAGTATCATTACGGCTGTTTTTCACTCTATCGAGAATTTTTTGCGCCACGTCTTTTTGGCGCTGAGAAATGTATTTTGAATCCACGGTTTTTTGAACATTTTTAATGTAGGTATTGAGTTTTGGTGTGCAGTAATCATCAAACGCCAATGCGCCTGTAGAGAGGCCCATTACCATCCCCACCAGCGGCAACAAGGCAAATTTTTTAAAAGACATAAGAGCATCCTAATAATTTGATATATCAGGAAAATTAGACCACACAGAGTATAAGAGTTAAAGCAATTTGCATGTAAAAAAGCCCAAGTCCAGCAGGACTTGGGCTTAGCTTGCAAGAAAGACAAATTAGCCTGTCATCAGATTAAGCCGTTAGCTTAATCACTTGGTCACAGGTTTTCGCCACAAGATCAGGATCATGACTTACTAATAGTACAGAGCATCCTGTTTCACGAGCCAGTTCTACCAATAGTTCTGTTACCTGCTGAGCGGTAATCGGGTCTAATCGAGAAGTTGGCTCATCAGCAAACAAAAACACGGGATCCAACAACAGAGCACGCAGAATGGCAAAGCGTTGCAGCTCCCCCCCAGACACACCAAGACAATTACGCGTCAAAATACCTTCTGGTAAATTCAAACGTTTCATCAACACAGGAATACGAGCCCTGTCTATTTGGTGTAATGTCACCAAGTCATCAAGCAACTGCTGCAAGGTAACACTGGCCGTAAAGGCAGATGGCGGATCCTGATACAACTTCAACCATTGGTAAGGCTGGGTATTATCCAGACACTTTTTGACATCACCAGCTTGTAATGGCAATAACCCCAGCAAGGCATCACCAAGTGATGATTTGCCACAGCCACTGTCCCCCACCACGCCAACCACTTCACCTTGATGAACATCAAATGACACTGAATCAAACAGGCGTTTACCACCACGCTCAATCGCTAAATCGCTCACCTCCACCACTTTTTCATTGGAAGGCCTTACGCTTGGCGCATGCGTCCATTGTTTTGGTTCAGCAGCAATTAAAGCTTTGGTGTAGCTATCTTTAGGTTGGTTTAAAATGTCGATGGAGTCACCATGTTCAACCAAATTACCACCCTTTATTACCATCATACGACCCGCTAATTGACGAGCAATGGCCACATCGTGAGTGATGGTCAATAAACCACCATCTGCAGAACGTGACTGCAATAAACGCACAATGCCATCACGACGATTCACATCCAAACCTTTGGTAGGTTCATCTGCCAGTATCAAGTTGGCGCCCGCTGCCGTTGCTGCAGCAATGGCCAAACGCTGCGCCATACCACCAGACAACTGACCTGGACGCTTATGCCCATTTTCAGCCAAACCCACCTGTTGCAAATCTTGCTGCGCCTGCGCTTTCGCATCGGCTCCGTCAACACCTTGCACCAAATGGTAGACTTCGGATACTTGATTCACACCTTTCATCAAAGGGTCTAGAGCATGCCAAGGTTCTTGGGGTAGCATCACCATTTCCCGTCCCCATAAGGCTCGACGCTGATCAAGAGATAAGGCTTCACCGAATACCTCAATCTCACCAGAAACCGATAATTCTTCCGGCAATAACCCCATAATAGCTTGCGCCAACAAACTCTTACCGGAACCCGTTTGCCCAAGAATGGTCAGCGGCTGATCTTTTTCAAGACGAAAACTGATTGGCTCAAGTAGGCAAACCCCGCTCGCATACACAGCCAAATTGGTTACATTTAATAAACTTGTCATGTGCGCTTACCTGCCAATAGATGAAACCCCAAAACCATCAAAGCGATGACAATCAAAGGCTGAGCCAGCACCCAAGGCGCTTCACTGTAAAAAGGAAATAATTCCACCGTCATAAGGCCCAGTTCTGCCAAAGGTGGCTGAATCCCTACATAAACAAAACCCAATGAGGCCATGGTCAAAATGGCATTCGCCCCACCAAAAGCAGCAAGAGTGAATACGGAAGGCGCGATCGCTGGCCAAATATGACGTTTAAACTGATACCAAGTACCAAAGCCCATCATTTTGGAAGACTGACGTGCCGGACTTTGAATCACATTTTGCGTGATCGCACGTGTAACACGAAAATATTCCACCCATTGAACTAGGGAAATGGCCAAATACAGCACCCAAAACGAACCCGGTGCAATCGCCGCAAATAAGAGCACAATCACCAATCCCGGCAATGCCAAAAGAATATTCACCACTGTCCCTAAGGCTTGATCCACTCGCTTGCCAGCCCAGACTGAGGTCACGCCAAGCAAAGTTCCTAAAATCGCCGAGGTCACCACACACAAAAAGCCCAAAGCAAAGGACAAGGCCACTGCGTGCGCCATACGACTCAGCATACTACGACCAAAATGATCCGTACCTAACCAGTGCTGTGCACTAGGTGGTTGCAAGATGGCGTTCAAATCTTGCTGAGAAATGCTGTAAGATGAAAAATTCATGCCCAACAAAGCAAAGGCCAATAAGGCAAGCAAAATGCTTAAACCAAACCATTGAGAAGAACGTAAAATCATGCTCATTGTTCTCCCCCACGTGGATCAATCCACAAACACAATAGATCAACAAAAGTATTAAGCAACACAAACACCACACCCATGGCCAATGCCGCTCCTTGAATCACCGGAATGTCTCGCGCAAAGATAGCATGGGCCAAACCGTGACCAATTCCAGGCCAAGAAAACAAGGATTCGATCATCACAATGCCTTCAATCATGCTGACCAATTGAATGCCCATAAAGGCCACCACAGGCACAGCAATATTACGCACCCCATGACGACGAAATGTCTGCCAGCCAGTCAACCCTTTCACCTTGGAAAATTGATAGAAAATGGACTGGAAGGTTTGTTTCGCAGAGTCTCTAACGACGCGATTGGAAACCGCCGCCAAACTGATGGCCAATGTCACCGCTGGCAAAACTAGGTGAGCGAAGGTTCCGTAACCCGCCACTGGGAACCAGCCCCAATGCAAAGCGAATAACAACACAAATAAGACACCAAGTACAAACACAGGCATTGCTCGAACCGCGCTCGACAATCCCATTAAAACAGAGTCCAAAGGGTTGCCTCGCCAAGCAGACAGTAAGCCCAATGGCACAGCAATTAAGATAGAAACCAACAAACCAGCCAAAGCCAACAACAAAGAGTGACCCAGCATGTGTTGAACAGATTCCATCACAGGTAAACCACTGACTAAGGAATTACCTAAGTTGAATTGCAGTAAATCCGTTAACCAATGCCAATAGGCGTGTAACGCACTTTGATCCAAACCCAGTTCTTCGCGGACCAAGGCCGCTGCCTGAGAATCCACATTATCTTGTCCATAACGACTAGCGGCGATGCGATACGCCATGTCACCCGGTAAGGAGCGCATCAACACAAAAGTTAATGTGCCTACGCCCCATACCACGGTGATGAGTTGCAATAGTCGCTTAAAAAGCATCGACTTCATTAACGCGCAAACTCCATGTCATTGATAAAGAAGCTGCGTTCAAAAGGATCGAAGTGGAAACCTTTCACACGCTTGCTTACCGATGTTTGCTGTACATAAGAAGTAACAGGAATGACTGGACGCTCATCATAAATAAATTGCGCCACTTGCTGTGCATATTGACGGAAGGTAGCTGGGTCAGTGGTTTTTTCTAGTTTGCTCAACAACTCACTGACTTGTGCATTATGCCAATTCATCGCACCCCAATCGCCACCGCCATTGCTGCCATAATCAGCCAGAATTACGGCGAGAGGATTGGCAATGAAACCATAATTACGCGCAATCAAAGCCGCTTGCAATGAGCCGTCTTGGTGACCCATGGGAATCGCACTTGAGTTAGTGACATCCACTTTGGTTTTGACGCCAATAGCTTCCCATTGCGCCTGAATGGCGGTTGCCACTGTGGTCAATTCAGGACGATCCGCATAAGTGATCAAACGAATGGAGAAAACCTTACCGTCTTTTTCTAAGTAACCATCTGCATTTTTCTGCCAGCCCAATTCAGCCAATAAGGCACTGGCTTTTTGCTGACCATTATCTTCCTGATTAGCAATATTTAAATGCCAATCGCCCATGGAAGCCGGCATGATTTGTTCCGTGCCAGCACCCGGAATACGCAACACACCAGCCGCAATACCAGAGCGGTTTAATGCATAGCTAAGTGCTTGACGCGCTTTGACATCTTTCAACTGAGGGTCACCCGAATTCAGTTTAATCACTATGGTGCGCGGAATGGCATCTGAATGCAGAGACAAGTTTGGCAGACGTTTTAGTAGTGGAAGACTGGCAGGATCCAAACCAAATACCACATCTGCTTGGCCGCTACGGGCTTGCAAAACACGGCTTTCTGCACGGTGACCGGTTAGATAACTAGCATAAGGAATACTGGCTTTCTTACCCCAGTAATCATCAAATTTCTCAACGACTAATTTATGCGGCGGAGAAAATTGCAACAATTGATAAGGCCCAGTTGCCGAAAGTGCTAACACTTCTCCCTCTTTACCATAAGCGGCAGGAGAAAGAATGGCATTGGCGTAGTTTGCTAACACCGCGCCTAGCACCACGTAAGGTTTGCTCAATTCAATCGCCACTGTTTTTTGATCAAGCGCCTTGATAGCAACAATAGGCGCTTTACGCAATGCACCGTGCTTTTCTAAAGCGATTTGTAGACTCTTTACAACAGCGTCAGCATAAAGTGGGCTGCCATCATGAAACTTAACTTGATCACGTAATATGAAAGTCCACGTTTTTGCGTCATCACTGACACGCCAATCACTTGCCAATGCAGGCACTAACTCGCCTTTTGCATTAACATTTAACAAGGTTTCAATCACCTGCATACGACTAAAAATGTAACCATTTTTAGAAGGATCCATGCTGCTAAATTCAAACGCAGCACTGATCGAAAGTGTATTACTTGCCGTTGGTTGTGCTTGCGCAGGCACGCTGACCAAGCCACTCAACAACCCCAATAAAACAATAAATAGCCTAGTCACAGACATACTTCCTATTCAACCCAAAAAAGAAAGTTATGATATAACATATTTTATGAGAATCACACTTATTTAAGTTAAAAGAAATCCAATTTGCTATGAAAAACATTAGCGGATACAAGAGGTTAATAACCTCTTGAGGATGAGCATTTCGGGACAAGGAATATTTCAGGACGAGGTGTGTATTTAAAGACTGGACAGAACAAAACAATGAAACCAAAAAAGCCAGCTTCTAAATCGAAGCTGGCTTTATCGAGATATTCAGTTTTTGGAAACTTAATTAACGGAAAGCACGCTTTCTGGCTCTTTCAAGACGCTTCAGAATGGCATCAAGACGCTCAGGTTTGACCATAAACTCCTGGAAGCCTTTCATGCCCTCTTGTGCCATGCTTGGATCCGTATCACGGTCATAGAACTGTGCCGTACCAGATGCCTTGTTCAGCATTTCCACCCCTTTGTTCAGGAAGTAGTTGTCTGGCGCTTGCGCATTCACATTAGGTGGAATCTGAATCAATGCCGCATTCACCAAAGTTTGGTTGTCTGCACGGGACATAAATTCTAAGAACTTACGCGCATCCACTTTATTCTTCGCTTTGGCTGGAATATGAACCGTATCCATAGGCGCATCTTCAGACATACCTACGTTTGGATTGATTTGTGGGAATTGGAAGAAACCAATTTTACCATCCAACTCTTTCGGGAAGTTTGGCGTAATGAAGTTACCAATCAAGTACATTGCCGCTTGACCATTGTACAAGAATGGCTGAGCTTCTTGCCAAGAATAAGACGCGTGATTTTCTAGGAAATAGTCGTTATCCACCAAGACCTTCCAGTTTTCAAAAGTCTTACGAACGCGATCGTCTGTGTATGGAATCTTGCCGTCCATTAGGTCGATGTGGAAATCCAGACCATTGGTACGCATGTTTAAGTAGTCAAACCAACCTGCTGCTGTCCATAGGTATTTGGTACCAATGGTAATAGGCGTGACATCATTGGCTTTTAGTTTGGCGTTGACCGCTAAGAATTCATCCCAGGTTGTTGGCTCAGCCAGACCCAATTTTTCAAAGATGTCTTTACGGTAATAGATGCCCCACTGATAGTAAGTGTACGGCATACCCCATTGCTTACCGTCAATCGTCATCGCTGGCGCGGCGGAAGCCATGGTTTTCTTCAGGCCATTTTGATCCCAAATATCACTCACGTCTTCGAATAAACCACGCTCCACAAACGCCTTCATGCGGTTACCAGCGTACCAGTAAACGATGTCTGGAGGAGTGGTTGATAACCAGTTACGAATGGCCGTTTTATAGCCTTCTTTATCGTAAAGGTTGTATTTCACTGTGATGTCTGGGTTTTCTTTTTCAAACTTCTCAATGATCTCTGCGAAAGCTTTCTTTGGTGCTGGATCCGCCTGATCCGAGTTAATCACCAAAGTGCCTGCATTAACCAATGAAGCTGCGGTCATTGCCATGGCGCCGACCAACAAAGATTGGATCTTTTTCATGTTAAGCAAGTCCTCTTTTTCTTTTTATTTACTGGAACCAAGTTTCAGTATCGAATAAATTTACTAATTTTTCAATAAAAGAAACTTAGTTCCACTTTATTTTTTTGCTTTAGGATTTTTTCTTCCAAATCGCCACACTCGCCGCCCCAACTTGACGACTACCGATCACCAATTCCGCTCCTTCTGGCACGAAATCAATAGTATGAGAAGCGTAATTCATCACAAAAATGAGCTCGCCTCTCTCACGGATTCTTAAGCCTTTCGGCAAGTAATAGGTTGCTAGCCCTGCTTTTTCAGCCAATTTAGCCAAACTGGCTTTCAACGCAGCATTATCCAGGCAAGAACCTAAGTAATAATGTTGACCTTGACCGACCAATACTGGATTACCTGCGTTGTCTTTTAATAAGCAAGGTAAGTCCGTTGAAATTTGCTCATGCCAATGTTTCAGCAAACCCTCACCCCAAGCACCAGAAACCGCCAATTGAGTGTGATTTGGCAAGGCATCAACACGCTCAACCTGCAACGGCATTATGTTAGCCAATGGGCCAGGCGCTAGATTCTCGGGAATCTGATAACTTGCGGTTTTACTGCCCGTTCTTGGGCCTGCTAGCAGCACCCCATCAAATGATTCTAAACGCGCTAATAAGTCATCACTAATATGAACTTGCGCAGGCAGTACTAGCATTTGATAAGTGTCCAACGAAGCGTTGGCGGGAATGATGTCAACAGACAAGCCCAATTCACGCAGCCCTTCATACATGCGATAACACCAGAACAAATAGCGATAGGCTCGTGATTGCGGCTGAATGTCCAATGACCAACAAGCGTCATAATCAAACATCAAGGCGACTTTACCAGCACTCGGTAAAGACAGCAGTTCATCCGCATCCATCCCCAATGAAGCAGACAATTGCGCGACTTCCTGTGCCACTTGTGCCGCCTCTTTAGCAGCTTCGGCTTCTTCTGCATCAGGTCGTAGCAAACCGGCGTGCATTTGCTCTTGCGCAAAGGGTGCCTGACGCCAACGAAAATACGACACCAGCTCAGCACCATGAGAAAAGGCTTCCCAAGTCCACAAACGCACTGCCCCATCCGCAGGGGTCGGGTTATGTGGTGCCCAGTTTACCGGCCCTGGCTGCTGTTCCATGATCCACAAACGACCTTTGCCACAACCACGATATAAGTCATGGTGGAAAGCGCCGAAGTCAGGATGTCCGACACGCAAATAAGTGTGTTTTTCTTGTTCGCTGTAAATGGCTTCTTGATCGAGAAAACCGAGTGGGTAAGTGTCCCAGCTGGCGACGTCGAGATCCTGTCCCACTTTGTGATGATCAAACGCCGTGAAAAAGCCCATGTAGTTATGAACCAAATCACGACCGGCAGAATGCTCTCGCAAGATATCCACCTGTAACTTGTTGTAGGCCACCACTTGATCGGAACAACAACGCTGAAAGTCTAAACGGTGAGAAGGATTGGCTTCGGTTACCGTCAAATTTGGCAATTCTATTTCATCAAAGCTGCGGTATTCCATGCTCCAAAACACGTTACCCCAAGCCTGATTTAGCGCCTCAATGGTGTCATATTTGTCTTTCAACCAAATACGGAATGCCGCTAAATCCGCTTCTGCATAGCTCAAAATCGTATCGTGACAGCCAAACTCATTGTCAGTTTGCCAAGAGGCAACCGCTGGATGCTGACCATAACGCTGCGCCATCAAACTGGTGATACGACGGCATTCTTCTCGATATTCCAAACTGGCAAAGGTGTAGTGACGACGCGAACCAAAACCCCGTACGCGACCCTGTTCATCTTTCGCCAACATGCCAGGATAACGATCCACCAACCATTTAGGTGGTGTTGCAGTCGGTGTACCAAGGATCACTCTCAAACCGTATTCATGCAAAATATCCAGTGATTCGTCCAACCATTGCCAGTGCAATTCGCCCGGTGTTGGTTCAATGGTGCTCCAACTAAACTCACCGACACGAACGTACTCTATGCCGATTTTTTTCATATGCTCAGCATCGGCTCGCCAACGGCTTTTTGGCCAATGCTCTGGGTAATAACACACACCTAATTTCATTTTATGCTCCAGCAAACGGCTGGCTTGGCTCACCTGCCACGTCTATGCCGTACTCTGCTTTAAGATCGATCGCCACCACATGACCTGCTAATGGCTGATTAGCCAGTTCTTCTTCACTGCTTGCCACACTGGCAGAAGTGATAAATAAAGTATTGCCATCCACACCACCAAAAACACAACTGGTTGGCTTTTTAAATGGCAATTCAATCGTCTGTAACACCTCACCTTCAGGGCTATAACGCACAATGCGAGAACCGTCCCAATTGGCATTCCACAAACAAGCTTGCTGATCAATACAAGAACCATCCGCCCCAATGCCTTCCTTCACTTCAAAAAAAGGTTTCTGAGAACGAATATCGTAGAATTCTGGATAAGGAAACGCGTGTACTTTGCGAGTCATGGAATCGCCAAAGTAAAAACGACCACGAGATAAGTCCCACGCCAAGGTGTTGGAAATACCAATGCCTTCTAACATCAGGGTTTTCTTACCTTCAGAAGTGACTTTCCATAAACGACCACTGGCTTTTTGCTCAGCGTCATCCATGGTTCCTACCCACAAAGTACCGTCTGGGTCACACTTAGCATCGTTACTACGATTACCTGGAATGTCTGCATCAAGCTCACACAAGTATTCCAGCTCACCGCTTCGCTTATCCAAATAAGCAACGCCATCTGCCAAGGTCACTAACAGACGCTCACCTTGCGTGGTAAAGACGGCCGAAACTTTTTTCGGCAAGGTCCAATGCTGGGTTTGATTACTGGCCTGATGCCAACACCACACCTGACAAGCTGGAATGTCTACCCAATACAAAGCTTGCTGCTGTGCGCACCAAAACGGGCCTTCTGCCAATTGATGACGTTGTACACTGATTTGCTGCATTTTAGTTAGCTCCCTGCCAAGCTTGCCAAGCATTTGCAAACGCCTGTGCATTGGCTTTTGTTGTGGCAACAGATTGGCCTTTTTTGTACAAGGCCGAACCCAAACCAAAACCTTTGGCACCGGCGGTAAAGTATTCCGCCACATTATCAGGTGTGACACCTCCCACAGGGCAAATCCAAGTATCACTCGGAATCACCGCGCCCAAGGCTTTAATCACTTTAAGTGAAGGTAAGGCTTCTGCCGGAAAGAGTTTTAAGCCATCGGCCCCCGCATGTAAGGCAGCAAAGGCTTCGCTGGCAGTGAAAAAGCCCGGCAAGGCAAATAATCCGGCTTGTTTTGCGGTTTTAATCAGCTCAACATCGGTATGAGGACAAACCATCAAGCCCGCACCAGTGGCAATGAGTTTCGCCAAGTCTTGCTGTGTTAAAACCGTTCCCGCACCAATTAAGGCTTGCTCACCAAAGGTATCTTGCAAAAGACGAATGCTGGTAAAGGGATCCGGAGAATTCAATGGTACTTCAATCATCTTAAAGCCGGCATTTAATAAGACTTGCGTATGTTCAACCACTTCATCTGGTTGCACACCTCGCAAAATGGCAACCATAGGAAATTCTTGCATAAATGCATCAAAGGAATGCGTCATTTTATTTTCCCTCTGCTAAATTTGGCGTAGGAGACGTTAAATTTGCCAAACGTTTTAAACCACGAATACTAGCCTCACCCGCTTCCATGAAATCAACTTTAAGACCCTGTTGAGCTAAGGCGAGTTGATAGCGCTCATTTAGCCCTTTGCTGCCTATAATCAATACACTTTTCACTGGCTGAGGTAGATCTGCCAAAATATCATTTACATCGTGGCCTATTACTATGCCCGACAAATAATCACGCACTTCATCGGCGGCCAATTCACCACACACATAACGGCTGCGTGCACTGAATAATTGGTGCATGATGCCACCTGCTTGTTGGCTGGCTTGAAGACCTTGTAGGAAAGCGTGCTCGTTTAATTCACTTGATTGGGGCAAGCCTTTTACCAAACTGGATTCATCATTCAGACGAGCAAACAGCTCACCGGTAATGGCCGTTGAGAAGCCCGTCACTTGCCCTTGTTCAATTTGAACCCATTTACAGTGAGTTCCAGGCAAACAAAACACCCGATCTTCACTAATTAGATTGTGACTTTCCAACCAATCCAACGCGCCTAACAACTGAGTTTCTTCACCGCGCATAACATCCGCCATACCAGCAACACCCTGACTTTGCAGGCCCGGTACGATGGCGACTTGATTTGGCAATGAGGTCGTTAACCAATGCAGATGATTGGCAAGCTCAGTTAATGGCATAGGGCAGGTTTGATAAGGCACTTCTTGCCAGCCACCACGACTGCCAACCATGCCCGCCATATATATGGGTAAGCCGGTTTCAAGCCAATCGCCAAGCAAATCCGCTAAAACAGTCTCAAACTCGTCACTCGACAGCGTTAACATCCCCTTATCACTGCTTCGCTGAGCTTGGATTTGCCCCTGCTGATTCATCAAAAAGGCGCGCAGGTTGGTGGTTCCCCAATCTACTGCAATGAAGTTTGCTGAGGAATTTGATAATGGCGAAACAGATTTTACGGAGGTCATTACAAACGCCCTCCGTCGACGACAAGACTCTGACCTGAAATCATACGACTGTCATCCGCACCCAAGAAGAGCACCAGATCCGCCACATCTTCAGGCTCAATCTTTTCTTTTAAGGCTTGTTGGGTCATTAATTCCGCTTCCGCTTCAGGCGTTAGCCACAAGCGTTTTTGTTTTTCCGTCATGACCCAGCCTGGCAATACCGTATTCACACGGATTTTGTCTGCACCAAGCTCGCGGGCTAAGCCTTTGGTCAAACCAGAGATACCTGCTTTGGCTGTGACATAACCTGGGTAACCAGCCAAACCTAGCATCCAAGAATTGGAACTCATGTTAATAATGCTGCCGCCACCAGCGGCGGCCATTCCCGGTGCAACCGCTTGAGCTGCAAAGAAATGATGCTTGAGGTTCACCGCCATGCATTGATCAAACTGCTCTGAGGTCAATTCTTGCAAACTGTGCCTATGATCATTGGCCGCATTATTGACCAAGATACGCACCGCACCCCAAACATCAATGCGTGCGGCAATGGTTGTTTTTAATAGCTCAATTTGCGTTAGATCCACCAAGTTAAAATGCGCCTGATGACCCTGTTGTTGCAATTCACTTACTAAGGTGTCTCCAGCCTTCTGATCAATATCAAAAAAGCTGACTTTACAGCCTTGTGCTGCTAAAGCACGCACCAACGCCTCACCTATGCCAGATGCGCCGCCACTGACCAAAGCATGTCGCCCAGCCAAACTTGGGTAAGAGGTTTTATTGTTATTATTTGCCATTAATGAGACTCCCTACTCACTTTTGAGCCACTTTTGCCCACTAAGAAATCAAGATCGGCTCCGCGATCGGCTTGCATCACATGATCGATATAAAGTTTGGCGTAACCGCGCTGATACTCACTCTCTTGTGCTTGCCAGTTCGCTTGACGCTCTGCCATCTCTTCATCCGAAATGTGTAAATGCAAACCACGTCCAGTTACATCTAAGGTAATTTCATCGCCATTTTTCACCAGTGCTAATGGGCCACCCATGGTGGCTTCTGGTGCCACGTGCAACACCACAGTCCCAAAGGCTGTTCCACTCATACGAGCATCGCTGATGCGCACCATGTCGGTGATACCTTGCTCTAACAACTTGCTTGGCAGTGCCATGTTGCCCACTTCTGGCATACCTGGATAACCTTTAGGACCACAGCCTTTCAGCACTAAAATAGAGTCTTTGTCCACCTCCAGTTCAGGTGAATCGATACGTGCCTTGTAATCTTCAATGTTTTCAAACACCACGGCTTTGCCCGTGTGTTGCAGCAAAGCTGGCGTGGCGGCACTGGGTTTAATAATGGCACCTTGTGGACATAGGTTGCCTTTCAGTACTGCAATACCCGCTTTTTCGCGCAGTGGTTTGTCTAGCGGTCGAATAACCTCGTCGTTAAAGCATTCCGCTTCTTTGGTTGAGTCGGCAAGACTGGAACCCGACACCGTCATCGCCTGCATATCAAAGGCGCCTTTCAAGCGTTGGATTAAGGCAGGAAAACCACCAGCATAGTGGAAATCTTCCATTAGGAAACGACCAGACGGCATGAGGTCAACCAGACAGGGAATTTCGGCGCCGATGCGATCCCAATCATCCAATGTCAGCTCCACACCGACACGACCTGCAATCGCCAATAAATGCACCACAGCATTGGTCGAACCTCCAATGGCGGCATTGGCTCGAATGGCATTTTCAAACGCCGATTTGGTCAATATGTCCGATGGTTTGAGGTCTTCTTTGACCATTTCCACAATGCGCATACCGGTCAAATGAGCCAACGCCTGACGACGAGCGTCTACTGCCGGAAGCGTACCGTTTTCCGGTAAAGACATACCCAAAGCTTCGGTCAAACAAGACATGGTGGACGCGGTTCCCATGGTCATACAGGTACCACGAGAGCGTGACATACCAGATTCAGCGCGCATAAATTCGTCTAGACTCATTTTGCCACCACGCACTGCCTCACTGAATTTCCATACATCGGTACCTGAGCCTATGTCTTTACCACGATATTTACCGTTCAACATAGGACCTGAACTCACTACAATGGCCGGCAAATCCACCGAACAGGCCCCCATTAATTGCGCAGGCGTTGTCTTGTCACAACCACCTAATAAAACCACGCCGTCCATACCGTAGGCTCGAATGGATTCTTCTACGTCCATGCTCATCAGGTTTCGAAACAGCATGGCCGTCGGTTTCATTTGCGTTTCACCCAGCGACATTACAGGGAATTCAAGCGGCACACCGCCCGCTTCCCATACACCGCGCTTCACGTATTCAGCCAATTCGCGTAAGTGGGCATTACAAGGTGTTAACTCACTCCAAGAGTTACAGATACCAATGATAGGTCGACCATCAAAACTGTGATCTGGTAAGCCTTGGTTTTTCATCCAACTGCGATGAATAAAGCCGTCCTTATCGAGTTTTCCGTACCATTCTTGGCTACGTAACGGCTTTTTGCTTTTGTTATCATCACTCATGCGTTTTTCTCCGAACTGGGCACAGCCTTGACTTCCAATAAGACAATGGACTCTGGATCTAAGATGGGAAGTTGCACTCCGATCTGCATCAAGCTGGCACCGTTTAAATGTAATTCTGTGTCCCACCAAGCCGGTTTGGCTTTCATTAAATGACCTGGTAAAGGGCTGTGTTCTAATACTGTAACTTGGTAATTCTGCTCAGCAATTAAGCCAGGTAAGCGAATCGGCAAGGTTTGCGCTTGCTTTGGCATGGCAAGCTGGCAGTAAGCCGCGACCCCTTGCTGCGCGTCTTGACTAAGCGCCCACTGGGTTTGTGCACGGCCATCTGCGCTCGGCAAACGCCAATTGTTCCCCTGATGAAGGCAATCACGAGTACGCTTGTATTGTTTAATCCAATTGGCAATAGTGGCTTTTTGCTGGGCATTGGCTTCCAACAAATTCCACTCAATACCAAGATGACCTAACATGGCCGTGCCGGCACGAAATGCCACATCGTGCACACGACTCGTGGTATGACTCTTGTCAGGCCCAATATGGGAGCCCATGACTTCGGGGGGGAAAAAGTAACTGAAGCCACGCTGTATGCTTTGACGTTCCAAGGCATCATTACAATCCGATGCCCAAAAGCGTTTAGTGAAATTCAAAATACCAAAATCCACTCGTGCGCCACCAGAGGAGCAACTTTCGATTTCCATATTAGGAAAGGCTTGATTGATCTCTGCCAACAAACGGTACAAGGCCATTACCTGAGCGTGCGCTTGCGGTGCAATGGCACCACCGGGTTGAGAATAATCTCGGTTCATATCCCATTTCACATAATCAATGGGATAGGCTTTGAAAAGATCGAATAAGCGCTCACGCAGATAATCATAGGCTTCTGGAATGGCGAGATTGAGCACCAATTGATTGCGCCCTAAACAGGCACTGTATTGTGGCAGTTGCAGCGCCCATTCTGGATGAGCGCGATACAAGTCGGAATCTGGGTTCACCATTTCAGGCTCAAACCAAAGTCCAAATTCCATGCCTAATGCTTTTACATGACGGATTAGAGGCATGAGACCATCTGGGTATTTGGCTTCATCAACAAACCAATCCCCTAAGGCAGCATGATCATCATTACGCCCTTTGAACCAGCCATCGTCCAATATATAGCGTTCCACGCCGACCTCAGCCGCCGCTGAGGCTAACTCTTTTAATTTGGTCATGTCATGATCAAAGTAAAAGGCTTCCCAAGTGTTTAAATGAACAGGTCGAGGTTTGTTTAATTGCAATCGAGCTCGGGCTTCGCAGTGGAAAGCCTGACTCATTTGATTTGCTCCACAAGAACTATGACTGACCAACATTGGCGGCGATGTCAGACTTTCATTCGCTTCGAGCACTATTTCTCCAGGCAAGTACAAGGCTTCTGCTTGCAAATAGCGATGCCCTTCAATGCTGTAGTCGGCTTTTAATCTGTGATTACCACTCCACGCCAAATGCATGCCCAACACTTGACCTTGTTGCTCGGTAAAGCCCGATTCCCCCAAGATCACGCCTGGAAAGTTGGCATGACCATTTCGGCCATTGCGATTCTCTTGCTGCCAAGTACTTTGCCACGGCTCTCTAGCTTGTTGGAATTCTTGACACCAACGACCGTAAAAGCTGATGCGTTCCGTTAACTCGACACTCACCGGCATGGTACAAGCCAAACGCTGCACTTGGACATGAGCAGAACCCAAGTTGGTTAATGTCACTTGCTGGCGCAACACCCCTGAAGGCAACAAGCCAATTTGTAATGTCAGCGCCAGCTGGGCAATCGGGTCTTCAAGCGCAATAAATATGTCGTGACCTTGCAGGTCGACGCGAACCTGTTGCCAGCACATGGCCCATACTGGACGGTCTATGGCGTGCGCTTCCACGGCTGGCGATTGCAACCAACCACGACCCGCTTCTGGAATGAGGCTCATCGCAGCTGGCTGATCCAGCATGGCCTGAGGAATACCCGCTTGTTGTGACAAATACACTGACTCTAATGACGTCTCTTTTGGCAAAGCATCACCAAAAAACACCAATTCAGGGGACGCTTTTTGATGACAAGCAATCACCAATGTTTTGTCACCTTGATCGACACGGTACAAACTTGTTTGTTGTGATAGAGACATGGCGATTACCCTTTTGTGGCCCCCAGAGTCAGACCAGCAATAAAGTGACGCTGCATGGCAAAGAACAAGATAACCGGTGGTAACGCCGCCACAATGGAACCCGCTGCAATTAACTGCCAAGACGCCATCCACTGACCTTTCAACGCACTGATGCCAGCAGTAATAGGTCGAACTTCATCACTTTGCACTAGGACTAATGCCCAGAAGTAGTCGTTCCAAATAAAGGTAAATATCAATACAGACAAGGCCGCTAAAGCGGGCCTTACCAAAGGCAAAACAACATACCAGAATATTTTCCACTCGCTGACACCTTCAACACGCGCCGCTTCAATCAACTCATCTGGCAACCCCACAATGAAGTTACGCATAAACAAGGTACAAAAGCCGGTTTGGAAGGCAATATGAAAGATAATCAGACCCGTTGCCGTATCGTATAACCCCATGCCTATTGTTAAATCACGCACCGGAATCATCAAAATCTGAAATGGCACAAAGTTACCCGCAATAAAGGTAGCAAACATGGCCACATTGCCGCGAAATTTAAATTTGGCAAGGGCGTAACCCGCTAATGTAGACAGGGCTACGGCACCAAATACAGCTGGTAAGGTAATAATCAAAGAGTTCAACAAATAGCGAAACATAGGGGTTTCAGTGAACACCAGAGTATAGTTCTCTAGTAACATCCACTCAGATGGTATGCCCCAATAGTTACCCGCGTTAATGTCCGCAGTGGATCGCGCCGAGGTCAACATGACAGCAATTAACGGCAGCAACCAGAGCAACAAAGCGACCCAAATAGCAACACGGTAACTCAGATTAAAAGGTAAAGATCGTTTTTCAACAGGTGTAGGAAACATTAGGCTTTCTCACTCTTCAGCATACGCCACAAGAAGTAGGCAATATAGACATCCATAATTAAGAACAATACCGTCGCGATAGCAGCACCATAGCCCGCGCGATAATTGAAAATGGATTGTTCGTACATGAAGTAGGCCAATACACTGGAAGAACCAAACGGCCCGCCACTGGTCATGGTCGCCACCAAATCGAAGCTACGCAGCGCCCCTATCACGGTTACCACCACAGCAATAAAGGTTGCTGGTCGCAACTGAGGCAAGATCACATGACGTAACATTTTCCAACCATGTGCACCGTCCAAACGTGCGGCTTCGATTTGATCCGGATTGAGGTTATTTAAGCCTGTGAGGTACAAGATCATGCAGTAAGCAATTTGCGGCCATAGCCCCGCCACTATGATGCCAAAGGTAACCCAGTTTTCGTCTGATAAAACCGCAACTGGCTCAAAACCAAACACACCAATGGCTTTATTGAATAAGCCAAAAGACGGATCGTAGAACCAAGAGAACACTAGACCGACAACAACCTGTGAAATAACGAAAGGAAAAAAGAACATGGATTTAACAACACGAATACCCATGACTTTTTGATTGAGGAACAGCGCAATGGCGAGTCCAATTGGCGGCGCCAGCATAAAGAAAACCAACCAATAAATATTGTTTTTCAACGCCACCCAGAATTGATAATCATCGAACAACTCGATGTAGTTATCAAAACCAACGAATACCTTGTCGCCGATACCATCCCATTCGTAAAAGCTTAACCAGATACTCTGTAATATGGGAAAAATAACGTAGACTACAAACAAAATGACTGCGGGTGCTAAAAACAGAACCGGCATCCATTGCTGCTGTTTGCTATGCAACTTCTGCATGGCGCACATACCTCTTTATTTTTATAACTTTATTTTTGTGATTAGCATCAATTGCAAAACTTGACACTTAACTCGCCTAATAAAATAATGGAATAAAGTTCCATTTTTTGCAATACTGTTTTCAGAACATTTTTAACAGGGTGTTTTTGACCCCAAATAACAAGAAAAAACCAAGGTAAAAACAATGGTGGTATCGGACAACAAAACAGGTGGTTCCTCTCTCGATAAGGCACTTACCCTTCTGCAAGAAGTGTGTATGACACCTGTGCCTTTACGCTTTGCTGAATTGGTTGAAAAAACCGACCTACCAAAAGCCACTGCACACCGCACCCTCACCTCACTTGCTGATAAAGGTTTAGTGCGTTTTGACGAAGAAAGCCAACTCTATCACCCAGGCTATGGTTTATTAGAATTAGCTCATCAGGCTTGGGCGAGCATGGATGTTCGTGATATTGCCGCAGATCAAATGAAATCTCTTTGGCAAGAAACAGGCGAAACCATCCACCTAGCTGTGTTAGACCGTGGCGAAGTCATCTATATAGACAAGTTAGAAAGCCAAAAGAGTCTGCGCTTGTTTTCGGCAGTGGGCAAAAAAGGCCCAGCTTATTGCACCGGTGTTGGCAAAGCCATGCTGGCATTTTTAGATGAAGCGAGTTTGGCGCAAGCCATCCAAGAACAAAGCTTTATTGAACACACCCAAGCCACCTTAAAAAACGAGACTGAATTACGCGCGGCGCTTAGCCGAATCCGTACCAGTCGCGTTTCTTTAGATTTAGAAGAACACGAAGAAGGCATCCAATGCGCGGCCTCGGTGATTTTAAATCACAATCATGAACCCATTGCCGCGATGAGCATTACCGCTCCGAAATTCCGCGTCGATGATACTCGCTTTCAACACTTTCAAACACTGGTCAAAGACGCCTGTACGAAAGTATCCATTCGAATGGGGGCCAAGGCCTCAAAATAGCATAGGAAAAGTCCATTATGGCGACGATAAAACTAACAAACGTCATCAAACGATTTAATGACATAGAAACCATTCATGGCGTCAACCTGGATTTAAAAGACGGCGAATTTGTTGTCTTTGTCGGTCCATCAGGTTGTGGTAAGTCTACCCTTTTGCGCTTAATAGCCGGCCTTGAAGACATCACCGAAGGCAGCCTAGAGATCAACAACGTTAACATGAATGACGTCGCACCAGCGGATCGCGGTGTGGCCATGGTTTTCCAATCTTATGCTCTCTACCCTCACATGACAGTGGAAGAGAACATGAGTTTTGGCCTGCGAATGAATGGTATTGCAGCAGAAAAAATCAAAGAACAAGTGGCGAATGCTGCGAATATTTTGCAATTAAACGAATTGCTTGACCGCAAACCCAAACAACTTTCAGGTGGTCAGCGTCAACGTGTCGCCATTGGCCGCGCCATTGTGCGTCAACCTGAGGTTTTCTTATTCGATGAGCCTTTGTCCAACTTGGATGCCGAATTACGTGTTGATATGCGCATCCAGATTGCACAACTGCATAATCGCCTCAAATCCACCATGATTTACGTGACTCACGATCAAGTAGAAGCCATGACCTTGGCAGACAAAATCGTCGTATTGCGTGCCGGTAACGTGGAGCAAGTTGGCTCGCCATTAGAGCTTTACCACAACCCTAATAACGAATTTGTCGCAGGCTTCATTGGTTCACCAAAAATGAATTTCCTTGCCGCCAGCATCACCAGTATCGATGCTGACAACTTAGCCACCATTGCGGTCGCAGGACAAAGCATTCAATTACCCGTTGATACCAACAAGGTATCAGTGAACAGCCAGATCAAATTGGGCGTGCGCCCTGAACACATCACTGAAGACACAGAGTCGGCTGACTTTAGTTTGAATTTAGACATTGACGTGGCGGAACACCTTGGTGGCCTAACCTATCTATACGGTCAATACGGCAATGAAAAACTGACCATTGAGATCAGTGGGGGCAACTTAACGCGTCATGGCGAAAACATCACCGTTGGCATCAAGACACAGGATTGCTACCTTTTCAATAAAGATGGCGAATCCATCATCCAACGCCCTGTTCCAAAAAGATAAGCATCAGCATTGCTTTGTTCTTAATAAACTAAAAAAGCCACTTCATTGAACGATGAAGTGGCTTTTTATTGATAATCAACTGTCGTTAACAGCAATACTCACCAAATGAGTGGGCGATTTAAGACAATTCCGCTAAAAAATGCGTGAGGTAAGCAAAACCACGCTTAGCCACGACAGGGTTATATTGGCTACCATGATCAGGATTGTTGGCACTTGGTAGCATAAAGGAATGCACAGTGTTACCAAAATCAAAAAACTGAAAATCAATCCCCAAGTCAGACCAGTACTCTTTGGCAGCTTGAGCATCTTGATCGCTCACCAAAGGATCTTGATATCCATTCATGATCATGAGTTTTACGTCTTGATTGGCGAGTTCTGCCGATTGCGCTCGATAGAAAGACATCAAACCATGAAAGCTTGCCGCCCCTAGGGTTTCTTTAAAATGCAATCCCGCTTCTAACGCCAAACGTCCACCCAAGCAAAAACCAATGTGCACAATAGGAGAATTTCCCTGCAATGCCTGCTGAGTTAATTCCAGTTGCAAGCCATGCAAAGATTCCGCTTCAGCCAGCAAGGCTCCCATTTTGGCTTGCTTTGCGGGTAAGTCTTGAGGGTTTTGCCCCTGACCGTATAAATCAATCGCCGTTACCGCGTAACCTTGTGCGGCTAAACGATCTGCAAACTGCTTTTCAAAATCACTCAAACCGGAGAAAGTTGGCCAGAGGATTATCTGTAAAGGAGTAGAATTCGCCTCTGCACCTATTTGATAATGCTGTCGCTCGATATTGTGTTTAAACAAAAAATCAAAATCTTGGTTCATAGATCACCTCCATTCATAAAGTTCATCCAGTCTAGCCCTGAGCTTTTTGTCAAGGCAACGCCATAAGTCGCTTTGCCTCTTTATTGTCATAATGCTGGTTAACTGTATTGTATTAACCATAAAAAAAACAGGCACAAAAAAACCGGTATGACCTAATGGCCACACCGGCTTTTCAGAGAAGAAGTTGGCTTATTGGCTTAATTGCACAATCAACTTATTCATGCGAGAAACAAAGGTTGCAGGGTCTTCTAACTGACCACCTTCTGACAAAGTGGCTTGTTCGAACAACAACCAAGCCATGTCAGCGAAACGCTCTTCGTCCGCTTCCGCATCCATTTTCACCACGATTGGGTGATCTGGATTCACTTCCAAGGTAGGCTTAGAATCTGGCAGTTTTTGACCCGCCTGCTCAAGCAAACGACGCATCTGCAGACCCATATCGTATTCACCTACCACCAAACAAGCTGGTGAGTTGGTTAGACGATCCGTTGAGTTCACATCGGCAACTTGCTCTTCTAAGACGTTTTTCATGCGCTCTAGAAGAGGTTTAATTTGCTCTGCTTTTTCTTCTTTCTCTTTTTTAGCTTCTTCGCTCTCATCTTCAGCGATATCAAGTTTGCCTTTGGTCACGTCTTGGAAAGACTTACCTTCAAACTCTTGTAGAGATGACATCATCCATTCATCAATACGATCACTTAACAACAAGACTTCAAAACCTTTCTTACGCAAGATTTCTAGGTGCGGGCTGTTTTTAGCTGTGTTGTGATTTTCTGCGTAGATGTAGTAGATCTTATCTTGACCTTCGCTCATACGAGAAACATAGTCAGCCAAAGATTCTGTTTGATCAGCACTGTCTGTGTGAGTTGAGCTGAAACGCAACAAGGCCGCAATCTTGTCTTTGTTGCCCATGTCATCCGCTGGGCCTTCTTTCAGCACATTACCGAACTCATTCCAGAAAGTTTGGTAGGTTTCTGGGTCGTTCTTCGCCATTTTAGACAGCATATCCAGAACACGCTTAGTCAAAGCAGAGCGCATAGAATCCACTGCGCTGTCGTTTTGCAGGATTTCACGAGACACATTCAAAGAAAGGTCATTAGAATCGACCACCCCTTTCACGAAGCGCATGTATGGAGGAAGGAAAGCTTCCGCTTCGTCCATAATGAAAACACGCTGCACATACAACTTCAGGCCGCGCTGCATATCACGATTCCATAGGTCGTATGGCGCTTTGGAAGGAATGTAAAGCAAGCTAGTGTATTCCAACTTACCCTCAACCTTGTTGTGCGACCATTTCAATGGCTCTTGGAAATCGTGTGAAATGTGCTTGTAGAACTCTTGGTATTCTTCGTCTTTTACTTCGTTACGAGGGCGAGTCCACAAAGCTTTCGCTGAGTTTACCGCTTCAAACTCAGGGGCTTTATTTTCATCGACAGGTTTTGGGTTACCCTCTTCATCCATTTCTGGATAAACCACTTTTTCCATCTCTACTGGAATGGAAATGTGATCGGAATATTTTGTCACCAAGCTACGCAAACGGTAGTTGTCAGCAAACTCTTTCTCGTCTGCTTTTAAGTGCAAAGTAATGCGTGTACCACGGGTGGCTTTTTCGATGTTTTCAATCGTAAATTCACCAGAACCGTCAGATCCCCAACGTACCGCTTCACCTTCAGCCGTACCGGCACGACGCGTCTCAACCGTTACCTTGTCAGCGACGATAAAAGCAGAATAGAAGCCCACACCAAATTGACCAATCAACTGGCTGTCTTTTTTCTGGTCGCCACTGAGCTGTTCCAGAAATGCCGATGTTCCAGATTTGGCAATGGTACCCAAGTTAGCAATGGCCTCTTCACGAGACATACCAATACCATTGTCATCAATAATGACGGTGCCTGTGTCTTTATCAAACTCAACACGCACACGAAGATTTGGGTCATCAGATAATAGGTCAGCGTTCGAGACAGACTCAAAGCGAAGCTTATCTACCGCATCAGACGCATTTGAAATAAGTTCACGAAGAAAGATTTCTTTGTTTGAGTACAAAGAGTGGATCATCAAATGAAGTAGTTGCTTTACTTCCGTCTGAAACCCTAACGTTTCTTTTTGAGTATCAGTTGCCATGTTATTTATTGCTCCTAGTTGATTGAACCTTCCCATAAAGAAGGCGAAGGTATATCAGTTTTCACATGTGCAACATAAATAAAGCCTCTTGATGGGATTTCAAGAGGCTTATACGCAATTTTTTTGTGGTTTTTCAAATTCTTGCTCGGCTGTGCGCTAATTTTTTCGCACTAAGGTCAAGCCATCACCTATGGGCAATTGTGACAAACTGACATCAGGATCTTGATGAATAGTGTCATTAAGTCGGCGCACAATCTTAGTGTCTTTGTCATCGAAGCTTTCATCAGCCACATTCCCCCACCACAAGGTGTTGTCTATCACCATGCAGCCACCAGAACGCAAGAGCTTTTTGCCGAGGGAATAGTAATTCAGTAAGTTGGCCTTATCCGCATCGATAAAGAGGAAATCGAAACTTTCACTTTCTTGCTGCACTTTTTCTTGCATCACTTGCAGCGCACTAGCACACAAGGTGTCCACCTTTGCCGATAGGTCAGCTTGCACTAGGTATTTATTCGCAATATCGAGCCACATTTGTTTTTTATCTATTGCCAACATGCTGGCATTAGCAGACAAGCCCGAAGCAATAGAAATGGTGCTATAACCAGTAAAGACACCAATCTCCATCACCTTTTGAGGGTTTAACAGCTTTACTAATAAGGTTAAAAACTGGCCGACTTCTGGCGAAAGCGCCATGCGTGCCATATGGTATTGTGCCGTTTCCCGACGTAAATCTTCTAATACTTGAGATTCTCGTACCGAGTGATCAATCAAATAATTGTACAATTTGTCATCGACCTTTACAGTACGATTAACTGGGCGATTGTCTTCAGAAACTGGCTTGGGGAAATTAGGCAGCATTTGACGTCATCACCAATCCACGACTTAAGGTTTTAAAGGTTTTGGAGCGAAATTCTCGACGATAAAGCACTCCAACCACTATCACACTGGCCGCCATACAGAAATATGGCCCCAAAAACCAACCACAAAACGCCATAGCAAAATAATAAGCTCTTAAACCATAGTTGAATTGGTTCGCGGCCAAACTGCAGACTAGCGCCATGTGGCTAGCATAAAGTTCTCGTTCACTGTCTTCAATACCCCGTTCGGTTGCTAAAGGAGCACTGCCGACTAACACAGAACAAAAGTTATATTGTCGAACTGACCAAGTAAAAGTAAAAAAGGCATAAGCAAAAATAACCACCAGCACTATGATCTTCAACTCCCATTCCTGTTGACTGATAGGTGCCAATAAATAAAAGTCAGAAATAATGCCTAATGCTTTCTCTGAATAATTAAACGCAGTAAATAGACCCGCAATAATCAATAAACTGCTGGAAGCAAAAAACAAACTGCTGCGTTCCAAGTTCGCCATCACAGAAGCATCGGCAATGCGATTATCTCGACGTAACAATCTCAACATCCAAGCCAAGCGAAACTGATGCAATACGCTCACCAAACATGAACGTCTTTTGGAGTTATACTGAGCATAAAAAGCGTAGCCCCACCAACAAGCAAAAAACACAAATAAAGTCATTAAATCCAACGGATTAAAAAACAAGAACACAGAATGATTCTCCATAATACTCAGCCCCTCCTAGACAACAACATCACATGCTTAATTAGAGCATTTTTCATAGTATCTGTGTCAATTTATAGCCGATATTATTTCATCCCATTATTGAGATTTATTGTTCAATACAGTTTCAAAAGACTTGCATCCGTTAAGAATATCGGTAAGATGCCAGCTTCCTACAAGACTTGCGGATGTGGTGGAATTGGTAGACACGCTGGATTTAGGTTCCAGTGCTTCACGGCGTGAGAGTTCGAGTCTCTCCATCCGCACCATTCTTTAATACTTTCTTTATCTATTAGCCTCAATAAAAAACCGAACCCCTTATTGAATTCGGTTCTTTGTATTTAGCTGAACCTGACGCTTAAGCTTTTAGTTTCCAAGACACATCTTGGCCAGAATAGAAAGGCACAATCGGCTCTCCGTTCGCCAAAGTAATACTGTCTGGCACTTGCCAATCTTCTTTCAGCAGTGTCACAGTATCTGTGTTACGAGGAAGGCCGTAAAAGTCTGGACCATGCAAGCTGGCAAAACCTTCTAATTTATCTAACGCATCAAGCTCTTCAAATACCTGGGTGTAAAGCTCCAAGGCTGACCAAGCACTGTAACAACCAGCACATCCACAGGCATTTTCTTTTTTATTACGAGCATGAGGCGCGGAATCCGTCCCAAGGAAAAAACGATTGGAACCGGATGCCACCACTTGACGCAAAGCTTCTTGGTGAGTGGCGCGTTTAAGAACAGGCAGACAATAATAATGCGGACGTATACCACCCACGAGCATATCATTGCGATTCATCATTAAATGTTGTGGCGTAATAGTCGCGGCAACCCCTTCACGGGCAGACAGCACAAAATCCGCTGCGTCTTTGGTGGTAATATGCTCAAACACCACCTTGAGATTCGGTACATTCTCAACAATTTTTGTCATGTGCTGATCAATAAATTCTTTTTCACGATCAAAGATATCAATATGACTATGGGTTACTTCACCATGAATTAACAGCAACATATCATGTTCAGCCATGGCTTCAAAAACTGGGTAACGAGACTCCACAGAGGTCACGCCCGAATCTGAATTTGTCGTGGCGCCCGCTGGGTACATTTTCACCGCGACCACACCCGCCGCTTTCGCCGCCTTAATATCTTCCACACTGGTTTTATCAGTAAGATACAAGGTCATCAGCGGCATAAAGTCACTGCCTTCAGGACGCGCAGCTAAAATACGCTGCTTATAAGCCATTGCCATGTCCGCATTCACCACTGGCGGAACCAAATTTGGCATTACGATAGCGCGGGAAAAACAACGTGCCGTTGCAGGAACGGTTTCTAACAACATATCGTCATCACGAAAATGTAAATGCCAATCGTCTGGTTTAATGATGGTAATTTCGTTCATCTTCTGCCCTTAAGATAAATAATAATTAACGAATGCTTTATGAGTTAGCTACAAAAAAGCCGCTGGATAAGCGGCTTTTTTAAATCAAGATTAACTGTCTTTGCGTGGTGCGCGTGAACGACGTTCACCACGATCACGTCCACCGCCATTTGAACGGCGACGATCACCATAACCTCGACGCTCTCCGCCATTTGAACGACGACGACCAGATGGCGAGGCTGCACGCTTGTTCAACTCATCGGCGTTTTCCAATTTAGCAATATCAGTACGCTGACCACAAATACGCATCTTGCCTAATTTACCCATTACACCTGAGCTCAAGCTAGATGGCAGGTCCACAGTGGCGAAATCTTCATAGATTTCAATATGACCAATGTAACGACTTTCGATTGACGCTTCGTTGGCAATGGCACCGACAATGTTGCCTGGCTTAACACCGGCATTGTAACCCACTTGCACCACGTAGCGTGTCATTGGCATACCTGGATCATCTTTCAAAGGCATAGCATCGGCTGTTACTGGACGCACCTTACGTTCACGAGGTGCACGATCTTCACGACCTTCACGACGCTCACGACGTTCTTGACGCACTTCCATCTCAGATAATAGCAATGGTGTTTTACCTTGCGCCATGTGCGCTAAAGCAGCCGCCATTTTTAGTGGATCCACTTCATTCTCTTTTTGGTAGCTTTGTACTAATTCAAGGAAGAAATCGAGATCTTCATTATCCAATGTATCCGTAATACGTTGTTTAAAACGACCAACACGCTGCTCATTAATATCAGATGCTGTCGGCAAATTCATTTTTTCAATAGGCTGACGAGTGGCACGCTCAATCGCTTGCAGCATACGACGTTCACGATGCGCTACAAACAAGATAGCGGTACCGGTTCGGCCAGCACGTCCGGTACGACCAATGCGGTGTACGTAGGATTCCGTGTCATATGGTATATCATAGTTAACCACGTGACTGACACGCTCAACGTCCAAACCACGCGCTACCACATCAGTCGCGACAAGAATATCAATTTGACCTTTCTTAATACGCTCAACCGTACGTTCACGCAGATTCTGACTAATGTCACCGTTCAAGGCTTCACAAGCATGGCCGCGAGCGGTCAATTTTTCAGCCAACTCAACCGTTGCCGCTTTAGTACGAACGAAGATGATCATGCCATCGTGCTCGTTCATCTCCAAAATACGCGTCAAGGCGTCTAGCTTGTGTAGACCGCTTACTTGCCAGTATTTTTGAGTAATAGTCGTTGCTGTTGAGGTTTTGGTCGCAATCTTCACTTCTTTAGGATTGTTCAGGTGACGCTTAGCCACTTGACGAATCACAGATGGCATAGTTGCCGAAAACAAAGCGATTTGACGGTCTTGAGGTGTTTGTTCAAGAATCCACTCAACATCATCAATGAACCCCATGCGCAACATTTCGTCGGCTTCGTCTAGCACAAGTGCTTTTAGGGTTTCCAGTTTAAGGGTTTTACGACGGATATGATCCATCACTCGTCCTGGCGTACCAACAACAACTTGCACGCCACGGCGTAATTGACGCAATTGTGTGTCGTAAGACATGCCGCCATAAATGGGCAATACGTGAAAATCTGGAATGTTGCGAGCGTAACTTTGAAATGCTTCAGAGACCTGAATAGCAAGTTCACGAGTTGGAGCCAATACAAGTAATTGTGTCGTTTTATCTGTCACATCAATGCGAGACAAGAGCGGCAAAGCAAACGCTGCCGTCTTACCTGTACCCGTTTGCGCTTGCCCCAAAAGGTCGTGACCTTCTAACAGATATGGAATACTTTGCGCTTGGATAGCAGAGGGTTGTTCATAACCTAGGTCAGCAACCGCTTTAAGAACAGGGGCAATTAAGCCCAACGAATCAAATGTAGGCTGAATATCAGCATCAGACATGTAAATGTGTACCTTTCTTTTGGTGGGAGTAAGGCGTGTAACTATTTACATGCCTCAACGAAACTTCTCTGGGATTTCTCTAGAGGAAAATCTAAGTGCGGCATTATATACAAGTAATCTAAAATAAGCTACCAAGTTTGGCGCTAATACTCGACAAAATTGCTTATTTTTCAGCTTCTGAAGCGCCTTTATCCGAATCCAACATAATCGCCAACCAGCGCATTTTTGGATTGGCTTCAAAGGCCAATTTAACAATGATGGTTAAGGGGATAGACAACAGCATGCCTACTGGACCAAATACCCACCCCCACAAGAGTAAAGATAAAAAGACCACTAAGGTCGATAAGCCCAAGCCTCTCCCCATGTATCTTGGTTCTATCATGTTACCGACAATCAAATTTACTACGACGAAGCCCAGAGCCGTTAGTCCTGCAGACAAACCACCCAGCTGCACAAAAGCCAGCAAAACAGCGGGAATAGCAGCAATAATAGAACCTATGTTTGGCACAAAGTTCAACAAAAAAGCACATACACCCCACAAAATTGGAAAGTCAACGCCCAACACCCATAACCAGGCAGTAATCAATACACCAGTTAAGATACTCACCAAGGTTTTAATCACCAAATAGCGATTAACAGAGTTAATGAAGGTTTCGAATCGCCCCATGGATTGGGACGCATCCGTTAAGGCCAAGGATAATTTATGTGGCAACTCAACAGCTTCAAATAGAATGAAGATCACAATCATCACCACCAGTATCAAATTGGTTAAAGCACTGCCCAAACCACGTAAAGCATTGGCGACCATTTGCATCAAAGAGGAAGGATCGATATAGCCCTTCACTTGATCATAGGAAACATGCACCCCCAGATCATTCAGCAATCGGATAACACCCGACATTTCTTCAGCAAACCTTTGCTTATAATTTGGTAATTGACTGGAGAAACTGTCTAGTGATGCTCCTACTAACAAGGCCACCGAACCCAAGCCGACTAAAATGAGCATGACTACCACAATAATAGCAAGCCAAGTGGGTACTTTACGACGACGCAAGCTAGACATGGCAGGGGCACAAATGATGGCAATGAAAACCGCCAACATAAACGGCACCACGATCTGCGATGCGGCCTTTAAACCAGCAATAATAATGATGAAAGCAGCAAAGCCAACCAACCATTGCGTACCTTTATGATGCTCACTCATTGTTTGTCCTTACATAGCCATAGGGTAAATACTTTGCGCATAATCCGCCAAGTCTTGAAGCATAATTTGCTTACTACTGGGCAATTCTGGATCCTGTGCTAACGCATTCAAACGGGCGAAATATTGTTCCATATTAATGGAACCTCCTCCGTCTATTTCAAGCAAACGAATCTGACGATATTCTTCCCACTCCATGCGCTGTTGATCGTTTAACTGCTCAGAATAGTTACGTCCAATGTAACGCATTAGCATTTCCGGTAAACGACGATCGTCAAAAGATAAGCTTAATTCTGACAAGGCATGTGCCGGTGTACTGCGTATGGTTTCCATCCTCGCTTTATCTTCACGAGAGAAAAAGCCACCGGAATACAGCATCAAATCTGGATCTTTATCTATGGGCCTCTCTTCTTGCAAAAACACATCGCTCAATTTCGCCGCTAAGCCATTATGCTGTTTGATTTTGGCAAGATTATGACGGCACACTTCTCCGTCTAAGCCAAGTCGTTTCACCACCCTTTCATCTTTCAAAAAGGTTGCTGGGGCAACGGCTGGACTGCGATTAAAATGAATTACCTTTAATGGTAGTCTTTCCAGTTCACCCAGCTCATCTTGACGAGTAAAGACACGATGGCGAATTTCCTCTACTGACAATTCAAGCAAGGGTTGTGCATCCATCATCAAATCCCAAACAATGACACCGTTCTTATTCGTAGGATGAGGGGCAATTGGCACCACAAAAGCGGAATAATGCTTGGCCTGACCAAACATTCCCGATATATGCAGAAAGGGCTTCATTCTTACCGGATCAATAAATTGTTGCAACTCGTGCTTCTGACGCATTTTAAAGTAGTAATCAAACAGCTTTGGCTGCTTATCACGAATCAATTTGGCGATTTCAATGGTGCCATAAACATCCGACAAGGCATCATGAGCTTGTTCATGGGCGATATTATTGGCTTTGGTCAACTCTTCCAATTTCATCGACACTTGACCGTCTTCTTTTTTCGGCCACACAATACCGTCAGGTCGCATTGCGTAAGCCATACGCACCAAATCAATCATGTCCCATCGAGAACAGTTATTTTGCCATTCCCGTGCATAAGGATCGATAAAATTACGATAAAAACCATAGCGCACGACTTCATCATCAAACCGTATGGTGTTGTAACCCAGAGCACAGGTTCCAGGTAATGCTAATTCCGCTTCGACGGCTTGCATGAATTCAGCTTCACACAAGCCTTCTCGATTGGCATCTTGTGGACTAATACCTGTCAATAAACAGGCTTCTGGCTGAGGCAATACATCTTCTGCCAGACGACAATACATCATGACAGGCTCACCAATAGGGTTAAAATTGAGATCGGTTCGAATGCCGGCAAACTGCATTGGACGATCTCTCGCTGGGTCCGTTCCCGTTGTTTCAAAATCAAACCAAAAAAATGACGTTGGGCCCGATGCGGTCACAAATAATTCCTGTTAGCCGTTAAAGAAAAACCGTATTATACGCATCTTCGAGTGTTTTTGGCGATCAGAGGAGTCGTTCTATGCCAATCCCTGCGAATTGTCCTTGTGGAACGGGCAATCCTTATGAAATGTGTTGCGGTATGTATCATAACAACCCGGGCACGGCCCCCACCGCCGAGATTTTAATGCGGTCTCGTTACACCGCGTTTGCTATTGGTGATTTTGACTACATTGCCGCCACCCAAAAACTCAAAGAAGACCCTAAACAATCGGCCGATGACATTCGCGATAGTAATCAAAATACACACTGGATTAAGCTAGAAGTCACCGACACTGAAGACGGCCTCGAAAAAGACAAAACCGGTATGGTGGCCTTTTCTGCCCATTTCAAGGAAGGCAAACACATTGGCCGTTTAAGCGAACGCTCTTTGTTCAAAAAGGTCAAAAATCAATGGTTTTATATTTCTGGTGAACACGACGTCGCTAAGAACACCCCATTGGTCAATAACGCGGAAATGAAGATTGGCCGTAACGACCCTTGCTCTTGCGGCTCCGGCAAAAAGTTCAAAAAGTGTTGTGGGGCAGCTTGAGCCAAACAATGATACAAGTAAAAAAGTGGGAATGATTGCTATCATTCCCACTTTATGTCACCACAATACCTTCATTGCTCAGCCTGTTGATGTCCTTTGTCCATCATTTCTCTTAAATCATTTCCCATTCAGTTCCAGCGCCCTATTATCCAACAAGAAACTACTGAAGTTTATGGGAAATAGACTCTTCTAAATTCTTTCAATCCTATCATCGCATCACGAAAATCGTATTCACCGATGTATTTCAGTATTTTTTCCAAAGCCTCCACTTGTTCTTTGCGATACAACTGGCGAATCAATTGTTTTACTTTCGACTCCGATAGCGCATCGCCAGCCGCGAGCAATTGTTCAATCTCGTCCATTGCCAAACAAACCTGCTGTTGATCTAATTCAGCACTCGACGATACTGAATCATATTTTGTGGCCATCGCTAAAATCGCCATGGTCTTTTTGATGAGCAGCTGATGATCCAGTGGTTTATACATAACATCGTCGAAGAGTTTTTGTTTTCCTTGTTCCTCATCCACTTTCAACACATCGGCCGTCAAACACAGTATCTTTGGAGCATTATCAGCAAGTGCTTGCCTTATGGCTTGCGTCGCTTCATAGCCATCCATAATGGGCATTCTAATGTCCATCAAAACTAAGTCATAATGTTCACTTAATACTTTGTCTAAGGCCTGCTTACCATCTTCCACCCAATCTACTTGGATACCAATTTTTTCATATATGGCTTTGACGATATTGGCGTTAATAAGGTTGTCTTCTGCCAACAGAATACGTTTATTGGTTACTGAGAAACGTTGCGACTCATTCAAGGTATCTTGCAGTGTATGTTGCGCTTTGCCAAACAACATGGCTTTATTCTTACTCTGTAACTCGCGCACTTCTTTCGGCGTCACCAAAATGGAACAGGCTGTGACTCCTATGGACAGATCTTTCTTACAATAAATCGCGGCTTTATCCTGTAGAGCTCGATATAAAAACGGAGACTTACTTTGCAACTGACTATAATAGGTGTAGCTGACCAGCATATGATTTTTTTCCGCATCCCAATCATTGCCAGCTAATAAATACTCGCACTCTTCTGTCGATAAGGGGGTTACTCCTTCAAACCTCGCGTCATGCAAAAAGTTTACTAAGGATTTATCTTCTGCCATTATCCACAATTTGTTCCCCGTTGAGGCTTTATTAACGGGTCGATAAGGTAGATTTACCCAAAACCGAGTACCTTTACCAACTTGACTTTGATAGCCTATTTCACCCCCCAATAATTCCACTAACTGACGTGTAATACTAAGCCCTAACCCGGTTCCACCAAACAGTCTAGTGGTACTGCTATCCGCTTGTTTAAAGACTTCAAAGACATCAACACCATTAGCAATTCCAACGCCGGTATCTTGTATTTCAATATTCAGGGTATCGTTATCTTGCAAATCGACCCTTACATCTACACGCCCTTCATGAGTAAATTTAATAGCATTGCCAATAAGGTTAACAAAGATTTGCTGCAGTCTGGTTTGATCTCCCACGAGTTGATCTTGAATAGAGAAATCACGATTCACACTAAAATGTATATTGTGCTCACGGGCAGATTCCACATTCACCTGATAAGCATATTGCAACACCTTATCCAGACTAAATTCTGTCTCTTCCAGTTCAACATGATCAGACTCCAATTTCGAAAATTCCAAAATGCCATTAATAATATGAAGCAGTCCGTCGGCTGAGGTTTTTATGTTTGCCACCTTATCTTTGACTTTTTCCTCTAAATTTTCCTCTAACAACAAGTAACTAAAACCTAAAATGGCATTCATTGGCGTTCGAATTTCATGACTCATGGTCGCCATAAAATCAGACTTCACTTGTAAGGCATCTTCGGCAACCTGAACGGCGGTTTCTAATTCATGAGTCAACGCCACAGATTTCCGATAAGATTCTTTTGCTAAACGCAATTGTCTAAACAATAAATAAATAATGACCATAACAGTGACGGTCAATAAACCAATCAAACCAGCCAATTTTATGAACAAATCGTAAGAAATTGCTCGGCGTTGTACTTTTTCTGCCGAACGAATGGCCAAAGTATTCAACACAACATCTTCCGTGGCTGCCATTATTTGATTACTGTCAATTAGCAAAGTATCAATATCCACTGGCCTACTATCGCTAAACAACACAACATCCATTTGGTCTAAATTTTCGCTAACAATAGCGATTACCTCTTCCGAATTGGGTAGACGTAAAAATACTTCTCGCAGAAGACCATTTTTAATAATATTGAGACGACTGTACAAAATTTCAAAGCGTTGTTGTGCATCCTCTAAGCGTGTTTCGCTGGGTAAATCTTCATACAGCTTCAAGGAATTTCTTAATTTAAGCGCTTCTCTATCCAGTTGGTAAGAAGCCCACAATGCATCTTCTTCCACATCAGACATGATAACTTTTTGTCGCTCTACTAATTCATAAAAAATACCCATTGCAGCGACCATAAAAATCACTGCTGCAGTCACGAAGATCAGAATGGAAGACGGCTTCTTCGTGAACAACTTTACGGGTCTAAGTAAAGACAACAAACTCATACATTATCTACTCAACGACAATAGACTTAATTTGCCATACAGAACGGTTATGAATGACTTCATTGTTCAACTCAGGCATATCACTGAAAGGATAGAGAATGAATAATGGACCTTTATCACGAATGGACATTGGCTGACCGTTTAAATCCATGGCCAATAGAACATCGTATTTACTAGCGTCTTCTACTGGCACTTTGGCACTGTAGTCGTTTAACGCGGTAACCTTTAGCGTTTTCCCCTTTGCTCCTACCGCCTTCAAAAGCCCACTCAGCATTGGTCCTTGATACAAATCAGAACCTTCCGTCCAGGGTGTTGCTGTTTCTAAATCAACAAAGCCAAGCTCCATGAGCATGGCTCGGTCAAATTGTGCAGTGCCATTCACATTGGTATGAGTGATGTTGCCAGACACCGTCAGAATGACTTTGTCTTTGGGTGACATGAGTGACTCAGCTTGAACATTGAACGAAAGGAAAAACGCCAAACAGACAGACAAATAAGAAAAGAAAATGTGTTTCATTAGATACTCCAAAAGAATTAGTTTCTCGAAGTATATGTAAACTAAACCAGCATTCCTCTAGACAATTACGAAACGCTACGCTTTTTTAACCAAGTCATACAAAGCACAATACAGAATATAAAAAAGCCGCCCTAAGCGACTTTTTTATCCATGTCGTTCTATAAAATCATCTCAAGTTAGGGGACAGGGTGCCCCTGAGAAGCAATCCAGACACGAAACCAATCGTCATCACTCAAGCTAATCTGACAAGCGGCAACCGCACTTTTTAGTCGTGCAATCTTACCGGACCCCATAACAGGACAAATCCCTGCCGGATGTCTTAATAACCAAGCAACAACTACCTGATCCAAAGACACCTCGAGACTGTCAGCGATGTCATTGAGAACATTACGTACTCGCAGGGCTTGTTCAGAATGTCCGTTAAACAAATCCCCACCAGCAAACGGCGACCAAGCCATTGGTGTAACAGCATGTCGCTGCATATGATCCAGAGTACCATCTTCAAAATGCTGTAAGGCCAGAGGCGATAACTCAACCTGATTAACAATTAAAGGCGCATCCATTCGCGATTGCAGCAAATCAAACTGCTGCGGGGTGAAATTCGACACACCAAAGTGCTTCACTTTTCCCAAGGTAAACAAATGATAGAAAGCTTGCGCTACTTCATCAGCATCCATCAATGGACTTGGACGATGCAGTAACAAGGTATCAATGTACTCACATTGTAGATTGTCTAATGATCTGTCTACGCTGGCCAAGATGTGTTCGCTTCGATAATCGTAACGATGCACTTTTAGCTCAGGACGTTGTTCGGAGGGCAACAAAATACTGCATTTAGTCACGATTTCCATCTTGTCACGAAGCTCAGGTTTAAGCTTTAACGCCTCACCAAACAAGCTTTCACATTGATAGTCACCATAAATATCTGCGTGATCAAATGTGGTCACACCCAGCGACAAACATTGCTCGATAAAAGCCAATGTCTGTTGTGCCGACCAGCCCCATTCTTGTAAACGCCAAAAACCTTGCGCGATGCGAGATCCCTCAAAACCTAATGGATGATATTGATATCTCATGTATTTTATCCTTACTTGAAGCCACTCATTCTAAATAAGGCACAAGGAAACTCAACTCAAATAAGTGTGATAGGAAATATGGAATTGACTTTCAATTGCAATTAATTATCATTTACAAAAATGATAATAATTTGGGGAACTCCATGAAGCCTTTATCCGCTTACTTATTGCGTTTATTACTCACTCTAGTAATCACCTCTCCCCTCCAAGCCGCTGAACGTATTGCCGTTGCCGGAGGTTCAATTACTGAAATTCTATATCGATTAGGAGAACAAGATAAAATCATCGCTGTTGATTCCACCAGTACATACCAAGCGGCGGACAAAAAGCATCCATTACTTGGCTATGTTAGGAACATTTCCGTTGAGGGTTTGTTATCCTTAAACCCAGACTTATTAATTGGCGAAAATGATACTGGTCCGAGCAAAGCATTAGAGCAAGTAAGAGCAGTAGGCCTTAAAACCGTTATCATAGAAGAAGACGGTTCCATTCCTGCCATTAAAAAGAAAATTCGTGAAGTGGGTAAACTGGTAAATGCAGAAGCCAAAGCGGAGCAATTAATTCAGGAAATTCAGCTCGACATTGATGCCCTCGAATACGCTAATAACAGACAACGAGAAATCTCTGCCATCAAACCTAAAGTGTTATTTTTGCTGACATTACAAAATGGTTCACCTATTGCAGCGGGCAATCATACTTCCGCTCACACAACGATAACGGCCGCTGGCGGTGACAACGCCCTGAAAAATGAAAAAGGCTGGATAAAGCTCTCTCCCGAAGCTGCCCTTGATCTCAATCCGGATGTGATTGTGGTAATGAATCGTCCAGACGCGCCCCTAGAGTCAGTGGCCAAACTGGCCCACTTCAAATACACCAAAGCGGTGAAAAATAATGCCGTCTACAGTATTGATGGTGGCTATTTATTGGGCTTTGGACCGAGAACACCACAAGCCATTGTTGAGCTAGGCACAATGATACATGATTCATTTCCCCTGCCATCGGGTTATCAATTTCGTTATGACAACCAGCAGGCTAACACTGGGCACGGCTCATGATGGACACGTTAACGCTGAGCTCTGAACGCAGCAAAAAGCAATTTATGGCCAAGCCATTTACCCTAAGCTTACTTTTAATGAGCGCCATTTTGTCCATCACAATCGGCGCTGTGCCATTGTCTTTTAGCCAAATTTTTCAAGAGCTAGTCCACACACCTTCACAAGATTACACATTGAGCACCCATGTTTTATTGGAAATTCGCTTACCTCGTACCTTGCTGGCGATGGCAGTTGGAGCGGCATTAGGTATTTGTGGTGCCGCCATGCAAGCTTTGTTTCGTAACCCTTTAGCCGATCCAGGCTTAATAGGAGTAGCAGGAGGCGGAGCCTTCGGCGCCGTGGTCATTATTGTATTGGGAAATAGCCTGTTCCCAAATGCCATGTCCTATTTTGGCTCTTACGCTCTGCCAATAGGCGCTATGTTAGGTTGCCTTGGTGTGTGTGGCATTATTTATAAACTCAGCAATAGGCAAGGACAGTTTACCATTATTACCCTCTTATTGGCTGGTATTGCAGTGAATGCGATTGTCGGTTCTTTTATTGGCATCCTGACCCTCATCAGTACGGACGAAGAATTACGGGAATTGACCTTTTGGACCATGGGCAACCTAGGAGGGAATAACTGGTCCCTTACGTTACCCGTCATACTTTTGGTTGCTGTCAGCTTAATAGGTTTAAGCCGTCTTGCGAAACCTCTAAACCTATACCTTTTAGGTGAAGCTCAGGCACAACACCTTGGCGTTCAAGTTGCTCAGCTCAAAAAAAAAGTGTTTTTGTTTACTGCCATCGCAATTGGTGCAGCCGTTTCTATTAGCGGGATGATTGGCTTTGTGGGCTTTGTCATTCCTCATCTTGTGCGTATTTTGATTGGCCCTGATCATAAATATTTGCTGCCGACCAGCATGTTATTAGGCGCCAGTTTTTTAACCCTCACAGACATCATTGCCAGGGTTGCCATCAGCCCAGCGGAAGTCCCTATTGGCTTAGTAACCAGCGCTTTGGGCGGCCCATTTTTTCTTTATGTGCTGTACAAACAAAAGCAAAGTTTGCATTAATTCATTATAAGGTATCCATCATGTCGATTAGTACACATGACTTATCAATTTCATTTAACGGCAAAGCTTGCCTAAATAATGTTCGATTGACTGCTGAATCCAATCAATTAACGATTTTAATTGGCCCTAATGGCGCAGGAAAATCCACTCTACTAAAAGCTTGTTGCGGTGATTTTGAACAAGTCAAAGATCAAGTTTATTTAAATGGCAAAAGCATCGATCATTATTCAGCAGTTGAACTTGCTCAAACAAGAGCTGTCATGACGCAGTCATACGATATGGGCTTTAGCTTTTCGGTATACGAAATAGTTGCCATGGGTTGTTATGCTTTCGAGCATCTTATCTCTCGGCAAGATAAGAAAAAAATAATAAAAGATGTCATGAGTTATCTGTCGCTAACGCATTTGAGTGAACAAAACTTTTTGACCCTGTCTGGAGGAGAAAAACAACGTACACAATTGGCTCGTGTACTGGCGCAACTTTGGTTTCCTTATCAGCAAGATGCCCCGCGCTATCTTTTCTTAGATGAACCCACCTCTAGCCTAGATATTTTTCATCAGCACCAAGTCCTGTCTATGGCAAAAACCCTTACCCAGAGAAACATAGGCGTTTTGGCAGTCATTCACGATCTATCACTAGCCGCCAATTTTGCAGACCAATTAATCTTACTCAATCACGGTAAGCTAATAGCACAAGGAAATGCGCAAAACGTTCTACAAAGACAAAACCTTGAGAAGGTGTATGGTGTCAAAGGTGATTATTTCCATTCATCAGCACATACCCAGCCCACGGTAATATTAGACGCAGTTCAATAACCTTCTTTTTTCAGACTAAATAAAAAGAGAGCACCTAAGGCACTCTCTTTTTATTTTTTCCTTTTTTATCGCCTTAATCAAGCCACTAAGGTGGCTTCAGCAACGGCACGCCAATCTAGATTCTCTGGACTTTTTTCCACTCTCTTACCAAAGAATTGCACCAACTGACTTCCTGTTTCATCATACAACTCTAACGAGGTAATGATACCATCAGAGGTGGGTTTTCGGATTAACCAACCACGGCTTATGCCACTCATCAGTAAATGCAAATTAAATTCTGGGTCGAGAATATTCAACCAATCCCCTCTTTCAACAACCGAGTGAATCACGCCAGAGTGAATTTGAATACCGCCCTTATTGCCCACAAAGCACATAATTGGCACACTTTGCTCCGCTAAGGTAGTTAACACATCCTTTAACCTAGCAATATCAAAGGGCTGAGCATACTCTTCACCGACCAAATCAAATGCTTGCTCCCGAGTGACGGCATGTTTCTTTAACAGGCCAACAAACTGATGCACATCTGTCATACTAGTCCAGTCACGATACAAAGCTTTTTGATCCACTTCGACCGCCTTACTGGAAGTTGCCACCGGAGGTTTTTTTACGATATCTAAGTGAACTTGCTGATCAGGATGGCGATATTTTGTCACCAGTTTTCCATAGGCATCCATATCACTATTATCTTGCAAAAAGAGCTTTTGAATTGCCACGCCATTTTCATCGTAAAACTGAAGACTAAAACGACTTCCTTGACTCAGTGTTTCTCGAACAGCAAAACCATGCTTCCATTGCTTCAAAAACAAACGCAAATCAATACGTTTATCCGAAGAGATGATTAACCCCATTCCCATCGGCCCGCCAACTTTGACATTATCATAAACGCCTTTTCGCTCATGAACCGCATACTCATTGCGCAGCAAAATCATGACATACCCTAAACTTGGGAGATCTCTGAGCAAATTGGCAAAATCACCGTTTAAATAAAGACTTTGCACACCCAATTGCTGATGAAGCATTTCCGCTTCAGAGATAGCTAACTGTTCAGCAACATCACGCTGACGCATACTTGGCTTTTCTTGCTTCAATGCAGCATACCTCTCCTGTATTGAAGCATTATCAACCGATCTGTCAAATAGTGTCTCAATGGACATAATGACTCCAGATTTATCTAATTAAAAAGTGGAAGTAAGTGACAGCTTGTAAGAGCGTCCGCTTTCTAGATAACGTTCTGATTCTCGTGTCGGTTGGGCTGTCACAACCTTATCGGTCAAATTATTGATACCAAATCGCACTCTAGTATTATCAAGTATCTGCTTACTGATTCCTAAATCCGCCACAAAATACCCATTAAGCATTTCGGTATTCTCCTCGTTAGTAAACTGATCACCGACATAACGAGCTTGCGTATCCAGATCAAAACCTGAATAAACATCTTTATGAAGGTAATTGACTTTTATCAGACGATCCGCACGATCCTCCAATTCCTTGCCAGTGGATTCATCTTCTGTATCCAGATAAGTAAAACTCAAGCTGAGTTTCTGGGAGGCTGTATCATTAAATATTGACCAGCTGAACTCCAGACCTTGTAAAATAGCAGATTCCACATTCTGATATTGTGTAACACTTGATGACAACTCTTCTGTTTCAATTAAGTCCTCTACATCAGAACGAAACAAAGTCATGGCACCTTGAGAGTTACTCTGCTGAAATGTTAAGCCTAGCTCAAGGGTGTTCGCCGTTTCTGGTTTGAGATCATCGTTTCCAAAATAAGTAGTTCTTCCAGCATTTACCACGTAATTAGAAGACCCCTGACTAAGAGAGGGCGCAAGGTAACTTTTACCATAACCTGCTTTAACACCCACAACCGGTGTTAGTTGGCTAACAAAACTCACTTTCGGACTCACCTCACTGCCATATTTACTGTGATCATCAAAGGCAGCACTCACGGTTATACTCGTCTCGTCCGTCATCTTAAAAACATTTTGAGCGACAAAAGTTGTTGAATCGACCTTATCTTGGAAACTCGTGGTATCGTCGCGAATGGCTTCTTCTTCTCGATAATTTAAGCCAAGACTCAAATAATTTTTTTGATTTAAAAAGCCTTGCGTATCCATAGCAAAGTTATCTTCTTTAACCGTCCAATCTCGAGTGGCTTCGAGCACATTCGACTCACCTGTCGAATAAGAAAATGTGCTTTCAAAATCGGCTATTTCGGTAAAATATTCAACAGTAAACACTTCGGTTTCCACGTCAGTATTATCGTCCTCTTCTCCCGAAGAGTCGTATTCTTTACTCTTATCATCAGAATGTAGAGCACTCAGTTCAAAACGATCACCATTATTTAAATCAACCCCCATTACGGCTTGATAATTTTCAAGATCCTTAGACGATTGTAAACTGGCTAAATTATCATTATCACGAATTTCATCTCTGTCAGTGGTTTGTCCAGAAACCAATAAATCTATATTATCCGTTACTGCACCAGAAGCAGACACACTCACTCCTTGACTATCACCACCGTTGGCATTGTCCATCACTTCCCCATAAAGAGAAATCGAACCAGACCATTCAAGAGATGATTTTTTGGTAATGATGTTAATAACGCCTGCCAAGGCATCCGCCCCATACAAACTAGAAGCTGGGCCACGGATAATTTCAATTTTTTCAATATTCGATAAAGGCACTAATCCATAACGATAAGACGGTTCTCTCGGTACGGAACGGTCTATATTTGGAATGCGTTTGCCATTTATCAAAATCAATACTTGATCCGTACCAAAGCCTCTTATTTGAGCCGCTGGTGATGGATTAACATAGGTGGAAACAAGTTGAACACTGGGGGATAAATTTATAACGTCCGCCAAATCATTGGCACCACTGGCTTGTATATCCTCAGCCGTAATCACACTCACCGAACCAGAATAATTATTTTGATCGACAGGCGCTTTGGCAGAAACAATCAAGGACTCCAGATCTACACCTGTTGTTTCATCCGCTAATAGAGTATTTGCTGTAATGGCACAACCAGATATCAGAATGGCTAACTTTGTTTTATTTATCTTCATTTTTTAAAACCTAATAAAGTTGAAAGATGATGTACAACTAGCTTTCCCTGCAACCTTTAATCTAAATGATAATGATTAACATCATTATTATCAATAACATCTTTACAAATATCTCTCACTATGGTTTTTTTATGCAAATGACATCATTCAACATCCTAGGTATACTAGCTCGCATTCAAGACTGATCTCTTTACACAGAGAAAAGCGACCACTTACAGACGGGATAACCATTTGAGCTAACTTTTCCTTTCAATCTACAAAGCCTTTAAGGCGCTCAAAAACAAGTAACTTAAACCACTGTGATGGACTAATTCATGAATTCTTTAACTCTTGGCCCTTTAAATCAGGCCAATGGCGAAATCCAAATTCCAGGCTCAAAAAGCCTTTCAAATCGCATTTTATTGCTGGCAACCCTTGCCAAAGGCACGACCAAAATCACCAACTTGCTGGACAGTGACGACATACGTCACATGCTAAACAGTCTGACCAAGTTAGGGGTTCAATATCATTTACAAGATCAAGGAACCACCTGCATTCTTGAAGGGTTAGGCGGCCCTATCCAAGCGAACAAAGCGGATCTTTTCTTAGGTAATGCAGGCACGGCAATGCGCCCATTAACCGCTGCTTTGTGTTTGGGCAAAGGGGAATTTTTATTGCATGGCGAACCACGCATGCATGAACGCCCTATTGGCGACCTAGTGGATGCTTTGCAATCTCTTGGGGTTGATATTCAGTACCAAGGCGAAGTGAATTATCCGCCTTTACTCATCAAGGCCAACGGTTTACAAGGTGGCGAAGTGTCCATCAAAGGCAATATTTCTAGTCAATTCCTAACCGCCATTTTGATGAGTGCCCCCTTGGCCAAACAGGATTTGATCATCAAGGTGGATGGCGAATTGGTGTCAAAGCCATATATCGATATTACGTTACATGCCATGAAGCAATTTGGCGTCGAAGTCAAAAACCAAAACTACCAGGCCTTTGTGGTCAAAGGCCAGCAAACTTACCAAAGTCCAGGTGAAATCATGGTCGAAGGTGATGCGTCTTCCGCTTCTTACTTCCTAGCGGCAGCCGCCATTGCGGGTGGCAAAATCAAGGTTCACGGTGTTGGCACAGAAAGTGTTCAAGGTGATGTGAAATTTGCCGAAGTGCTGGAAAAAATGGGCGCCAAAATTACCTATGGTCCTACTTGGATTGAAGCAGAGCGCAATACACTTAAGGGCGTGGATCTGGACATGAACCACATACCCGATGCGGCTATGACGATTGCCACCACCGCCCTTTTTGCTGAAGGCACCACCAGCATTCGCAATATTTATAACTGGCGCGTAAAAGAAACGGACCGGTTGTCTGCCATGGCGACCGAGTTAAAGAAACTCGGCGCAGAAGTCGTTGAAGGAGAAGATTTCATCAGCGTAACACCGGTTAAACACTTAAAACATGCGGCAATTGATACCTACAATGATCACCGTATTGCCATGTGTTTTTCATTGGTTGCCTTTTCTGACACCCAAGTCACCATCAATGACCCTGGCTGTACCTCTAAAACCTTTCCAACCTACTTCAACTTGTTTGCTAAGGTAACCAGCTAATCTATTAAATGACCTGTTGAAATCAGCAGGTCATTTAGCTTTCAACTTTTACAAGACTTCATCTTGCACTTAACGCTGGATCCCAATCCTTCCAAATGACTTGCCGGCCTTGCTGCTGAATCATAGCGGCAATCTCATGAACCGATCTGTCATCACTGACTTCAAATTGTTCAAGTGCTGGCGTTGATTCCTCAGCGTACCCTCCCGGTTGAGTTTTCGATTCCGCACTCATGGTGGTAAAGCCCATGCGTACAGCATGATGACGAAACTCAGGCGATTCACGAGTAGACAAGCTCATTTCCAGATCCGCATCAAACAAACGCCACGCCGCGATCAACTGAACCAACTGTCGATCACTGATCACAGACTTGGGTTCAATACCACCTTCGCAAGGGCGAATGCGTGGAAAAGCGACGCTAAAACGACTTCGCCAATAGTGTTTTTGCAAATGACGCAAATGATAGGCCATCATCAGGGAATCGGTTCGCCAATCCTCCAAGCCTAACAACACACCTAAACCAATCTTGTGAATATGCGCTTTTCCAAGCCTATCTGGAGCGTCCAATCGATAGTTGAAGTTGGCTTTATTGCCACGCAAATGATGTTGCAAATAGGTGGCGCGACGGTAGGTTTCTTGATACACCAAAACGCCATCTAAGCCGAGGGTTTGTAGTCTCTGATATTGCTGCTGTTCAAGCGGCTGAACTTCCATAGAAAGCTGGCTAAAATGCGCTTTAATACGAGGTAACATGCGTTCAAAATATGGCATCGATACCTTATTCGTTTCCCCTGTGACCAGTAAAATATGATCAAAGCCTTTACCTTTAATAGCGGCCACTTCGGCATCCAATTGTGATTCATTAAGGGTTAATCGGCGAATCGCATTGGACATGGAAAAACCACAATAAGTGCATTCATTGGCACAGGTATTCGATAAATACAAGGGCGCGAACAGACTTAAGGTGTTACCAAATCTTTGCTGAGTTATTCGCTCACTCTTAGCAAGCATAGCCATCAAATAAGGTTCAGCAGCGGCTGAAATCAACGCAGCAAAATCGTCCACATTGCGATTTTGCTTATTTAAAGCCAATTCCACATCAACGGCTGTTTTCTGTTGGTGAAGCTGATTTACTTGCTGCCAATCCATGCTTTCCAGCAGCGCACTAAACTGCCCTTCAATAGCCGGACTCTGCTCAATCAAACGCACTTTACTCATGACAAAGCACCAACAAATTCCGTCAGTGGACTGGTCGCAACAGCCGTCATGCCCTTTTCTCCTAAACCTGCTTCAAACGCCATGCGACCTGACATCACCGCCATTTGAAAGGCTTTTGCCATTTGTTCAGGTTGCGTGGCAACCGCCATGGCGGTGTTGATTAACACCGCATCTGCACCAATCTCCATGGCCAAAGTCGCATCTGAAGGTGCACCTATACCCGCATCGACAATCACAGGCACATTGGCTTGCTCTATGATGATTTCTAAAAAGGGACGACTGGCTAAGCCCATGTTTGAACCTATGGGTGACCCCAACGGCATCACACACTGGCAACCCACTTCTTCGAGTCGTTTACATAGCACAGGATCGGCATGCACATACGGCATCACCACAAACCCTTTTTGTACCAAACGTTCTGCAGCCAACAAGGTTTCATGACCATCTGGCATGAGATAGCGAGGGTCCGGATGAATTTCCAGCTTGACCCAATTGGTGTGTAACGCCTCTCTTGCCAACTCAGCAGCGAAAACCGCTTCGTCAGCATTTCGTGACCCTGAGGTATTGGGTAACAACTTAATTCCCATATTTTGCAAGGGTTGTAGTATGTCATCCGTATGTCGTTTCAAATCCATTCTACGCAGTGACAAGGTGACCAATTCGGTTCCACTTGCTATTAAAGAGCGTGCCATGTTTTCTGAATTGGCGTATTTTCCTGTCCCGGTAAATAAACGGGAGGAAAAAGTATAATCAGCAATCGTTAACCCTTGCATCTTAGCCTCCAGCAATGGATTCGAAGATAAAAATTCGACTCTCAGGTTTGAGTAAAGTCGATTGCCAAGCACTGCGAGCAATCACAGTTTGTTCAATCGCCACCGCAACGCCTTGCCCTTCTTTGCGCAAGTCCTCTATTAAATCCTGCACATTCACACCTTGGAACTCATAGGCTTCATCATTGATAAAAATCTGCATCATTGTATTTGCTTAGCCTCTTCAAACATTTGCATTAATTTTTGAGTCGCTTGGATTGGGTCTTCTGCTTGGGTGATGGCAGTGACAACCGCCACACAATCCACCCCTGTTTCAGCGACGGACGTAAAACGTTGTTGACTAATGCCACCAATAGCCACGCAAGGAAAAACTTCTTTGAGTAGCCTTACATAAGCTTGTAAGCGCATCACACCTTGAGGCTGTGACGGCATGTTTTTGGTTTGTGTCGGGAAAATATGACCAAGAGCGATATAACTCGGTTGGACTTTTTTCGCTCGCGCAATTTCAAAATAACCATGGGTACTTATGCCAAGGCGTAATCCTGCCGCTTGTATGGCGTCTAGATCCGCTGTCATTAAGTCTTCTTGACCAAGATGGACACCATAAGCGCCAAACTCAATGGCCTTTTGCCAATAATCATTGATGTAGATTTGCGCTTGATACTCTTTACCTAACCAAACGGCCTCTTTTATCTGATTATCTAAATCGGATGAATTTGAGTCTTTTATTCTAAGCTGAGCGACTTTAATGCCTTGTTTCAGCACTAAGGCTAACCATGCCACTGAATCCACCACAGGATATAATCCATAGAACCCTTGCTTTGCAGATGCAAAGGCTTCTATGGATAAGCTATTGTTTGAGGTGGAAAGGACCTCTGGAAAATCATTGAGTTTAGATGGCCAACCCGGACGCCCCAAAGGGCCTGCTCCTGCACCGATTTGTACACCGGATTTGAGCGCGCCGGTTAAATAGGCTTTCGCTAAGGTGATCGCGTCTTCTAGTGCATAACCATGGGCAAGAAAACTGGCCAACGCCGTGGACAGGGTACAACCTGTACCACGAGTATTATGCACCCTTAGTCGAGGTGAACTAAAACCGTGAATCTCTTCTCCCTTAAACCACCAGTCGGTAGCAGAGGCATCATCAGAATGCCCGCCTTTTAACAACCAAGTTACCTGATTTACACCAAAGAGTTCTATCATCTGTTGTGCCAAAGTATGAGGATTTGATTGTCCCGATAAACCCGTCAAGGCATCAAACTCCATCAAATTGGGCGTTACCATATCGACATAAGGAAGCATATGATCAAGCAAATCCTTTGCCGCATCATCTTGCTGCAAACGATTGCCCGCTTCACTGCTGGCCGCCATGACAGGATCAAACACCACTTTGATGCTCGATTGCTGTTTTTTAATACGCGCCAACCATTCACTGCAGGCTTTCACCAACTCAGATGTTGGCAACAAACTCACTTTAATGGCATCGGGTAACACATCGTCCATTAGGGTTTGCCATTGACCGTCAAACATGGACAAACTCACCGGCTCCACTAACTCTACCCGTTTGGAATTTTGTGCTGTGGTACAAGTCACTATGGTTTGTACATGACAAGACAAATCTTGCCCGGTACGTAAATCCGCTTGCAAACCAGCATGCGCAGAGGAATCAGAGCCGCCAACACACCAGACAATCGGCGGCCTTGTTTGGCTTGATTGACTCATTTTACTTCCGCCTTAGCCTGCGCTTGATCCAATTTATCCGTTGTTAGGTAAACATCACTGCCTAATTCACGAAACTGCTCAGACATTTTTTCCATACCGAGCTGTGCTTCATCATCTTGCAGGGCTGTAATATTGATAACTTGATCTTGACCCTGTTCTTGCCGTTCTAAACCAGCGGCATAATCACGCACTTCTTGGGTAATTTTCATGGAGCAAAACTTGGGTCCACACATAGAGCAGAAATGCGCCACTTTGCCCGAGGCCTGTGGCAGGGTTTCATCGTGATAAGCACGCGCCGTTTCTGGATCCAGCGCGAGATTGAATTGATCTTCCCAACGGAACTCAAAACGTGCTTTGGACAAAGCATTGTCTCTCACTTGCGCTCCCGGATGACCTTTGGCCAGATCCGCAGCATGAGCGGAAATCTTATAAGTAATCAAACCCTGTTTTACGTCTTCCTTATTCGGCAAACCTAGGTGCTCTTTGGGTGTGACGTAGCACAACATGGCACAACCATACCAACCTATCTGCGCCGCTCCGATTCCAGACGTAATGTGGTCATAACCCGGCGCAATGTCTTGGGTTAACGGACCAAGAGTATAAAAGGGTGCTTCATGACAATGCTCAAGTTGCTCTGTCATGTTCTCTTTAATAAGTTGCATGGGAACATGTCCAGGACCTTCGATCATGACCTGCACATGGTATTCCCAAGCAATTTTGGTCAGCTCACCCAAGGTTCTTAGCTCAGACATTTGCGCTTCATCATTGGCATCCATGATGGAGCCAGGACGCAAGCCATCGCCAAGGGATAAAGCCACATCATAAGCAGCGCAAATTTCGCAAATGTCGCGAAAACGCTCATATAAAAAGCTCTCTTGGTGGTGCGCAAGACACCATTTCGCCATGATAGAACCACCACGGGAAACAATGCCGGTAAGGCGTTTTGCCGTCATTGGCACGTATCTCAATAACACACCAGCGTGAATGGTAAAGTAGTCTACGCCCTGCTCAGCTTGCTCAATCAAGGTATCGCGAAAAACGTCCCAATTCAGATCTTCGGCAATGCCATTCACTTTTTCCAGCGCTTGATAAATCGGTACGGTACCAATAGGCACGGGAGAATTACGCAGAATCCATTCGCGGGTTTCGTGTATGTTTTTCCCTGTCGATAAATCCATCACAGTGTCGGCTCCCCAACGAGTCGACCAAACAAGCTTCTCCACCTCTTCTTCAATGGAAGACGTCACCGCAGAATTACCAATGTTGGCGTTAACTTTCACCAAAAAGTTACGACCTATGATCATAGGCTCAGATTCTGGGTGATTAATGTTATTCGGAATTATGGCGCGGCCTTTCGCCACTTCTTCACGCACAAAATCTGGGGTGATCTTGTCTTGCAAGTTCGCCCCAAAACTCTGTCCCGGATGCTGCTTCAACAAGAGTTCGCTTTTGATGACTTCAAGGTTTTGATTTTCACGAATGGCAATGTACTCCATTTCTGGAGTAATGATGCCTTGCTTGGCATAATGCATTTGAGTGACACACTTACCTTGCCGAGCACGTCTTACTTTCGGCAAATGCTGAAATCTAAGCTCATCAAGACGCTCATCGTCCAATCGTGATTGAGTAAAAGTGGAACTCACCTGTGATAAGAATTGCGTATCCTGACGAGCCTCGATCCATTCATTGCGGATAGGTTTGATCCCACGGTAAACATCAATTTTTTCTTGTGGATCACCATAAGGGCCTGAACAATCATAAACATACACAGCTTCATTAGGTTCAAAGGTCAAGTTATCAGGATCCGAGCCAAGCGGTGTATCAGTAAGATTAATCTTACGCATCGGCACACGAATGGAGTCATCTGAGCCATTGAGATAAATGCGCTCAGAGGCTGGAAAAGGCTTGGCTTGTAAGGACTCAATAAAGGCCTTTGCAGCAAGGCGAGCCGCTTCGCGAGAAGACTTATTAGGTTTTTTGTTATTCTGATTCGACATGAGCATTTCCCTTTAAAAAATGGAGAATTGCTTGTCTGGGGTGCTGGTTTAACCAAAGTTCACCAACGAACTTATGGCAAAAAAGAATTCCTGAATCGAAAATTAAATGTCATGCGACTGACCGCATCAAATTTACCTTTACAATACAGGAGTTCATTTGATGCAGAAAAGAAATAGTGTGACTTTCTTGTTTCCTACGCGGGTGTTAGCCCGATCAGGTTCTGCGGATCCCGCACTCAATTGTGCGATCTCAGCCAAATGGCACTCCGACAAGTAGCACTGAGTATACGGATTCAAATATCTCTGTAAACTCTTCTGAATGGAAATGTTAGAAATTATTAAGTGGGCTATTCACCCTCTTGCATGCTTAATGCAAGCTTATACAGGGAATTTTTCTTTCCTCCTGTCAGCTTAGCAGCAATGGAAGCCGTTTGTTTTACTGAGACTTTTTCTTCTAATAAAACAGTAAGAATACGTTTAGCCTCCTCTTCCTCATCTGCTAGATCCGGCTTGGCTATGTTGAGCATGACCACAAATTCCCCTTTCAACTGATTCGCATCCTCGGCAAACTTTTCAAGGATCTGATTCGGTGTACCGGATAAAAAGGTTTCAAAGGTTTTAGTCAGCTCTCTCGCCAACACCACATTGGCTTGATCACCGTAGACAGTTTGCAAATCCTCCATAGAGTCTGCAATACGGTGAGTCGATTCATAAAACACCAAGGTACCCACTTGATCTCGCCAGGCTTCAAACACATCCTTACGGGCTTTCGATTTAGCCGGAACAAACCCTGCAAAGAAAAACTGATCAGTGGGCAAGCCAGAAGCTGACAAGGCAGCAATTAAAGCACTGGCGCCAGGCACAGGAACCACTTTGTGATCTAAATCACGCAGAATAGAGACCAAGTGATAACCAGGATCGGAAATTAATGGTGTGCCAGCATCGGATACAAGCGCGACATTCTTACCTTCATTTAATAAGCTTGCAACGTATTCTGCCTTGTCTTTCTCATTGTGATCGTGCAGTGAAAATAACTTGCCTTCAATGCCAAAATGATTCAATAAACGGCGACTGTGACGGGTATCTTCTGCGGCGATGTAGTCAACATCTCGTAAAGTTTGCTCGGCTCGCTTTGTAAAATCATCTAGATTGCCAATTGGTGTCGCAACTATGTACAGCGACCCTCTCACATCATCATTAGTATGTGATACCATGTTTCCTCTTTAATTTGCCATTTGTAAGATTATGAGCCTAACCAATTATCGCATCATATCATTAACCCTTTGTGCATTTCTGCTCAGCGCATGTAATTCAGCAAACTTAAATATGCCTCAGCAGACTTCCAGCTTGGTTCAAGGTGATAAAGAAGCCTCTGACAACACTCCACCGCCAAGCATTTATCATCCTTATAAACCCAATAACAGCAAAATAATCAGTGCGGCTTATGAGCAGGCTTTACAAAATTATCAGGACGGCGCGTATGTTCAAGCCATTTCAATTCTCGAAAAGTCCGTTCTTGGCAAAACCTCTTCGGTGCAATTTAATGCTTATTTGCTGGCAGCCAAAATCAATGCTCAACTTGATAATGCGTTAGACGCTTTTCTGTTGCTCAACAAGGCAGATCAGTTAACAGCAGCGAGACACCCTGACAAACAAAACCAGATCAAAGAGACACGCGCCAGTATTCTTGAGCATTTTAGTAATTGGCCAGAAGCCGTCAAACTTAGAATGGCGTTGAGTTACAGCTTGCCATTAGATGAAATTCAGGCTAATCAAGACAAACTTTGGTTGGCTATTCAGAACCTAACAGAAAATGAAATAGAGAGCCTTTATGAAGCTCAGCAGCCTATTTTGAATGGTTGGCTTACCATCAGTAATATTCTACGTGATCAATCCTTATCAATTGAACAGCAACTTGCCACCTTTCAAAATTGGCAACAAAGAAACACCAGTCACCCCGCGGCGATCAATCCACCGCAAGATTTTAAATTGATGGCATCAATCGAAGACATGGCGCCACAAAAAGTGGTGCTAATGCTACCCATGTCAGGCAAACTGAAACGTGCTTCCCAAGCCGTTGTCGATGGTTTCTTTGCCACTTATTACAATCAAAAAGAAAAACGTCCTCAGGTGAACATAGTTGATACTGACCAATACACTGACATAATAGACGCCTTGACAGCGGCAAATAACATGACACCTGATATCATCATTGGTCCATTAGAAAAAAATAATGTGGCTAAAATAAGTCGTATCGATTTACCCTACCCTGTTATCACTTTAAATCAGTTAGATTTTAATCAAGCTGCCAAAAATTTATTTCATTTTTCATTGAGTGCAGAAGATGAAATCCATGAATTGATCAATTTTGCCAAACAAGAAGGCGCCACTAAGGCTGCTGTACTCAGTACACAAGATACCTGGGCTCTGAAGCAAAATGATGAATTTCTTACCGCAGCAGAGCAAGAACACGTTACTGTTACATCAGCACAATCATACGCCAACACGCCTCAGGGTCGTCAAAATGCGGTACAAAAACTGCTTCTCATTAATGAAAGTTACGCGCGAAAAAACCTCATTGAAAAATGGACTGGCCATCAAGTCGATGCCATAGCTCGCCCACGTCAAGATTTAGATTACGTGTTTTATGTTGGCAAACTAAACGATGCCAAACAGATTCGCCCGCTATTGGACTTCTATTTTGCTGATTCTGTCCCCATGTTATCTACCAGTAACTTGAATGACAGCCCCCCTGATAGAAACACTAAAGCCGAAGACATTGAACGCATTCTGTTTACTGAACTACCAGCGCTTTCCGGCAGCAACAAAAACGCTAGCGCTTTACCCCCAAGCCCAGGCTCAAATATTTTGCGACGCTTGCAAGCACTCGGAGCAGATTCCTATTTATTGGCTAACAAATATCAATTGTTTGCCTTACTGAAGAGTACACGCATTTCTGCCAATACTGGCATCATTACCATGGATGATAATGGCGTGTTTCATAAACGTCCTGAAATTATGACGTACCGAAGAGGGAATTTGGTCTATGCGCGCAGTAAGCAATTTTTTGAGAAAGAGGAAGAAACGAACCAAGACTAGTGGACAACAAGCAGAGCAATTTGCTGAAGCTTTCCTTTGTCGACAGGGACTCATTTTCGTAGAGCGAAATTTTTTTTGTCGAACAGGTGAAATAGATTTAATCTTCCGCGATCAACAAACCTATGTTTTTGTCGAAGTTCGATTTCGCGCAGATCTGATGCACGGATCAGCCGCTGAAAGCTTGGCTCAAAATAAGCTTAATAAAGTAAGAAATAGTGCAGCATTGTGGCTACAAAAAAACAACAAACTAGACCAGTCTAGCCGTTTCGATGCTGTACTATTTGATATAAAAATAGACGAACAACATTTAACCTGGCTTAAAGCAGCATTTTAATTATTATGGATTTTCAAGAAGCAATATACACCCAATTTGCACAGAGCTTTGAAGCTCAACAACAAGCATTAGAAAGCTTACCACCTTATATAGAACATGCCGCTAAAGTCATTTTTACTAGCATTGGTTCCGGCGGCAAAGTTATTTGTATTGGCAACAGTACTGGCTCACATCTTGCGCAATATTTCAGCACACTTATGTTGGATAAAATGGACAGGGAAAGGCCTGGACTGCCTTCAATCAATTTAAGTGGTGAAGGCTCCTCGTTATTAGCCATTACCCATAACGACAGCTATCACGATGTTTTCTCCAAACAAATTACCGCCATTGGCAACCCGGGGGATATTTTGTTTGTCATTGCCAATCGCGGCAACACTTCCCCCATCATTCAAGCTATCCAAGCCGCTCACGAACGCAAAATGAGCGTCGTTGCTTTGACCAGTCCAGAAGCGAAAAACATCTCCTCCTTAACCTCTCAGGACGATACCGAAATTAAGGTAAATCTGTTAGGCACAGCGCGCGTTCATGAGTGCCAAATCACTGTCATTCATACACTAATGGATTTATTGGAAAGACAATTGTTCGGCTACGAAGATTAAGCGAACATAGAAAACTGAGTGATTGAATCAGCCTGCGTTTGTTATCCTCACAACACAGGCTGATTTAAACAAGGATTACTTAACGACTTTCAGCTGGAAGCCTTTTTTCGTTGGCTCAGGAGGCGTTGGTGTAGGCTCTTCTTCAAATATTTCTTCTGGAAACACAAAACCATCGCCATTTTCTTTAGCATACAATGCAATTGCAGCGCGTATTGGTACATAAACCTGCATAGGCTTACCACTAAAACGCGCTTCGAATGACACAGCTTGCTTATCCATCAATAAATTGCGAACCGCCGTCATACTGACATTCAGAACAATCTGACCATCTTTGATAAACTCTGTCGGTACTACAACTCCTTGCTGCTTAGCATCCACTAGTAGATAGGGTGTCATATCATTATCAGCAATCCAAGAGTAAGCCGCATTTAGTAAGTAAGAACGTTTCGGTATCATGATGATATTTCCCTTTGTCTTAAACAAAAAAAGGAGCATTGGCTCCTTCTTTTACTACTTCTAAGCACTGCTGGATCTTAGTCCAAGCGCATTTCTTGCTCCGCTTCTGAAAGACTTTCTTTAAAAGACTCACGAGCGAAAACCAGATCCATATATTTGTATAATGCTTTCGCTTGCTCTTTTGGGATATCCACTCCCAAAACAGGCAAACGCCACAAGATTGGCGCTAAACAACAATCTACAATAGTGAACTCATCGCTCATGAAGTATGGTTTTTCTTCAAATATGGGCGATACACTAATCAAACCTTCGCGCAATTCTTTTTGCGCTTGCGCAACCGCTTCTTTATCCTTGCTAGACAAAATTAAATCAGCCAATTTTGCCCAGTCACGTTGAATACGGTACATATACAAACGACTTTCCGCACGCGCTACCGGATATACTGGTAATAATGGTGGATGAGGGAAACGCTCATCTAAGTATTCCATCATGACATTTGGCTCGTATAAGACTAAGTCACGATCAACCAATGCGGGTAATTCATTGTATGGATTCACATCAGCCAATTCCTCTGGCTTATTAAACGGGTCTACATCAATGATGTCCACAGTTACCGCTTTTTCAGCCAAAACAATGCGTACGCGATGACTATAATGATCCTCTCCATCTGAAAAAAACGTCATTGAGGAGCGCTTTGCAATAACACCCATGTCTAACCCCTTATTGAAGACTTTAAAACCCTCTAAAAAAGAGGACAAATAATCAAATCAGTGTGATGGCAGACACTTAGCTGTCATCACCACTAAAAATATGCCCCATTCTATCATCTTTTAAATGTTTTTTCTTTGAAAAATCATTTTGTTACAAGATTGCCGCAAGAGCATATTAAAAACAAAAAAAACGCTTGGCATAATTACCAAGCGTTTTAATACAGATTCTAAAACGATTATTAACGCTTAGAGAACTGAGGACGACGACGCGCTTTACGAAGACCAACTTTCTTACGTTCAACTTCACGAGAGTCACGAGTAACGTAACCAGCAGAACGTAGAGAACGACGTAGGGCTTCATCGTATTGCATTAGCGCACGAGTGATACCATGACGAATCGCACCAGCTTGACCAGAAATACCACCACCTTTAACAGTGATGTAAACATCAAATTTTTCAGTCGCTTCAACAAGCTCAAGAGGCTGACGAACAACCATGCGGGCAGTTTCACGACCAAAGTATTGGTCAAGAGAGCGGTTGTTGATAACTAGGTTACCAGAACCGGCTTTTAGGAACACACGAGCGGTAGACGTTTTGCGACGACCTGTACCGTAGTATTGAGTAGCTGACATAATGATCTTCCGTATTAAATGTTAAGTTCTTGAGGCTGTTGAGCAGCATGTGGATGCTCTGTACCAGCGTATACTTTCATTTTCTTGTGCATTGCACGGCCCAAAGGACCTTTCGGCAACATACCTTTAACGGCGATTTCAAGAACACGCTCTGGAGCGTGATCAATCAACTTCTCGAAATTCATAGAACGCAAGCCGCCTGGGTAACCAGTGTGGCGATAGTATTGTTTTGCTGCGGCCTTGTTACCTGTAACATGAACTTTCTCAGCATTGATAACAACGATGTAATCACCAGTGTCAACATGAGGAGTGTATTCAGCTTTATGCTTACCGCGTAGACGGCGAGCGATTTCGGTAGCCAAACGACCTAGAGTTTTGCCTTCAGCATCAACCACGAACCAGTCGCGACGCACTTCAGCAGGTTTAGCAGTAAAAGTTTTCATCAAAAAAACCCTATCAATACGCGTGATTAACACGCTATACCTATTATTATTGGTTTATTATCTACTCTTATTTAAATAAGAAACTGAACAATAAACGTACATTTACCTTTAAAAAGGCGAGCGAAGTATACAGCATTAAATATTTTTTTAAAAGCACTTTGCATCTCATCCTTAAGGACGATGCTCCAGCGACAAATACTCTTCCGATTGCATTTCCAAGAGACGACTGATAGTTCGATCATATTCAAACTTCAAACGTGTTCCTTGATAAATGTCTGGAATCGCCACTTCAGCAGAGAAAATAACTTTAACATGACGATCATAAAATTCGTCTACCAAGTTTATGAAACGACGCGCTAAATCATCGCGAGATGCGTCCATTTGAGGCAGGTTTGAAATAATCACTGTGGTGTACAGACGAGCAATCTCGATATAGTCCACTTGACTTCGCGGGCCATCACACAAGGCTTTAATATCGAACCACGCCATGTCTTCACAACTTCGTAATAAAGGAATTTCTCGTCCTTCGATTTCGACCACACCGCCCTCTTTGATATGTGAGGCATCAGTGATCAAACTCATGAAACGATTATTTAATTCCTGATCGGCTTGTTCATCTAATGGAAAGTGGTACAACTTGGCCTGCTTCAGCGTGCGCAGACGATAATCAATGCCACCGTCGACATTCATTACCTTGGTATTTTCCTTAACTAACGCGATCGCAGGTAAAAAACGCGCCCGTTGCAAACCATTCTTGTACAAGCCATCCGGCTCAATGTTAGAAGTCGCCACCAAGCTAGTACCATTTTTAAACAACTCATCCAAAAGACCGGCCAATATCATGGCGTCTGTAATATCCGTTACAAAAAATTCGTCAAAACATAAGACTTGCGCCTTATCAGAGATTTGCTTTCCAACAATCTCTAATGGGTTTTTAACCTCTTTAAGCTTTCTTAACTCCTGATGCACCATTTGCATAAAACGGTGAAAATGAAGACGCATCTTCCTTTCCATTGGCAGACAATCAAAAAAGGTGTCCATTAGATAAGTTTTTCCGCGGCCAACGCCACCCCAAAAATATAAGCCCTGCTCTACTTTCATTGGCTTCTTCTTTTTAAACAAACCAAACAGACCAGCAGATTCTGGCAACCTTTGATTGTTCACTAAACGATCAAATAATTCTTGCAATGCTTTTACGGCTTCTTCTTGCGCAGGGTCATAATGAAAATCCTCACGCTTAAGATCTTCTTGATAACGAGATATAGGGGTCATTGTCAGTCTTTCGTATGGATAAATAAATTATGAACATTCTAACAAATTGTAACTTAAACAACACCTCTGATCCTGTTACCCTGAAAGCGATATTAGTTATAATGGGAAGATGTTAAAAGGAGAGAGTTATGAATTTAGAAGAATTCAATATCATTGTTTTTATTACTGGAATTATCCTTGGTAGTATTGCGACCTATTCCATCAAAAGCCTTCTAAGCAAAAGTAACAACAAACCAATTGAAGCAAATGATAGTTTGGTAACCATGAAGTCCCTACAACAGGAATTAACCAACAAACAAATCATTATTGATAATTTTTTTGCCGACAGCAATGAACAACTCAGCATAGTGGAAAAGCGTCTTGGTGAACTAAGAACTAACCTCGCCAACAGTGCCTCTCAAATAAGCAATGTCAAGGTAGATTCTCCTATGACTCATCGAGATACTTTAGAAGCTAATCCGAATGAACCACCAAGAGATTATGCTCTAAAGAATGATAAAGATCATGGTATGTTGAGCGAGGCATTTGGGCTTAAAAATAAAAACGCGGAGCTAGAACCAAAGCGGACCATTTAAGTTACATCTATGTCTTGAAGCGACCCCCATTAGCTGGATTAATCCAATTACTGAGGGTCTTTTTACATCTTAATAAGATATCAAGCTGGATTCTCCACATCAATGAATCTAGCCTGCAAACCATCCTGCTCATCCAAGAAAGCAGCCATAGCTTGAGCGCCAAATCTTTCCGTTGCATGGTGACCTGCAGCAATAAAATGAATCCCCATCTCGCGCGCAATATGAATCGTTTGCTCCGACACTTCACCGGTAATAAACACATCAGCGTTCACTTTTAACGCCTGATCTATGTAACCTTGCGCCCCACCTGTACACAAAGCCACGCGCTTAATAGGCAGATCAGACACTCGCTCGAACAAGACTTTGCGCTTTACACCTTTTTCAATCAATTGTTGAAAAGCATCTAATGACATAGCTGCACTAAGCTCTCCTACAATACCAATAGACTCTTCAATGGGTAACCAAGGCTGCAAGGGCTCACGAGAACCAAGCCCCAATACATTCGCTAAACCAGCATTGTTACCGTATTCTGGATGAGCATCCAAAGGCAAATGATAGCCATACAAATTAATATCATTCTTAATTAAAGTAGCAATACGACGATACTTCATACCAACTATTTCAGGGGGTTCATTTTTCCAGAAATAACCATGATGCACAAAGATTGCATCTGCTTGCCATTCTACCGCAGCATTAATCAAAGTTTGATTAGCGGTTACCCCTGTTACCACTCGATGAATCTCGTCTTTTCCTTCTACCTGAAGGCCGTTTGGCGCATAATCTTTAAAACGGCTTGGACTCAGTGTTCGATTCAGTAATAATTCAAACTCACTGCGTAACAAAATAACTCCTTATTTATGAAGATAAAATTTTATTTAATGCCAACCATTATCGCCATTCTACTCGGTGCTTGTATAGGATTAACGGCATTGCTCATGCAGGCCTATGGAAATATACATCAGGCAGAAAGCTACGCAAACACGGTAAATGCCACCGCTCCCTCCGTTGTCAGCATTTATAGCCAAAAATTAGAAAAACGCCACTGGACCGAGAATGGGACTGTCACTCAAACGACGAATTTAGGTTCTGGCGTCATCATTTCTTCTGATGGCTTTATCTTAACCAATCATCATGTGATTCAAAATGCTCAAAGCATTACAGTGGCATTAAACGATGAAAGACGGCTAAAAGCCAAACTTATTGGTTCAGACCCTTCAACCGATTTAGCGGTTTTAAAAATCCAATTAGACGATTTACCTAGCATAAAAGTCGGCAAAAGCAGCAGAATGCAAATTGGCGATCGAATTTTAGCCATTGGCAATCCATTTGATATTGGTCAAACCGTTACCTCGGGCATCATCAGTGCTAAAGGACGAAACAGCATTGGTTTAAATACTTATGAAAATTTTCTGCAAACTGATGCAGCAATTAATCCAGGTAACTCAGGAGGCGCCTTGGTAAATATGCGCGGAGAACTGATTGGCATCAGCTCTGCCATTTATTCCAGTTCAGGAGGGTCGCAAGGTATTGGTTTTGCCACTCCTATCGACGATGCCATGACGGTGATGCAAGATATAATCGCCCACGGTGAAGTAATACGCGGGTATTTGGGAATGGAAGCTCAAAAAATCACCCAAAACTTAGCAGACAATTTGGCCTTACCAAGCGAATATGGATTATTGGTCAGCGACATAACTCAATCAAGCCCTGCTCAAAAAGCTGGTATTGAAGTGGGCGACATCATTTTAGAGATAAACCAAACCCCCAGTATCGACCCACACCAAGTTCAAAGAATGATAGCCTCATTGAAACCTGGTACCAGTATTTCTTTATTAGGCTTGCGAGGTCAACAATCTTACCAAACAAAAATAACCTTAGAAAAACAACCTGCCATGCAAAGAATTGTTTATTGAACCTGACTTTCTACCAGACTTTTAAGCTTTTGCAGACCAATTAGAAAGTTCTCACCAGCCAAATCATTCGCGAAAATAGCTAAATAAGGCCCAATAAAACCAGCGTCCAAATCCCCTTCAATTCGCCAAACAACTTGTGTACCGCCGGAAGAGGATAATAAGCGGATCTGGTTCTGAACCAGATTCACATTTGTCTTAGGGCGCACTTCAAATATGAATTGCGAAGAAGTTGCCGATAACAAAGTCAGACTCCCTTGCTCATCCTTATCTTGGTAATCAATTGCAATAGTTTGACCTACCGACAATTCACCTTGAAAGGATTGTAGACGACCATTTTCTATATGCATCCACAGAGGTAAATGCTCTCCATTCAAAGCAAAAGTTAGAATGCGTTGTGGAGTGGCATTGATCACAACGCTGCGTTCAACCCGATAATCTGTTGGTAGGAAAAAACCGGCTCCTACCAACAACAAGATCAGCAAAGCAAGAACACGGGTAACACGACGGATAGAATAGATCGCGTTAGAGTGACCGTAACTTTTGCCTAGCATGCTTAATCCTTAAGAATACGATATTCAGCCGACATTGCATGCGCCTCTAAAGACTCACCTCGAGCCAAAGGCGATGCTATCTTAGCCAAAGCACTGGCTCCCTGAGGAGAACAGTTAATCAAAGAGCTACGTTTTTGAAAATCGTATACCCCTAATGGAGAAGAAAAACGCGCTGTGCCTGAGGTTGGCAAAACGTGATTTGGTCCGGCACAATAATCGCCCAATGCTTCTGGTGTGTGACGCCCCATAAAAATAGCACCAGCATGGCGAATTTTTTCCACCCATTTTTCTGGCTCATCAACCGATAATTCTAAGTGCTCAGCCGCCACTAAATTAGCTATTTCAATCGCCTCTTCCATATCAGTAACATGAATCAAAGCACCGCGCCCTTCTAAAGACACCTTGATAATGTCTTTGCGACTTTGGCTTTCGATCAAGGTTTCCATCGACTGTTTCACTCGATGAATGTAGTCCGCATTTGGTGAAATCAAAATCGATTGTGCATCTTCATCGTGCTCAGCTTGCGAAAACAAATCCATCGCAATCCAATCTGGATCCGTTTTACCATCGCAGACCACCAAGATCTCAGACGGGCCAGCAATCATATCAATGCCAACCGCACCAAATACCATACGTTTCGCTGTCGCTACATAGATGTTTCCAGGACCGACTATTTTGTCGACTTTAGGCACACTTTCCGTTCCATATGCCAAAGCCGCAACAGCTTGAGCGCCACCTACAGTAAATACTCGGTCAACACCCGCAATGTAGGCTGCCGTCAAAACAATATCATTAACAAAACCATCCGGCGTAGGAACCACCATGATAATTTCGCCGACACCAGCCACTTTAGCAGGCATGACATTCATCAGAACAGAAGAAGGATAAGCGGCCTTACCGCCTGGCACATACACTCCTACCCTGTCCAATGGCGTTACTTTTTGCCCTAATACTGTGCCGTCAGCTTCTTGATATTGCCAAGAGTTTTGAACCTGATGCTCATGATAATCACGCACTCGTTTCGCTGCCGCTTCAAGGCTGGAAACTAATTCAGCACTAACCCTTTCTTTTGCTTGCGCCATTTGCTCACGAGAAATTTCTAACTCAGCGGCATGCTTCACATCACGGCGATCAAAACGATTAGTAAATTTAACCAAAGCCTCATCACCAAAAGCACGAACCTGTGTAACAATATCGGTGACAGCTTGCTGAACATTCGCATCGGAAACAGAATCCCACGCAAGAAGACGTTCTAATTCAACACGAAAATCTGCAGATTTTGAGGAAAACTCTCGAATATTAAGTTTCAACTATTTACCCTCGTTTTCTTCAACAGCCTTTCTTAACATTTCTAGAATAGGCTCTATCTCGGCAAACTTAGTTTTATAAGCCGCCTTGTTAACCACTAAACGCGTACTAATCGGAGCAATTAAATCACGCGCTTCCAAACCATTTGCTTTTAAAGTATTACCCGTATCCACGATATCAACAATCAAGTCTGCCAAGCCCATTATAGGCGCTAATTCCATCGCGCCGTATAACTTGATAACATCCGCTTGAATACCTTGCTCAGCAAAATATTGTTTCGCTGTTTTGGAAAATTTAGAGGCAACTTTTAAGCGCCGTTGCGGCAATGCCTGATCAACGACACCAGCCGTCATCAAACGACATTTGGAAATTTTTAGATCCAACAGCTCGTACAAATTTTTAGTCGAAGCTTCCATCAGTACGTCTTTGCCCGCCACACCAAAATCCGCTACACCATGTTCAACATAGGTAGGCACATCAGTAGCTCGCAAAACAACCAATTTAATATGTTCGTGATTAGTATCAAAAATCAGCTTACGACTCTTAGTAATATCCTCTGCTGGAATGATATTGGCTTTTTCCAAAAGCGGTAGGGTTTCCCCCAAAATACGCCCTTTTGAAAGGGCGATGGTTAATGCTTTACTCATATTAATTCAATACTCGTGAAATTTTCGCACCCAAAGCGCCGAACTTCTCTTCGATACACTCATAACCACGATCTATATGGTAAATGCGGTCAATCTTAGTATCACCCTCGGCGACTAAAGCCGAAAGTACTAAACTCGCTGATGCACGCAGGTCTGTCGCCATTACTGGCGCACCTTTCAATTTGTCACAGCCACGAATAATAGCGGTATTGCCATTCACTTCAATGTCAGCCCCCATACGCAACATTTCATCTACGTGCATAAAGCGATTTTCAAAAATATTTTCAATGACACGACCCACGCCAGTTGCCACTGAATTCAAAGCGACAAATTGCGCTTGCATATCAGTTGGGAAAGCAGGATAAGGCGCAGTACTTATATTGACGGCTTTTGGTTGACGGCCCTCCATATCCACTTCAATCCAATCATCACCACACGTGACTTTAGCGCCAGCTTCTTCTAATTTTGACAACACTGCTTCCAAAGATTTCACATCCGTATCAATGACCTTCACCTTGCCACCAGTAATGGCTGCAGCAACCAAGAAAGTACCTGTTTCGATTCGATCTGGCATTACAGGATATGTAGTACCCTGTAACGCTTCCACACCATCAATAACAATAGTATCAGTTCCATGACCGGATATTTTTGCCCCCATGGCAATCAAGCACTCAGCCAAATCAACTACTTCAGGTTCACGAGCAGCATTTTCAAGGATGGTTTGGCCTTCTGCTAAAGTCGCTGCCATTAGCAGGTTCTCAGTACCTGTTACAGTTACCTTATCGAAGAAAATACGAGCGCCCTTAAGACGGCCGTCAACAGTCGCTACTATGTTTCCGCCTGTTACATCTATCTTTGCCCCCATGGCTTCTAAACCACGCAAGTGCAAATCCACTGGACGACTACCAATGGCACAACCACCTGGCAAGGAGACAACGGCACGACCAAAATGGCTTACTAATGGCCCTAATACCAAAATGGAAGCTCGCATGGTTTTAACCAGTTCATAAGGCGCTTCACAATTATTCAGTGTGGAGATGTCCAATTGAACACTCATTTTTTCATCAACAACAACACCACAACCCATTGACCCCAATAGCTCTAACATGGTGGTAATGTCATGCAAGTGCGGCAAATTCTTAATAGTAATTAAATCTTTAGTCAGCAAAGTAGCTGCCAAAATTGGAAGCGCTGCATTTTTCGCCCCTGAAGCTCGCACCACACCCTTTAAAGGTGACCCACCAGTAATTAAAAGCTTATCCATACAATCAATCTCTTATAATAATTTCTTTACAGCTTACTTGCTTGCTCTGGCGTGTAAGTTTTCATGGTTACAGCGTGAATAGCACCACTGGCAATGGCCTCTTGTAAATGTGAGTACACAAGCTGTTGACGCTTCACCGTCGACAACCCCTCAAATTCACTCGATACAATGACAACTTGAAAATTACAACCTTCTCCCTCTGCCATGACTTCACTATCACGAATAGAAGATTCCAAAAGTGCTTTTACTTCACCTGCGTTCACAGTCACTCCAATCTAAAATGTACTTTAATGCTGATATTCTACCCTAGTAGAGCCAACTACTTAACACTTTCGATAGCCACTAGGAGTAAAAAAACAGTTGTTTTCTAAGATTTTATTCGATGATGACAGATTGGCTATCGTTTTTTTAGCTTTTAAACACAGCACACACAAAAAACGGCAATAAAAAAATCCGCTTACAACTTTTATAAGCGGATTTTTAAGAATGAGCCACCATCACTATTATGATTTTTTCGCTAATGAATCCTTCCAAGCAAGAATCGCAGCTTCAATATCATTTCGATTCTGCTCCATCATGACACCAAATTGCTTGCGAAATGTCAGGCCAAAATTAATGTTATTGATTGCTACATTACTCAATAACCATTGCTGACTTTTGTTCTGCTCCATGTAGAAGATGATGTTCAACATGCCACCATTTTCCGTTTGGAAGTCCACATTAACTTTGGTTTCACGACCACGACCTTGTGGCCCTAATGGCAGCACATTAATTCGATCAGGATCTAACTCTAACAATGAAGAGCCATAAGTCTGTAACAAGGTGTCTTTAGTAACACCAGCAAAGCGCTCTCTTTGTTCAGGTGTGGCTCGTCGATAATACTTCCCCATCACCTTACGAGAAAAATCATCAAAATCCACTACGTTAGCTAAAATTCGATCCACCCTGACAGCGAGTTCGTCAGGGTTGTTTGCTAAGAAATCCTTATCCTTTACTATATCATCACGGAATGCATCCACGACTTTCACTACGGCATCCCTTGCCCCTTCGTTATCATTCGCCCAAACAAGTGAGCTCATCAACAAAGACAAAACAAGGCAAGTCCCAGTCAACAGTTTTATCATAAAGAATTACTCCGAATCACCTGAATTAAACAGGAATTGACTGATTAAGTTCTCCAATACTAAAGCAGATTGAGTGTCAAAGATTTCCCCACCGTCTTTCAGCATTTCTTCATCCGCGCCTATGGTAATACCAAGGTATTTCTCACCCAGTAAACCACTGGTCAAAATGGCAATCGAACTGTCCTCAGGAATATTATCGACATCGGCATCGATATTCATCGTCACCAACCCCATGTAAAGCTCTTTATCAAAAGAGATGGACTCAACAGAACCAACCGTTACACCGGCAATAGTAACCTTTGAACGACTCGTCAAACCACCAATATCATCAAACCTGGCAACAATTTTGTAAGAATCTTTTTGAGCAGAAAATCCCAATCCACTTACTTGCACCGCCAAGTAAACAAAGGCTGCCAATCCCAATACAATAAAACATCCAACTAATAATTCAGTACGCTTACTTCTCATCCTAAAAATCCCCAAACATGGCAGCTGTTAATACAAAATCCAATGCTAAAATGGCTAAAGAACCCAACACCACAGTGCGAGTCGTTGCTTTCCCAATACCTTCAGAGGTTGGCACACATTCGTAGCCCTGATATACCGCAATCCAAGTCACAACAACTGAAAAGAAAAAGGCTTTGATCACCCCATTCATAATATCGGTATCAAAATACACTGACTGCTGCATCAAAGACCAAAATGCACCGTCATGCACTCCGAGCCAGCCAACCGATACCAATAGACCGCCAATAATCCCCGTTGCGGCAAAAATAATACTCAACAAGGGCAAACAAATCACTCCAGCAATAAAACGTGGAGCAATAATGCGACGCAAAGGATCAACCCCCATCATCTCATAACTAGACAATTGCTCAGTGGCTTTCATCAAACCGATTTCCGCAGTCAATGAAGAACCGGCACGACCAGCAAAGAGCAAAGCAGTCACCACTGGTGCTAACTCACGCAGTAAAGACAAAGCCAATAATTGACCAACCGCTTCTTCCGAACCAAATTTTGATAAAATACTGTAGCCCTGTAGTGCCAGCACCATACCAATAAAGGCACCTGACACCACCACAATCACCAGTGATAACACACCGACAGAGTAAAGTTGCTTTACTAATAATCGAATTGACTCACCAAAGCGAACAGGAACACGAAGCACACTTTGCGCTAAAAATAAGCCCGCACGCCCAACCGCTTCTAACCAATTGAGAAACCAAGCCCCTAAATGCATCACAAGATTCATATTGATACTCCTTGTGACTGAGATTGCTCAGGATAATGAAATGGCACTGGCCCATCAGGCTCGCCCTTCATAAATTGTTTAACCTGTGGATCATTAGAAGCTTGAATCTCTTCAGGCGTGCCTTCGGCAATCACTTTACCACCCGCCAGAATACAGACGTGGTCAGCAATAGACAGTGACTCTTCAACATCGTGAGACACCAACACAGAAGTAATCTTGGCGTCATCATTTAATTGTCGAATCAGTTTAACCAGCACGCCTTTTGAAATAGGATCTTGACCTGTAAAAGGTTCATCATACATCACCAAGTCCGGATCCAAGGCGATGGCTCTGGCTAACGCCACACGTCTTGCCATGCCGCCAGACAATTCAGATGGCATAAGTTGATGCGCACCACGCAGACCTACACTATGAAGTTTGTCCATGACAATTTGTTGAATGCGTCTTTTATCAAGCTGGGTATGCTCCTCAAGTGGAAAGGCGATATTTTCTGCCACTGACATATCGCTAAACAAGGCACCACTCTGAAAAAGCATGCCCATTTTTTTGCGGACGTTATAAAGCTTTTTACGAGACAAAGTATGAACATCTTGTCCACCTACCAATATCCGCCCCTGATTTGGAACCAATTGTGCGGCAATTAATTTCAACAAAGTGGTTTTACCTGTACCACTTGGCCCCATCACAGCGGTTACCTTACCCTTTGGAATGCTCAAAGAGACGTTTTTATAGATTGCTCTTTCTCCACGATAAAAACTCAACCCCTGTACTTTAATATATGCGTCTTCCACAAATACACCCTTATTCCCTAGCGAATACCGATTGATACTAACACCGCCTTTTAGGAAATAAAATCTCACACCGTGTAAATACAATTTGTTTGCTAGGTCAAGCCTTGAATTTCAAAGCCAAACCTCATTAAATGGTAGCCCCTGAAATTATGAGTAATTACTCCATCATGTTGTTGTTTTCTGCTGCCTTGATTGCTGGCTTGATTCTTCTGGTCATTAGTTCTGATAAGTTTATTGAAAACTCTGCTCTGGTCGCAGAGAAACTAAACATAAGCCCCATCATCATTGGCATTACATTAGTCGCCTTAGGTACATCAGCACCTGAAATGGTTGTTTCAACCATTGCGGCATTGGATCAAGCGCCTGAAATTGCCGTAGGTAACGTGCTAGGGTCAAACATAGCTAACATTGCTTTAGTTTTGGGTGCCACGTTATTGTTCTCTGCCATACCTATCACTGCAGGCATTGCCACCAAAGAAGTCCCACTTGTATTAGGCATAACACTTCTAACAGGACTGTTAATTCATGATCAACACCTCAGCGTTCTAGATGGTGTTATCTTAGTGGCGGCATTCATGGTAATTTTGTTTTTGCTTTTAAAAGGTAGTAAAGATTTGTCCAAGGAACTAACAGAAGAACTTCCGGAAGATGACGGAAGCTCTATCGGACGTTCATTACTTATTGCGATCTTGGGTCTTGCCGTTTTAATTGGCAGCTCCAAGTTATTGGTGTGGGGTGCCATAGGAATCGCCACTCAACTTGGAGTCAGTGAATTGGTGATTGGTTTGACCATTGTCGCTATTGGTACCAGTCTACCTGAGTTAGCAGCCTCCATCAGTAGCGTGCGCAAAGGACATCACGATATCGCCATCGGTAATATCTTAGGTTCTAACATATTTAATTTAGCGACAGTCTTACCTTTACCTGCTCTGATAGCACCAGGCGTACTAGATCACAGCATTTTGACCCGTGATTACCCTTGGACACTAAGTTTAACACTGGCCTTGGTCATTGCCATTTTTGTCTTCAAGCGTACTAAGCGTAATAGCATTCCAAAATGGCTAGGACTACCACTACTGATCGCTTACGCTTTATACTTGTACATTCTAGGTACAGGTGGCCCGACTTAATGACAACTAACAAAACATTTAAAAGTCTGCGCAATATACTGATAATCGCCCTATTTAGCGCTATCATTGCAATGCTGACTTGGTATAAAAATCTACCCCAGACCAATTTAGTTGAGTCTGCGTCGTTAAGTAGTACTCCAGATTATTTTATCACTCAGGTTGTAGCGCAGAGGTATGATGCACAAGGAAATTTAATTGAGCGAATCAATGCCGAGCAAACCCTACACTACATCCAGACCTCACGCACCTTACTGGAGAATCCAAATATAGATAGATATTCTGTATCTGGTAGTTGGCACGCTCACGCTTCGCAAGGCATTATTGAGGATGGTAGTAACGACATTTTGCTGTCGAATAATGCAGAAGCCGTAAAAAAATATAAGCAATCAGAAGATGTGATCTTACACGCTGACACTATTCATTATTTAGACCAAGATAAATCCTTAACCAGTCAAGGAGATGCAATTCTTACCTCTGCTCAAGGTAAGACTTCTGCGGGCAAAATTATTACTTATATCAATTCAGAAGAAGTCGTGATGACAGGATCAGTACGAGGAAATTATGAAACAATTCACTAAATTATCTGGTTTAATTACTCTGATAACATTAAGCCAATATAGCCTTGCCCTACCTAACGACATTGAGAAACCACTTGAAATTCAAGCAGATGAAGCTTCCTTTGACCAAAATACAGGGCAAGCCATTTATAAAGGTAACGTACTTGTTAAACAAGGTTCAATTGAAATCCAAGCTCAATATTTAAAAGTAACGAGCAACCCTGAAACTCAGCAGTTCAGTAGTTTAGAGGCTTCCGGCACTCCGGCTAAATTCAGCCAGCAAGTAGACTGGAGTGGCAATATCGTTATCAGCAAAGGTAATGAAATTCACTACTCAACAGATGAAGGTAAACTTGAAATCATTGGTGAGGGCTATCTAAGTCGCATGCAAAATTCCATCTCTGCTGACTATATTCTCTATAGGATCGATGACGGCACATTCAGTGCCGAGAAAAAAGATTCCGGTCGCGTATCAATGACCCTACAACCACAAACAGGCAAGGCAAACTAACCCATGGCTCGACTGGAAGCAAAACATCTGGCTAAAAGCTACAAAAAGCGCCCTGTTGTGAAAGACGTCTCCGTTGCTGTTGAATCGGGGCAAGCCGTAGGTTTGCTGGGCCCAAATGGTGCGGGCAAAACCACGTGTTTTTATATGATAGTCGGTATGGTTGCCAATGATGCCGGGGGGATTTTTATTGACGACCAAGACATTACTCAAGATGCTATGCATGTACGCGCCCAAAAAGGCGTGGGATATTTACCGCAAGAGGCCTCCATTTTCAGAAAAATGTCCGTTGAAGATAATATTTCAGCCATTTTAGAAACCCGTAAAGAACTGTCTAAAACTGAGCAGAAGGAACGTCTAGAATCATTACTGGAAGAATTCAACATCACTCACATTCGTAAAAATTTAGGCATGGCCCTGTCTGGTGGCGAGCGTCGCAGAGTCGAAATTGCACGTGCTTTGGCAATGAATCCTAAATTCATTTTATTAGACGAGCCTTTTGCAGGGGTTGATCCGATTTCTGTAGGCGATATAAAGCTGATTATTAAGCATTTACAAGACAACGGCATTGGCGTTTTAATTACCGACCATAATGTAAGAGAAACGCTGGATATTTGTGACAAAGCTTACATTGTGGGCAATGGTTATATCATAGCTTCTGGTGATGCCAGTGAAGTCATTAACAATGAACAAGTAAAAAAAGTCTATTTAGGCGACGACTTCCGCCTGTAACCCCTTATCATTATTGTAGAAAGGGAGTAATATGCATAACTCGTTCCAATTTATTAAATCAGACAGAGTTGCTCCATGAAGCAGTCTTTACAGCTAAAGCTCGGTCAACAATTAACCATGACCCCGCAGTTGCAACAAGCCATTCGTTTGCTGCAACTTTCGACATTGGATTTAAAACAAGAGATTCATGAATTCCTTGAATCCAATCCTTTGCTGGAATTAGATGACGACGAATTAACTGCCATCGACTTACCTGCTAGCATTGAATCTAAAGTCGAAAACGATACAAGCAAAGAAAAGGCAAACAGTGAGTCAGCCGAAGAAGCCCGATTAGAATCAGAATGGACGGAAAGTATCCCTGAAGAGCTTTCAATTGATAGCAACTGGGATGATACCTACCAAAGCTCAGCCGCCGTAAGCGATGCGACTAGCTTCGATAATGAAATGGACTTTGAAAGTCGTAATGCTCCAGCAGAGAGCATTCAAGACCATTTAATTTGGCAACTCAACCTAACCCACATGTCAGACCGTGATTTGGAGATTGCTTACGCGATTGTTGATTGCGTTCAGCCTGACGGTTATCTGAGCATGTCATTAGAAGACATTCTAGAATCTCTTACAAGTGATCTAGAAGAACTTGAATTGGATGAAATTCAAGCCGTACAACACAGACTGCAACGCTTTGACCCTGTGGGTGTATGCTCAATTGATTTACGCGATTGTCTGCTGGTGCAATTAGAAGCATTTCAAGACCACCCTCTATTCAAAAGCACACAAAACCTGATCAGTCATTATTTAAATCTGCTAGGCAGTCGAGACTTCGTGCAGTTAAGCCGCAAAACCAAGCTTAAAGACGAAGCGCTTAAAGAAGTTATTCATCTTATTCAGCAACTTAACCCGCGTCCAGGTTCGGCCATTGATGAAGACGATACGGATTATGTCATACCAGATGTGTCAGTCAAAAAGCGTAACGGCATTTGGCAAGTCGAATTGAATAATGATGCTTTACCACCGATCAAGATTAACGAAACCTATTCCGCCATGGCTAACACAGCCTCTACTGCAGAAGATGTAAGCTACATCAAAAATTCATTACAAGAAGCCAAATGGTTCATGAAGAGTTTACAAAGTCGTAATGAAACTCTGTTAAAAGTAGCCAGTTGTATTGTGAGTCGCCAGATTGCTTTTTTCGAACTCGGCGAAGAAGCCATGAAACCTATGGTATTACACGATGTTGCAGAAGAAGTAGGCATGCATGAATCCACTATTTCTCGTGTCACTACGCAAAAATACATGCATACACCAAAAGGCATTTTTGAATTGAAATACTTCTTTTCAAGCCATGTTAATACTGCATCAGGCGGTGAATGTTCTTCGACCGCCATACGCGCTATGATTAAAAAATTGGTGGCTGATGAACCTGCTAAGAAACCACTTAGTGATAATAAACTGGCAACCATCTTGGCAGATCAAGGCATTCAAGTAGCAAGACGTACCGTTGCCAAATATCGTGAGGCGATGAATATTCCGCCTTCCAATGAACGAAAAAGATTGATTTAACAGGTATTAAGTATCATGCCATTAAATTCACTACTAAAAGCCGATCTTGTGCTTGCTAAACAAGACATTGTTAGCAAAAAACGTGTTCTTGAAAGTTTGGCGGAGATCACTTCTAACCGTCTACATTGTGATAATGAAGCTGTCTATGACGCCTTGTTGGCACGTGAGAAATTAGGTAGTACCGGTATAGGAAATGGCATTGCCATTCCACATTGTCGTCTTGAATCTGCCAATCATACAGCCGTTGTTATTATGTCCCTACAAAGTCCTATTGATTTTGACTCTGTCGACAAACAGCCTGTTGACTTGATCTTCGCCTTAATTGTACCGCCTCACGAATGCGATCAACACTTATCGACTTTAGCGCAAATTGCAGAATTAGCGCAGTCACCAGACGCACTAGCAAAACTTCGCAACGCACAAACTAATAAAGAGTTGTACACTAGCTTTGAATCTTTAATATAAGGATGAAACAGCATGCAGGAAGAATCCATCACTATTATCAACAAGCTTGGACTGCATGCCCGTGCTGCAGGCAAGCTGGTTGAAACCACATCACGTTTCTCATGTGATATTACCATTGAGAAGGATGGCCGTAATGTTGACGGCAAAAGCATCATGGCAATGATGATGCTCGCTGCTGGCAAAGGTACTGAAATCACCGTTAAAACCAATGGAGAAGATGAGGAAGAAGCGATTAAAGCCGTCTTGGCTTTGATTAATGATCGTTTTGGTGAAGACGAGTAGTTTTGATGCCAGAAAAAACGTTAAGCCATCTGCAGACAGTTAGTGAGTCCCTTGAGTCTGGGGCCACTATGCAGGCACGTTATCTGCTTAACGGCGCTCTACCTGCGCAAGATGTAGCCCGTCTACTCGAATCTTCCCCCCCAAAAGAGCGTAAATTACTTTGGGAGTTAATTGACTCTAAAAACGAAGGGGAAGTCCTTCAATATCTAAGTGAAGACATAGGTGCCCAGTTCCTAAAAGAAATGGATACTGAGCGCTTGGTCGCAGTATCAGAACATTTTGAAAGTGATGACCTTGCCGACTTATTACAACACTTACCTGAAACAGTCGTAAAAGAAGTTCTTGCGTCTATGACGGCGCAAGACAGAACCCGAGTCGAAACACTATTAAGCTACTCTGAAGATTCAGCGGGTGGCTTGATGAATACGGATACCATCACCATTCGTCCGAACATCACTGTGGATATCGTATTCCGTTATTTACGTCGTCACAATACTCTACCAGATATGACGGATAACCTACTGGTCGTTAGCCGCTCAGACCGCTTATTGGGCACACTGACGTTAACCAAACTCTTGGTGAGTGATCCAGATGATACAGTACGTGACATCATGGAGACAGATTACACTTTCATCACCGCTGATACGCCTGCCAGCGATGTCGCTCAATTGTTCGAAAATATGGATCTAGTGTCTGCTCCGGTTATCGATGGAGAAACTCAAAAACTACTCGGCCGCATCACCATTGATGACGTGGTAGACGTCATTCGTGATGAGGCTGAGCATTCCATGCTCAGTATGGCAGGCTTGGATGATGATGAAGATACCTTCTCCCCTATTTTAAAAACCACTAAACGTCGCGCCGTTTGGTTAGGTATTAATCTCATTACCGCCTTTATTGCCTCTTATGTCATTGGCCTATTTCAGCACACCTTAGACCAAGTGGTGGCATTAGCCATTTTAATGCCAATTGTCGCCAGTATGGGAGGCATCGCAGGTTCACAAGTACTGACCTTGGTTATTCGAGGTATAGCACTTAACCAAATAGGATCAACCAACACTCGCTGGCTGCTCAATCGCGAATTGATTGTCGGTATACTGAACGGTATCCTTTGGGCCAGTATTATCGCGGCCCTTACCGCCGTTTGGTTTGACAATATTATGATTGCCTATATCATTGCTGGCGCAACCATCATTAACTTACTTTTTGCCGCTGCCACAGGAACCTTACTGCCCATTTTATTAAAAAAAATCGGCATAGACCCAGCCTTGGCAGGCAGCGTTATTTTAACAACCGTGACCGATGTGGTGGGCTTTTTATCCTTCCTCGGCTTGGCCACTATTTTTCTTGTATAGGTTCCCATGACAGATTTTGATCAATTCGAAGACGACATCCCTAAAAGTAAAACCCAGATCAAGCGTGAAATGGAAGCTTTGCAAGAGATAGGCAAGAAGCTGTTGCAACTAAGCAAAAGTCAGCAAAAGAAAGTCCCTATGTCTGACACGCTGCGTGATGCTTTAAATGAAGCTGATCGCATCAAGCAACATGAAGCCACTCGTCGTCATTTGCAATACATAGGCAAGGTAATGCGCACCGAAGATCACGAAGCCATCGAACAAAGATTGGCTCTGTTTGATACAACATCGGCCGCTTACAACAAACTCTTTCACCAACTTGAACTTAAACGTGACGCCTTAATAAGTGAAAACAGTAAAGAAGAATTGGCTAACTACTTAGATGAACACCCTGAAGTTGAAGACATCCAAACTTTGCGCAATCTGATTCGACAAGCACAAAAAGAGGTTTCTCAGCAAGGCAAAACAACCAATCGTAAAAAGCTGTTTCGCTTCTTACGTGAAATGGAAGAAAAACGTTTAGGTTTATCTGAATAATCTGTTTCGTTTTAAACTATTTATTCTCATTATAAATACTTGAAAACATAAATAAGCCCGTTTGTAACTCCTTAAAAAACGGGCTTTTTGCTATCTATTAATCTGCACTAGTCAAATCGACGATGCTCAAAGCAGGGCATCTTTTCACGGCATTTGGCAATGTCTAATTTGTTAATTTGATGCACAAAATAGCCAGGCTCCTCTGACAAGCCAAGCAAATTTTCACCAAATGGCGAATACAAAGTGCTGTGACCATAGGTCTGACGTTTATCATTGTGCCAACCACACTGGTTCACCCCGAGAACATAACATTGATTCTCGATGGCCCGCGCTGCTAACAATGTATTCCAATGCGCTTTTCCCGTAACATAGGTAAACGCTGCTGGCACCAACAAAAGCTCAGCGCCCATTTTAGTTAACAGACGATACAGTTCAGGAAAACGTAGGTCGTAACAAATACTCAACCCCACTTTGAAACCATCAATATCGACGACTTTTACTTGTAAATCTCCCGGCTCAATTACTTCAGATTCAAGGTAAGAGCCCGCTTTATCGTCTACAGTAACGTCAAATAAATGTATTTTGTCGTATCGAGAAATCAACTCTCCTTGTGGATCAATGACCCATAAAGCTTGACGTACACGAGCATTCTCTACAGGCTCGCCAGCACCCGTTTCTATCGCAGGATGAGAACCAACCACCAGATAAATATCCAAACTCTTTGCCAATTGCTGAACCTCTTCAAGCAATTGATCCTGCGCCTCTGATTCAGCCAGACCACGCATGCCTTTACCATCGAATAAAAATACATTCTCAGGCAACACCACTAAACGGGCCCCATCTTTGGCAGCTCTAGAAACCAAACGCTTTACTTCCAGCAGGTTTTCATGCCACTCGTAACCACTGGTCAACTGAATAGCGGCCACAGCTAATGTCTGCATCTAATCCTTCCCATCTTTAGGCTGGTAACGAACAGGCGTCATCACAGGATTACTGAATGACCCTTCTACTTTGTATTGCACACTAGTCACTTTGGATATCTGATCACCAATTAATTTATCTGTGATGAAGAGCAAACCCGCTAGTTGAGGCGTTCCCCAAATTAGCCCTGCCAAAGGTAAAGTGCCGGATATGGGAAAAGTGGCCGTCAGGATCTCATCCAAAGTTTCATCAACTATATTGGCCTTTCCTGACAAATAAAGCTCTGCCGTAGGTGAAATGATAGAAATAGGTGACTGAGTTTGCAAAATACCCTTTTCAAGTTTCATTTCACCTTTAAACTCATCATAGGTCAAACCCGGCTCATATATATCAGAAAAATCTAAGGTTAAACGTCGACTTAGGGCCCCCATATTAAAAATCCCCAACACTTTTAAGAAAGGCGGCAACTCGTCCACTTTACTAAAATTACCATCTTTAGCATTAAAATTGATTCGCCCAGATACCGTTTCGCGGTCAAAATGGAATGGATGGCCTTGCCAACTCAAAGCAACATTAATATCAAAACTACTTGATGACACAATGGCATCGTCAGAGAACTTCTTCGTCAACTCGGCCAAATTTTTGCCCTGCGCATTAATATTAAAAGCAACGTTAGAAGTCTCGCCCGTATCTTGCCAAAACAAGCTAGACGAAAACTGGCCTGTTTTCAAACTTGTGCTAATTGGCTCTACCGTCACCGTATTGCCTTGCTGAAGAATATCAAGCTGCCAATCCCCATAAGGGTTTTCATTTATATAGAGTTCATCTACAGATAAAGTCATACTAGGTATATCTTGAGCAGCAAATGGCGATTTTTCTGCTGCTTGATTATCTTGCTTTGCGTCATCACTTTTTGCTAACTGCCAAGTTAAAAAGCCAATATGCAAATCCGGCTTATTGTTTATACTTTTCAATATAAAATTGACTTCATCTGCGTTCACCATGAAGGCTTTTTGCTGAGACGCATCGTAACTGACTTTTAAATTATGCCATTGGTTGTCAGCATTCACCTCCAGCTGATCCACAATTAACTCAATTTTAGACAACCAACTAGGTGGTTCGTTTTTCGATACGGTAGAGTCCGCTAATTTTTGCTGATGCAATGCAACTAAATCGTCTTGCCATACAGGAATGGACAAAGCCTCCAACTCACCTTTAATCACCAATCCCTTAGGAATGATGTCAGAAAATATCAAGTCTTTATTAGGACTCAATAATATTTCACCACCAATAAATTGACCTTGCTGTAATAAATATCGACCTTGGGATAAATTCGCATACTGAGTATCAATCAACAAATCCTGATCATGCTGCCTCACCTTGACTACCAATTTCTTAGAGCTCTCGACCGTTTTACCAATAGGTTCAGGGAAATCCAAACCACTTCCCTTTAAATCACTAGAAAGCGTCAAATCAACCTGACCCTGTTGAGATTGATTTACTGTTAGTTGTGCTTGGTATTGAGACAATCCTGAGAATTTATCTACCAGATAATCTGGTAATTCTTGCCATAGAGCCACTTGCTTCGGTGCAAAACTACCAACTAACTCTCCAGTAACGGAAAAGTTACCATTGACGACGGAAGAAGCTAATTCAAGACGGGATTTCCCTCCTAAGGTGTTGATATTAAAATTTGAACCAACCAAACCATTTTCAGGACGATAAACTAATTGCCCCTCTTGTATCATTAAAGGCAAGTTAATCTCGCCTATATATAGAGGGTTATTGGCTAAATTAACATCTAAATCTATGATAGGTTCACTTGATGCATCAAGCGAAACAGCCGTTTTAATACGAATGTTTACAGGACCTTCTAGTTGCCAGTTAGAAAAAGGTTGTAAAGCCGATTCAGCCAGAGGGGTTTGTGCTAACATTTCCAATATGTCTTGACCATCCGCTGTTAGCTCGTTTTCAATGTTAATCCATTTTGCTTTGCCCTGTTCAAATGGTACCTGGATTGCAGTGCCAGCAATTTGAATTTGGCCCAACTTAGCAGATTTTATGTTCACTTTAGCTGAATTTTTGCCCAGTTCAAAGCGACCATTCAACTGTTTAACCGCTGGCCATTTAGGATTAAACATTATCGCAAGATCATTTGCCGCCAATTGTAAACGTATGTGAGAGTCATAGTTATCCGCTAGATTGGTATGCAACAGCAAATCCATTTCATCAACTTGCCCTTGATCATCAAAAGACTGAACCAACCACTTTTGCAGTTCTTTGTCTAATACATCTTTAGGCAAATAGATTAATCGGTCGCTAATAGGAATATTATTGCCATGCAAATCCAAAGCAAGCCAATCAGGCTGACCTTGACGAACTTCTAACCGGAAGCCACCTTGAACCTCAGCGCCATTTTGTCTTAAATATAAATCTCGCCCTGCTACCAGATATATATCTTGCTGTTTTTGCCAATGCACATAGCCAGAAACGCCTTGAGTTTGCCAGACATCATCGTACAAGGTATCAAATGCCAATTGGGTTTTATTACCGATGAAGTCAATGTAACCACTGGTATCTGAAAGACTGAACACAGCATTGATGTGATTGGCTTGTGGAATGCCATTATGACCTTGTACCGAGGAATCCACCAAGTTAGTCAGCAACTGAAAACTGGGTTCTTGATCTTCAAAGTAAATTTCAACACTACCATTGATGGCAGTACCCACTGGAGATAAACCTGACAACATTTCCGCTGTCCGTGAATCTTCGGGAATAAATTGGGCAGCAAAAACATTACTAATAGACAAATCTAAACGATCAAAAGCAATTCGCGTTCTTTGCGTTAAACCAGACCAATTTACTTTTAAATCCGTAGTCATTTGTCTATTTTGACCGTCGTCCAGCAACAAATCATTCACTTCCAATTTGATACTGGGATTGTCCTGTTTGACTTCCATCTTAGCGTCAGCAGACAAATGATAATTCGCACCATCCGCAAATCCCAGTTGCAGCTGCGTGTCAGCCATTCGCACTTCAAATTGCTTGCCAACCAAAGCGTTTAACCATACTTTGCCGGATAGCCGAGCCGTAGATAGCTTTTCTAAGCCATTAGGCCTCATGGATGACAAGGGCAAAGCAAACTCAGGTACATCTATCGCCGCCTTAATACGATAATGCCCTAAAAATCCCAAAGGCTCTTCAATTCTTGCATCAAGTGTAAAAGCCTGATCCCCATCATCCACCAAAAAAGATGAGGTCAGTAAGGATTCAAACTCTTTTTGAAACAAATAGGTTTCAGGAAAAGTCAGTTTATGATCACCATAATGTTGACTGGAGATTTGCAACCTTGCATCCAATATAGAGAAGTTCTTTTGCGCCGATAAATAGCCTAGCACCCGCTCAAGTCCTATATCATCATTGGCTTGCTGCTTTACCTGTGCACCCAATAATCGCCATTGGTGATCGGTTTCTTGCAAAGCAATCGTAGGACGCACAAAACGAATATAAGTAAACTGAGGCTGAAAGCTTAATAGTGAACGGATAGTATCAAGACGAACTCGTATTTCTTCCACATCAATTGCCGACTCTCCATTTGACTGCAATTGAAAACCTGTTATGGACAATACAGGATCGACACCTTCTAAGGCGCCGTCAACTGTCTGCAAGCTTACCGGGTAGCCTGTAATTTGTGTAAGATTACGCTCTATCTGCGGACGATATGTATCAAGGTAAGGCACAAAATAACCAATCCCCAAAACAATCGCCGCTAATAGTATCGAAAAGAGTACAAGCCCCCAAAAACATAACAAGGTAAGCTTGCGTAAAATCCAACCCATGTTAAACAACCATTCGGTTAACGAAGCACAACATCATATTGATCTTGCGTATAGACTGAGTCAACCTGAAAGCGAATGGTTTTACCAATAAAAGCTTCTAATTCAGCCACTGCGGCACTTTCTTCATCTAAAAAACGTTCAACAACAGGCGTGGAAGCCAACACGGTATAGGTCTGTGAATTGTAGGCACGATCAGCCCTAAGAATTTCGCGAAACACTTCATAACATACTGTCTCAGGGGTTTTCACTAAGCCACTCCCACGACAAGCACGACACGGCTCGCACAAGGTTTGCCCCAAACTCTCACGGGTTCGTTTACGAGTCATTTCGACCAGGCCTAGCTCTGAGACACCGGTAATCTTAGTTTTAGCATGATCGCCATCTAGGACTTTTTCTAACATACGTAACACTTGGCGTTTGTGCTCTTCATCTTCCATGTCGATAAAGTCAATGATAATGATACCACCTAAATTTCGTAACCTTAGCTGACGACCTATTGCCGTGGCAGCTTCCAAGTTAGTTTTATAGATGGTTTCTTCTAGATTACGACTACCAACAAACGCACCAGTATTGACATCAATAGTGGTCATTGACTCTGTTTGTTCGACCAAAAGATAACCACCAGACTTTAACTGCACTTTACGGTCTAGCGCTTTATGAATTTCATCTTCAACACTATACAAGTCAAAGATGGGTCGTTCCCCTGGATAGTATTCAATACGTCCTGTTAGTTCCGGAATAAAATCTTCAGCAAACGAACATAATTTGGCGTAATTCTCTTTTGAGTCAATACGAATCTTCTCTGTCGTCAAACTCACCAAGTCACGCATGGTTCTTAAATGCAAAGGCAAATCTTCGTATATAACGGACGGGGCTTTAGCATTTTGCATGCGACGTTTAACGGATTGCCATAAGCGTGTTAAGAATTTGATATCAGAAAGAATCTCTTCTTCTCCTGCTCGTTCTGCAGCAGTGCGCAAGATATAACCACTGTTCTCATCCGCATCGGTCAAAGCCTCAGAAACCAGCTTTTTTAGACGGTCTCGCTCTTCTTCGTTTTCAATTCGCTGACTCACCCCTACATGGGACTGATCCGGCATATATACCAGATAACGAGAAGGAATAGACAAGTGCGTGGTAAGCCTCGCGCCCTTACTACTAATAGGATCTTTCGTCACTTGTACCACTAACGATTGGCCTTCCCGTAAATAATCACCAATTTGATCACTGGGATTTACTGCATCGCGATCCGCTACTTCAGACACATGAATAAAAGCGGCTCGCTCTAGTCCAATATCAACAAAGGCCGCTTGCATACCAGGTAAAACTCGTACAACCTTGCCCTGATAAATATTACCAACGATGCCTTTGCGACTGGAGCGTTCAATATAAACTTCCTGTAACACCCCATTTTCAACTAGGGCAACTCGGATTTCCATAGGAGTGACATTAATGAGTACGTCTTCACTCATGAGACATCTCCTCTAATGAATGAATACCAAATTGTGACAGTATTTGCGCGCATTCGTATAGTGGCAACCCCACTACCGCAGAATAAGAACCTTGTATGGACTCAACAAATACCGCTCCGTGCCCTTGAATGGCATAGGAACCGGCTTTATCTTGTGGCTCACCAGTACGCCAATAATACTCCATTTCCAAATCGGAAATGCTGCGAAAATTTACCTGAGTATTAACCGAGGATGATACTTGATGCTGATTCTTAGGATTAAAGACGCACAGGGATGTCATTACTTGATGAGCGCGACCAGACAATAAACGCAACATACGTTTAGCATCGATTAAAGAGTCCGGTTTACCGAGAATTTGATTGTCGACAACCACACTGGTGTCTGACGCGATAATGACATTAGCAATATTACTGGTTTTGCTGGCAAGCAAATATGCACATGCTAAAGCCTTTTGCTGAGCCATTCGGATAACATAATCTTGTGGATTCTCTTGTAACAATGGCGTTTCATCAATGTCCGCTGGCAGTACCTCAAACTCTTTAACTAAGAGACTTAACAGCTCTTTTCTTCTCGGCGAGGCTGAGGCCAATACAAGCATAGAGATTACCTTAAATGAATTACCTAATTGCGTAAATTCGCCGTACACTGCGCAAAATAATAAAAGACCAAGGCCATAGTAGACCTGTTACAACAGCAGGCATAAATATCAATAATGTTGGTTCGGCGTAGCCCAGATAGTGATCAATCCAAAAGTCTACCAATTGATTCACACTAACCAAAACAGCAACAAAGACACCTTGTTGCCAACGATGATACATTCTTAAACGTTGATAAAACAAAGCACACGTAAAAGAAATGATGACATAGGTTAAAGAATGCTGACCTATAATACCGCCTTGTAATAGATCAACCATTAGACCTAAAAACCAAGCTAAGCCAACTCCCACTCGAAATGGCAAGGCGATAACCCAATATAAAATGACCAACAAAGCCCATTCAGGCCGAAACCAAATAAACTCTTCCGGAAAAGGAATCGCCTCGAGCATCAAAGCCGTGAGTAATGTGATACAAAATACAGCAAACGGCTTCATTGACGACTGACCCCAGACTTTTCAATCAACATAACATGACGACTACGACCTAATTGCGCTAACGGAACCACATCCACATCTGCATAAGACTGTCCCGCGGGTAAACGCACACTCTTGACCACACCAACAGGATAACCTCGAGGAAAACGCTTATCTAAACCCGATGTGGTCAAAACGTCACCTTTTTTGATATCGATGGATCTTGGAACACTCAAAAGTTCCATACGTTTTAAATCGCCAGTGCCTTTTAAAATGCCGCGAAATCCCGTTCTCGCCAATTGCACCGGAACAAAATGACTGGCATCCGCTATCAATAACACACGACTACTGTAAGCTGCGGTTTCAATGACCTGCCCAAGTACGCCAGTCGCATCCAATACTGGCTGACCTACATAGGCACCTGAAGAAAAACCTTTGTCAATCATGATTCGATGACTGTAAGCGTTCTGATCAAAACCAATCACTTCTGCCATGACGATTTTTTCGTCTACCCGTTGTGAGGCATCCAGGAGTTCGCGCAAACGAACATTCTCTGCTTGCAAAGATTCTAGTCTTTGCTGCTTACTTCGCAACACAAGAATTTCAGCTAACAGTTCCTGATTTTCCTTTACCAGGCCTTCGCGGCTCTCTAAGTGCTCACCCGCCCAATAAAAGATTTTTTTAGGCATGTTCACAACTTCTTGAATCGGCGTAACAATCAGACTCAAATAAGGCCTAACCTGCGAAAACAAAGCATATCGAACATCCGCTATGATCATAGCGAGCGATAAAATCACCAACATCACAAATTTTGCAGTTGAAATTTTACCGCCAAAGAGAAGCGAGTTATTAATGTGAAGCTCCTAGCTTTTACTCGTTATCAGCAGTAAAAAGTTCAGAAGCATGCTTATCCATCAATTCCATTGCCATACCGCCTCCGCGAGCAACACAAGTTAATGGATCGTCAGCGATGATCACAGGCAAACCAGTTTCTTCACTGATGAGTCGATCCAATTCACGTAACAAAGCACCACCACCCGTTAACACCAAACCGGTTTCGCCAATGTCGGCTGCTAATTCTGGCGGAGATTGCTCAAGAACACCTTTAACCGCTTGTACAATTTGTGCCAATGGCTCTTGAAGCGCCTCTAAAACTTCTTTGCTACTCAATACGAAAGAACGCGGAATACCTTCTGCCAAATTACGACCACGAACATCTATGGTCAATTCTTCACCTGTAGGGTATGCCATTCCGACTTCTTTCTTAATGCGCTCAGCCGTTGCATCACCGATTAAACTCCCATACTGACGACGTACATAAGTTGTGATCGCCTCATCAAAACGGTCACCACCGACACGAATAGACTCAGAAGTTACAATACCGTTTAGGGAGATAATAGCGATTTCTGTCGTACCGCCACCTATGTCAATTACCATAGAACCTGACGCTTCAGCGACCGGCAGACCAGCACCAATCGCTGCCGCCATAGGCTCTTCGATAATATAAACCTCGCGAGCACCTGCGCCTAGAGCGGATTCTTTAATGGCTCGACGCTCAACTTGGGTTGATTTGCATGGCACACAGACAAGAACACGAGGACTTGGCTTTAATAAGCTGTTCTCATGAACTTTGGAAATAAAATACTGAAGCATTTTTTCAGTAACATGGAAATCAGCAATAACACCATCTTTCATTGGACGAATAGCGGTAATATTACCTGGTGTACGACCAAGCATACGTTTCGCATCAACACCTACCGATGCTACCGTTTTCTGATTTCCATTATGACGAATAGCAACCACGGAAGGCTCATCCAACACAATTCCGCGGTCACGGACGTAAATAAGGGTATTTGCCGTTCCTAGGTCAATCGACAAATCGCTTGAAAACATTCCCCTGATTTTCTTAAACATGAATTATTACACCCTGATAAATACGATACGAACAGCAACAAAATGTAACAATCGCTCGCCCATTGGGCAAGCAATTCCAAATAAATATTCAAAAACTTCTGACGAAACAACAAAAAACGCCTCTTTACCATAAGATTTTAAAATAATACCCGGTTTTTCACTAAGTTAGCTTTATAGACCCTCAACGACAGGATACAATCCTGTCTATTTTACGACAATCGACAGAATCAGGTGGAACATGTCCATAGACAAACAAGACGTGCAAAAGATTGCACACTTGGCTCGCCTTGCCTTGACTGAGGCAGATGCCGAACAATATCAACACTCACTTTCCAGTGTCCTCTCTTTAGTTGAACAAATGCAATCCGTTGACACGGATGGCATCGCTCCCTTGTCTAATCCTCTTGAAATGACACAACGCCTACGCGAAGACCTAGTAACGGAAGACAATCGTCGTGATGACTTCTTAGCCAATGCGCCGCAAACAGAAGCTGGCCTTTTCCTAGTACCAAAAGTAATCGATTAAGAGAGACAAGTATGTTTGATCAAAGCATCACGGCCTTAGCTACTCAACTGCGTAACAAAGACATCTCCAGTGTCGAATTGACTCGTTACTTTTTAGAGCGAATTGCTAAGCTTGACCCACAACTAAACAGTTACATCACGGTAAGTGAAGAGCTGGCACTAAAACAAGCAGCAAACGCTGACCAATTGATCCAACAAGGTAATACCGATGCACTTACGGGTATTCCGGTTGCTCACAAAGACTTATTTTGCACGCAAGGCACCTTGACCACCTGTGGATCGAAAATGCTGCACAACTTTATACCACCTTACGAATCAACTGTTACTAGCCGTTTACAACAAGCCGGCAGCGTCATGCTAGGAAAAACCAACATGGACGAATTTGCCATGGGTTCTTCTAATGAAAACAGCCATTATGGCCCAGTGAAAAACCCCTGGAACCTAGATAAAGTGCCTGGTGGCTCTTCTGGTGGCTCCGCTGCAGCCGTGGCCGCAGGCCTTGCCGTTGCCGCCACCGGAACAGATACTGGTGGCTCTATTCGCCAACCCGCATCTTTCTGTGGCATTACAGGTTTGAAACCGACATACGGTCGCGTTTCTCGTTTCGGACTCATTGCTTATGCATCCAGCCTAGATCAAGCAGGTCCAATGGCTAAAAGTGCCGAGGATTGCGCTCTGCTAATGCAAGCCATGGCTGGATTTGATGATAAAGATTCCACTTCCTCTGAAACGGCAAATGACAACTATCTAAGCAATCTCAATGCCCCTTTGACTGGCTTAAAAATCGGTTTACCAAAAGAATACTTTGGTGATGGCCTAGATTCTGAAGTGGCCGATGTCATTATGAAAGCGGTGAAAGAATTCGAAAAGCTTGGCGCTGAAGTCAAAGACATTTCTTTGCCAAATTTGAATCTAAGCATTCCATCCTACTATGTCATCGCACCGTCAGAAGCCTCTTCTAACTTATCTCGTTACGATGGCGTACGTTTTGGCCACCGCTGTGAAGAGCCTAAAGACTTGCTTGATATGTACATGCGTTCTCGTGCAGAAGGCTTTGGTCAGGAAGTTCAAAAACGCATTATGATTGGTACTTACGCTCTATCAGAAGGTTATTACGATGCCTACTATCTGAAAGCCCAAAAGATTCGTCGTCTGATCAAACAAGACTTTACTAATGCCCTTCAAGAAGTAGATGTGATCATGGGACCTGTTGCACCAACCACAGCCTTTGGTATTGGTAGCAAAACCAATGACCCTGTCGCCATGTATTTAGAAGACATTTATACCTTGTCAGTAAATCTGGCAGGCATTCCTGCTATGTCCATCCCTGCAGGCTTTGCTCAAAAAATGCCTGTAGGGTTGCAAATCATGGGCAATTATTTTGCCGAAGCCAAGCTACTCAATATTGCTCATCAATTCCAGCAAAACACAGATTGGCATCTTCAAACACCAGCTATGGCGAAAGGAGCATAAGTATGAATTGGGAAGTGGTAATTGGTCTTGAGATCCACACTCAATTGTCGACCAACTCAAAACTTTTCTCTGGCGCTGCGGTTGGCTTTGGTGCAGATCCAAACACGCAAACCACTTTGGTTGATCTAGGTATGCCAGGAGCATTACCTGTTTTTAACAAAGAGGCTTTGCGTATGGCGGTGATGTTTGGTCACGCTATCAATGCAGAAATTGGCATGACATCGGTTTTCGCACGTAAAAACTATTTTTACCCTGATCTACCAAAAGGCTACCAAACCAGCCAAATGGATCACCCTATCGTTGGCAAAGGTTACCTTGATGTAACTCTGGATGACGGCACAACATCACGCATTGGCATTACTCGCGCGCACTTGGAAGAAGACGCGGGTAAATCTTTACACGAAGACTTCCATGGCATGTCTGGTATCGACTTGAACCGTTCCAGCACACCTTTGCTAGAAATCGTTTCTGAGCCTGACATTCGTTCTGCCAAAGAAGCCGTCGCCTACGTTAAAATGATTCACTCTATTGTCACCTATTTAGGCATTTGTGATGGCAACATGGCGGAAGGCTCAATGCGTTGCGATATCAACTTATCACTGCGTCCAAAGGGTCAACAAGAGTTTGGTACCCGTACCGAAATCAAAAATGTCAACTCATTCCGTTTCATCGAAAAAGCCATTTACACCGAGATTGAACGTCAAGCCGACATTCTTGAAGACGGTGGCAAGATCGTTCAAGAAACTCGCCTCTACGATCCTGAGAAAAACGAAACTCGCAGCATGCGCTCTAAAGAAGACGCCAACGACTATCGCTACTTCCCTTGCCCTGACCTACTCCCCGTTGTGTTGACGCAAGAATACGTAGACGAAATCAAGCAGAACCTGCCAGAGCTACCAAACCAGAAAGCAGAGCGCTTCCAGTCTGAGTACAAACTAAGCGAATACGATGCCAGCGTTTTATCCTCTTCTCGTGCCATGGCTGACTTCTTTGAACAAGCCAATACACAAGTGAAAGACGCCAAATTGACAGCGAACTGGGTAATGGGTGAACTAAGTAAAATGCTCAACCAAGAGCAACTAGAAATCACTCAATCGCCAGTGCCAGCTCAAGTTTTTGGCGAGCTCTTAATGCGCATTAAAGACAACACCATCAATGGCAAAACAGCAAAAGATGTTTTCCAAGCCATGTGGCAAGGAGAAGGTTCTGCCGATGACATCATTGAAGCGAAAGGCCTAAAACAGGTTACAGATACGGCCGCGATCGAGAGCATGATACAAACCATTTTGGATGCCAACCAAGCCCAAGTAGAACAATATCGCGCTGCGGATACTGACAAACAAAAGAAAATGATTGGTTTCTTTGTTGGTCAGGTCATGAAAGCATCACAAGGCAAAGCGAACCCAGGAATCGTCAACCCAATTTTAGTAAGAATGCTGAAGGGATAACGCATTACCCATAGCATAAAAAATGCCGCCCTATTTATATGGAGCGGCATTTTATTTTTTAGGCCAATATATGAGTGAAATCCATTTAATCCGTGACAATTCGATCCCGCCCTAGTCGCTTCGCTTGATATAAATTGCCATCCGCTATTCGTATCGCATCATCCAAAGAAGTAAATTCTCCGCCACACACACCAATGCTACAGGTTACCTGAATTTTTGCTTCAGTGAACTCCTTAGCACGAATGCTGTCCATAAAAGCCTCTAGCTTAGGCATCAAACTTTCAACAGACTCATCTGCCACAACACAAAACTCTTCGCCACCAAAACGACATGCCAATAAATTTGGAAAATGCATAAGTACTTCTTGACCGATCGCCTGCAATAAAGCATCCCCAACCACATGACCATAAGTGTCATTAATTTTCTTAAAATAATCCAAATCCAACATGGCGAAAGAAGCATTCGGTATGGCTTTACGAAGCATTCTCTCACCATCTTCAAATAAATAACGTCGATTTTTAAGCTTAGTCAACGAGTCTACATTCGCCAACTCACGAATGGTTTCCAACATCTCTTGAGACTCTAAATTGTGCACCACTCGACAGTTAAACTCTTCATGATAGAAAGGTTTTTTCAAGAAATCATTAGCGCCCGCCTTAATAAATTTAGCAGATAATGAAGTATCTCCTTCTGACGATAGACCTATGATGACCAAATCTTGAAAACGTGTATTATGACGTAACATACGCACGAGATCATAACCATTTATATGCGGCATATTGTAATCCGTAATCAACATACGAATACTGTGATCTTCTTCTAATTTCGCCAGAGCATCCCGTCCATCTTCTGCCTCAACCACCTTAAAACGGTATTGTTCGAGTAAAATTTTAATGAACAAACGGCTAGTAGAAGAGTCTTCAGCGACCAGTACTTTTACATCTTGATTTTTACGTAACCGCTCAACCACCTTAATAACGTGATTAAAGGAATAACGACTGTCTTTAGTTATGTAGTCCAAAACACCCTTATTCAATAAACTAAGGCGTTGATCATCATCAAAGTTACCTGTCAGAACCACACAAGGAATATGATGAGACAATATCAAGTCAACAATTTCACCATTTTCAGCGTCCGGTAAGTGGAGATCTACAATCGCAGCAAAAAAGGTCATATTGGAGTTTTCTATGTTGACTTTTGCCTCTTCATAACAAGCACATAAAACAGGGACGAAATTCGAGCTCTGAGACAACAAATGATTCAGTACTTTGAGTACAACAGGACTGTCCTCAACCACCAAAACCTTTAATTCGTCGTTTATCATTTGTTTCACATCTCCAGCGATTCTCAAAATTCAACTGATATTTTAATTATCTACTATGACCTAACAATGCGATACTCTAAAATTATTAATACAGAGTATTATTTTGTAAAGAAATCACTATATTTTTCATATCCTGTTACAATACTAGGTATTAAACATGCAATGTCGGTCTGGATGTGGCGCTTGCTGCATCGCTCCTTCTATCAGTTCAGCCATCCCAGGTATGCCCAATGGCAAAGCCGCTGGAGAAGCGTGCGTCCACTTGATGGAGGATTATCGCTGCGCCATTTTTAATGATCCTGCGAGGCCAAAAGTTTGCGCAGAGTTTATGCCAGATAAAGACATTTGCGGTGCTTCAAGAGATGAAGCACTAGACATTATTTCGATCATTGAAAATGAAACCGCATTTTCTCAGAGTTCACCGTCAAGGAAATCAATATGACCTCCTCTAAACAGTTTATTACTGTTTTCTGCCTAGGTTTATTACTGACCGCTTGTTCATTACCAAATAACAAAAATCAGTTCACCATAGAGCCACCTAGTGAGACACAAATCGCAAGCAGTGTAAAAGAACAAGTCTCTCTTACACTGAATGCCTTCACACCAGTTGCCGGCCAAGCACTCCCGAATAATACAGTGCTTGCTGCCTATAAAGCGCGAGGCTACGAGCCCATCTGGATCAAGAACAAAGCGATAGACATGTCCATCTATAAATTAGTAGACATTCTACAAGAATCCTACACCCACGGTTTAAATCCGATTCACTATCACACCGACATCATCAAAAGCTATCTTGCATTGAAAAAACCAAATTCTCAGCAACTGGCTGAAATGGATGTCATCGCAACCATCGCTCTTACCAGTTACGCTCATGATCTAAGCAATGGTCGCTATGAACCACAATTAATTGACCCCAACTGGCAGCTAGACGCACCCAACAACAACTGGCAAGACCTTTTGTACCTAGACTCAGCTTCCAACATGGTCAATTCTTTACCTCTTATGGCGCCACGTAGCCCACAATACCAAATACTGCAGAAATGGCTTGTGTATTACCAAGACTTAGCCGCAAAAGAAAAAGACATTTTTATAGACTCTGGCGATCCACTTTCTCTGGGTGACGAAGGCCCTCGTGTTGCCCAACTCAGAGCGAGATTAGTACAACTTGGTGACATACGCTTTTCAACACGCAAAGTTCAAGAAGACAGGTTTGATTCTCGCCTGCGTAAAGCACTGCGAAGCTTTCAGCGCCGCCATCATTTAGTTGCCGACGGTTCCGCCGGTGCTAAAACCATCGAAATGCTTAATGTTCCCCTCACAACCCGAGCCAAGCAACTGGCCTATAATTTAGAGCGATGGCGTTGGTTACCAAGTGAACTGGAAGTAGATCGCATTTGGGTGGATCTCACAAATTATACGGTGGACATGCACCTAAACGGTGAAGTTAATTCCATGAAGATAGTAATAGGTAAGGCTGAACGCAAAACACCTGTGTTCAAAGGCTTGATGACCTATATGGTAACGAACCCAACGTGGCGTGTACCGCATCGTATTGCTCGCGAGAATCTATTGCCCAAATTACAGGCCGATCCAAATTATTTGGTAAGGCACGGTTACAAGCTCTTTGCTAATTGGGGCATTGGCGCGAAAGAATTGGATTCGACCAGTATTGATTGGGATAAAATCACCCCAGACAAACTGGTTTATCGCTTTGAACAAGAGCCAGACCAAGGCAACGCTTTGGGTCAATTTAAATTTATGTTTCCTAATAAAAATGAAATTTATCTACATGACACCCCTGCCAAGCAATTGTTTCGCGAGCGTGATAGAGCCTTTAGTTCAGGTTGTGTGAGATTAGAAAAGCCACATGAATTTGCTGAACAGATCACCAAAGGCTCTAAAGCCTTCAGCGATATGCAAAACACCCTTAAAAATGGCTCTAACAGTGTCATTTCACTACCCAACTACATTCCCGTATATTTGGTCTACTTCACCGTTGTACCTAACGCCAATGGCATGCCCGAATTCCGCAAAGATGTTTATGAAAGGGACCCACTAATGGAACAGGCAATGGGCTATATCGCCTTCAAACCAAACGAATCCATTTAATAACAAGGTAAGCCATAAAAAAAGCGAACGTCATTTGACGCTCGCTTTTTTGTATTTTAAGTAATATGAAACCGCTATCTCAGTATAATACAGACCGTTACTTCTTCCCTGTCATGGTAAAGATGCTTAACTTGTAGCTCAAAAGGCATGCGGGCCTTTTTCATCAACTGCTGAATATTATCCAAACACAAAGTCACTTCTTGATAGCGTTTTTTCATTGGTAGCTTTAAGTTAAAGATGGCACGTCGCGTAAAACCACGCACCAACCAGTTGGCCATTAGTTCTGCCACTTTAACCGGCCTTTCAACCATATCACAAACCAACCAATCTACAGTTTGTGGCGGCTCAAATTTAAAGCCATCAGCCTTTTCATGCTGCACCAGTCCAGTCGCCATCAATTCTTTTTGCATTGGACCGTTATCCACTGCGATAACATGGATACCCCGTTTCACAAACTGGTAAGTCCAGCCACCCGGCGCGGCGCCTAAATCGACCGCCGTCATGCCCTCAATCAAATCTTGCTCAAGGCGTTGAGGTGATACAAATTGCAAAAATGCTTCTTCCAACTTTAATGTCGAACGGCTTGGCCCAGCGGCAGGAAAACGCAGGCGGCGAATCCCCATAACAAACTCACTACGACAAGCTTGATAAGACACACCTAAATAAGCCGTTTTACCATCTAGCATGAAAACATGATGACGCACACCTACGGCTTTTTTTCGCAATACTCCAGATTTCTTCCAACCTTCACGTAAAGGCTTATCTAACTTTTTAATTAAACCGGATAGTGACTTTGCTTCATTAGTATCGGCTGTTTCAAGACAAACCTCTTCCGCCAACGGCAATTCTCTCGCAGCCTCTAGTAAAGCCCCAACACGCTCACCTTGCTCAAGGCTTACCACTTGATTACAAGCAATCAACTGACGAGCAAAAATAACCTGATTAAAAGATAATTGCTGAATCAATTTTTCAGCAGCATCTGCTGCTTCAAAACACACCAAAACATAACCTGAATTTGCTTCCAACTTAGTGTAACCATAGAAACCTTTGCTAGCGGCAAGATCGGTCAATTCAGCAGCACAATCTTTTTCAAAGCCCGCACGACAATAGGCAATTATATTTTTCATTCACTTTCCCTCTCGGTAAAAGTCAATTCACCGAGTTTTAATTGAAATTTAGACTTGGGCCAATGCAAACCCAACTCATCAAAACATTGGTCAACATGCGCTAATAAAGAGGCACTAAAATGTTCACCTTGATTAGGCCAAGAACGATAACACACTAACTCACCAGACCACTCAAAGGCTAAAATTGCCGCATGCAAATAACCACGATCCGCCCTCTCACCAGCGTACCTTTTATCTCCTAAAATAGGGGCACCTAAGCTTTTCAAAGCGACACGAATTTGGTGTGTTTTTCCCGTCAAAGGGCGCAACCAAAAGACTCTGTGCGGCTCTATGTAGCTGGAAAAAAACTGTGTTTGTGCAAAATTATCTGTAGAGTTAGTGAGTTTCCATTGACCACGGCGACTGGTTTGCATCCCACCGCTTACCGTTCCTTGTTTTTTACTCGGTTTACGATTGGACAAGGCCAGATAACGCTTTTCTATCTTATGCTGCTCAAAAAGTTCACCAAACAATCTTGCTGCGACTCTATGACACGCCACTAACACCAAACCTGACGTCATTTTATCCAATCGATGAACCGGATAAAAAGTATACTCTGGATAGGCATTCTGCAAATAAGCCATTACACCTATCTCTTCTGACTCGGAATGGAAACTCATACTGGCTGGTTTCTCGAGCACCCAGTAGTCTTTGCAGCGATATAATATTGTGACCAAGAAAGACCTCATTCAGTCTATAGAAGCAATTTGGTATTTAGCCAACAAGCTTATCCACAGAGAAAGTGGACAACTCATATGTCAATAGCAAACTTTTATGAATTTTAATTTCCATCTTGGAAGTCAGGAGAAACAGCCACACGATTCCGGCCATTACGTTTGGCGGCATACAAACCTTTATCAGCGGAAGCTAAAATCTCTTCATAGCGAGTCACCTCAGGAGAAATAGGGGCCAAGCCAATACTGATTGTTACAGGAATAATGATGCCTTGATCCGTTTCTATTACCAAACTGGCAATAGTCTGACGCAAATGCTCCATTACCAATTCTGCCTGAGGCAATCTTGTTTTTGGCATAAGTATTATAAACTCTTCACCACCGTAACGCCCCACTTTATCAATTGGACGAATGACAGATTGCATTTTTCCCGCCACTTTAGTCAGCACATAATCTCCTGCTTCATGGCCATATGTATCGTTGATCTTCTTAAAGTGATCCAAATCTACAATAGCAAATACACAAGAATCTCGGTTGATTACAGCATCTGCAAAAATATTCACAGCATCTGCTAACACCTTGCGACGATTGGACAATCCTGTTAATTCATCTTTTTCCGCCAAAATACGTAAGTACTGATTTGCAGATTTAAGACGATTCATCACCAAATTAATGACAACTGAAAAATAGATGGCAATAAAGAAAAAAACCGACACCAATAGCAAGCTCTGTTTCGACTCCGATAAGTACACGCCCTTCAAACTTAAAAATTCACACATCAAGAAAAGCAAACTACTGACACCAACTATGACCCCCTTGGTGAATCGTTGGTCCGCTCTAAACACGATAAAAGAATACGCAATGACATGAAGGAATAAAAAATGAAAACCGCTTTCAGCGCCAAAATAGAAGAGAGTAAGAACCGTTATCTGAGCCATTTTCAGAATTGGCATCAGCAATTGAGCGCGAGTATATCGCCCTAAATAATTGTACCTAAGGCCAATAAACGCCAAACAGATACAAATAAAAGAAACAAAAAACACAAAAGGAATAAAGGGAATCAGTGATATCGCCATCAATAAAAGACAGCCAAAGCAAAACACTAGGAATGAAAAATTAACCACATGCTTTTGGTTAACATCATTAGCATGATCGTCTTGAAAGCCCAGGTTTATTAGCTTTTTTGTGGTTTTTTTAATCGAAGAAAACACGAGATTCCCAATCTAAAACAAACATAAATGATGACATTTACAAAGCTTACGGCTTTAACAAACCATCAATTAAGTGCATTCTACCGAATGCAAATAGGATTTCCTACTGCTCACATTTAACGCGTTTTTTCCTTTCTGGCAACTTTACCCTTCTAATATTGACACTTTTTTCACCCGTATCATTTGGCATGAATATTGATATACATAGGCCTACGAAGCAACAAAAAACTAACTAATCGGTCAAAAAACTAAGATTTAAACGCATTTTACGCACACTTTAAGCACGCCCTCATCCCTATTTTGGTGCAATTATTTTTTATGGCATCATTAGTGCGCAATTGAAGGCAATCTGCTTAACCGATTAATAACGCTCAAAAACGGTACCAATACATTGAACACTCAACATTCTGTTTCGCGCTTAGAACTACTCGACATTACTAAGCAATATCCCGGCTGTTTAGCCAATGACAGTATCAAAATGAATTTGATGCCTGGTGAGATTCATGCCTTGCTAGGCGAAAACGGAGCAGGCAAAAGTACATTAGTAAAAACCATTTATGGCGTCGTCGCACCTGACAAGGGCAGTATCCTTTGGGATGGCAAAGAAGTCAGTATTAAATCCCCAGCTATTGCCAGAGATCTAGGCATAGGTATGGTATTTCAACATTTTTCGTTGTTTGAAACCCTTACTGTTAGTCAAAACATCGAACTTTGCTTGAGCAAAAAGCAACTGGAAAGCATTGCAGACTTACCCTCTAAGATTCAACAACTTTCCATGGAGTACGGATTAGATGTCGATCCGCATAAATACGTCCACGCCCTCTCCATCGGTGAGCGTCAGCGTGTTGAAATCATGCGCTGTCTGGTTCAATCAGTAAAGTTATTGATTCTCGATGAGCCTACCTCTGTATTAACACCACAAGAAGTATCAGGCTTATTCGAGGTGCTTAGAACCCTATCCAAAGAAGGTTGCAGCATTCTATTTATCAGTCACAAATTGCATGAAGTCACTGAAATTTGCCATCAAGCCACTATTTTACGTGGTGGTAAAGTAGTGGACACTTGCGTACCAAGTGATGAAACACCAGCATCTATTGCCAAGATGATGGTTGGCGATTTAGCTGAGCAAGATACTCAATACACCAAACGCGAAGGCCAACAAACCATTTTTAGCGCAGCAAGCTTAAGCCTAACAGCGAAGCATCCTTTCGGTACCAGCCTAAAAAATATTTCATTTGAATTAAAAGCCGGGGAAATTTTAGGTATCGCAGGTGTCGCAGGGAATGGACAAGATGAATTAATGGCCATCATTAGTGGCGAAGACAATCGCTCTGTAAAAGACCAATTGACTCTAGACAAAGCCAGTATTGGTAACTTACATGCAGGTGAGCGTCGTAAGCTTGGTATGGCTTATGTGCCTGAAGAACGTTTAGGACGCGGAGCTGTGCCAGATATGAGCTTAGCGGAAAACACGCTACTAACCCATAGTTCAGGTTTTATCAAACAAGGCCTAGTGCAATGGCCAGCCATCAAGCAATATGCCAGTGAGTTGATCAATAAGTTTAACGTCAAATGTCATGGTGAATTTTCAGAAGCTAAGAGTTTAAGTGGCGGTAATTTACAAAAATTTATCATGGGTCGAGAAATAGGCCAGAATCCCAAAGTACTCATCTGCGCCCATCCAACTTGGGGGGTCGATGTCGGTGCTGCATTAGCCATTCACCAAGCCTTATTAGATCTTCGTGATCAAGGCGCAGCCATCTTGCTCATTTCAGAAGACATTGATGAGCTCTTCTTGCTCGCTGATCGTATGGCCGCTATTTGTGATGGGCATTTATCGCCACAAATCAAAACGCAAGACACCAACATTGATCAGATTGGACAATGGATGGCCGGTACTTTTATTGATCCGAAATACTCAGCACAACAAGAGGCATCATTATGATACGTATTCAAGCTCGAACTGAGCCAAGCTCGGTGATGAAGTTCGCCTCACCTTTAATCGCCATCTTATTAACCCTTATTTTTGGTAGTTTGTTATTCTCTGCGATTGGTAAAGACCCTTTACAAGCATTGCATGTTTTACTGATAGCACCGCTATCGGACAGTTACAATATCGGTGAGATGTTCGTCAAAATGGGCCCTTTATTACTCTGCGCTGTTGGCTTGGCAATCTGTTATCGTGCCAACATGTGGAATATTGGTGCAGAAGGGCAATTACTTGCAGGCGCCTTAGGTGGCTCTGCCATGGCACTCTATTTTATCGATTCTGACACCATTTTCGCTCTGCCTTTAACCTTATTTGCAGGTATAGTGTCTGGTATGTTGTGGTCAGCAATTCCAACCTTTTTAAAGCTACGTTTTAATTCTAACCTAATTCTTACCACCATCATGTTTAACTACATTGCTCTGTATTTATTGATCTGGTCGGTGCATGGTCCATTACGTGACCCGCAAGGTTTTGGCTTTCCTGAATCCGCTATGTTTGCCGATGCCACCTTACTACCTACTTTATTTGAATTTAGCCGTATTCATTTGGGCATCGTATTTGCGATCATTGCAGGAATCGTTGGTTGGTTTATTTTGAGCAAAACCCATCTTGGTTTTCAAATTCGCGTACTAGGGGCAGACGAACCCGCCGCCCGATATGCAGGATTTAACAGCAAAAAACTCAGTTGGTTTGTTATGCTATTTGCTGGTGCACTAGCTGGACTTGCTGGCGTCGGGGAAACCACTGGCCCAATTGGACAACTGGTACCAAACGTGTCTCCGGGCTACGGCTACTCTGCCATCATTGTCGCTTACTTGGGGCGTTTGCATCCAATTGGTGCTATTTTAGCCGCTATTTTCATGGCCATTTTATACATGGGCGGTGATTTGGCTCAAATAGAAATGGGGATTCCCGTTGCGGTCGTTAGCATGTTTCAAGGGGTTCTACTTTTCTTCTTGTTAGCCTGTGATTTTTTCATCAACAACCGTTTAATTTTTAATCAACAAGCGACGAACTAGGAGCGCACTGTGGACGCAGATCTATTAACACAAATTTTGTTCGCCGCCATTAAAACAGGCACCCCATTACTTTTCATTGCATTAGGGGAAGTGATCTGTGAAAAATCTGGCATTTTAAATTTGGGACAAGAAGGCATGATGCTAATGGGGGCCGTAGTCGGTTTCATGGCTGCCTACTCCACTGGCAGTATGGGATTAGGGGTTTTAGGTGCCATCATTATGGGCGCCTTTATGAGTCTTATCTTTGCCGTCTTAGTGTTGCAATTAGGAGCAAATCAAGTCGCAACAGGTTTAGCCTTAACCATCTTCGGTACTGGTCTGAGCGCTTTTATTGGTTCAAGTGTGGTTGGTCAAACCCTGCCCGGTTTCGCACCAATAGCTTTGCCTTTGCTGTCTGACATTCCTTTTATTGGCGACATCTTCTTTAAACACGACATTCTGGTTTATTTGTCTTTCGTAATGGCTTTTGTACTCTACATTGTCGTCAATAAAACCCGCCTGGGTTTAACCTTAAAAGCCGTTGGTGAAAACCCCAATGCGGCAAATGCCATTGGCATCAAAGTATTACAGGTGCGCTATTTGGCCATTATGTTTGGTGGCGCCATGGCAGGTATTTCTGGTGCCTACATGTCATTGGTTTACACCCCTATGTGGGTAGAAAACATGACAGCAGGACGTGGCTGGATCGCATTAGCCTTAGTGGTATTCGCGTCTTGGCGTATTGGGCGAATCATGCTGGGAGCTTACCTGTTTGGTTTGGCCAGTATTATGCATCTGGTTTTACAAGGTTTTGGCTGGTCTATTTCCCCAAATTTACTGGCTATGCTGCCCTATGTGGCCACCGTCATCGTGATGGTCATCATCAGTGCAGATCAATTTAAGGAAAAACTACTAGCGCCAAGGTCATTAGGTAAACCTTTTGATCCAAGGAACATGGCTTAGGGAAAGTATCGGACAAACAGTCCATGAGTTTGAAAAATGGACTTGTCATAAGACTTTCCTTAATGACTCATATAAATGTTTTGAAGTGCAATAAGCCCAATGGGCACACAATAGGAGCAAAAAATGAAAATGAAATCTTTACTGCTAAGCTTGGGACTACTGGCTGGTGCCAGTGCTGTGCAAGCAGATGACCCACTGAAAGTCGGCTTTGTTTACGTGGGTCCTGTCGGTGATTTGGGCTGGAGTTATGAGCACGATCTTGGCCGTATTGGTCTTGAAGAACACTTTGGTGATAAAGTGGAAACCACTTATGTTGAAAACGTGCCTGAAGGTGCCGATGCTGAACGCGTTATTACGCAATTAGCGAAAGCCGGTAACGATTTGATCTTTACTACGTCATTCGGTTTCATGAACCCAACCGTAAAGGTTGCTAAGCGTTTCCCTAAAGTCACCTTTGAACACGCTACAGGTTACAAGCGTTCACGCAATGTGGGTACTTATGTATTACGTACCTATGAGGGTCGCTATGTCTCTGGTGTTGCTGCCGGTATGATGACCAAAACCAATACCATTGGTTACATTGCTTCCTTCCCTATTCCTGAAGTCATCCGTGACATTGACACAGTTTACATGGCTGCGAAAAAGGTTAATCCAGACGTAAAAATCAAAATTGTATGGGTAAACTCTTGGTACGACCCAGGTAAAGAAACCGATGCTGCCAATGCTTTGATGGACCAAGGTGCTGACATTATTGTGCAACACACCGACAGCCCTGCACCACTTATCGCTGCTGAAAAACGCGGTATGAAAGCAATCGGTCAAGCGTCTAATATGAGTAAATTTGCCAAAGAAGCGCACATGTTCTCAGTACGTGATAACTGGACGCCATACTATGTTAGCGTAGCCGAAGCGGTTATGAACAAAACGTGGGAACCGAAAGACTTCTGGGGTGGCTTCAAAGAAGACATGCTAACTATTGAGTCTATCAACCCTAACTTGCCTGCTGATGTTCAAGCTAAGATCAAAGAGACTTACGCTGCAATTAAGTCAGGTGAACTGAAGCCTTTCACAGGCCCAATTAAAGACAACAAAGGCAACATCGTTGTTCCTGCCGGTCATTCACTGACTGACGAAGAACTTGCTCAAGTCAATTGGTATGTTGAAGGCATCACTGACGAAATTCCTCGCTAAAATGGCTATACAGCCAGCTTTGCTGGCTGTATATTCCCCCTCTTTTTTACTCTGTCGTTTTCAATTTATATTCCCTATAGTGTCTAAATACATTTCAACCTATCTGTTTTAAAGGTGATCTCATGACCAACTCAGCTTCTCTGGTAGCGCTCGCCAAAGCCATGCCAAAAACCGAACTTCATTTACACATTGAAGGTACCTTTGAGCCAGAACAGATGTTTGCCATTGCGCAACGCAATAAAGTCACTCTCAAATACGCCACAGTTGAAGAACTAAAAGCGGCGTATCAATTCACTAATCTACAAGACTTCCTCGATCTTTATTATCAAGGCATGTCGGTACTGCTTAAAGAAGCGGACTTTTACGACCTAACCATGGCTTATCTTCAAAAAGTCCATGATGAAAATGTCGTACATGTGGAGATTTTCTTTGATCCGCAAGGTCATACTGAACGAGGTGTGCCGTTTGAGGTTCAAATCAAAGGCATTCGTCAAGCATTAGAAGATGCAAAACAAAAATGGGGCATGAGCTATCAACTCATTATGTCTTTCCTGCGCCACCTAAGCGAAGAAAGTGCGTTTGACACCTTAGAACAAGCCAAGCCATTTTTAGATTGGATTGACGGAGTCGGTTTGGACAGCTCAGAGGTGGGACACCCACCAGAAAAATTCGCCAAGGTTTTTGCGGCCTGTCGTGATTTGGGTTTAAAGATTACCGCCCACGCCGGTGAAGAAGGACCGCCAGAATATGTCTGGCAAGCACTGGATTTGATTAAGGTACAACGGATAGACCATGGCAATCGTGCTCTTGAAGACGATGATTTAGTTGCGGAGATCGCCAGACAACAGCTTACCCTAACGGTTTGTCCATTATCTAACCTCAAGTTGTGTGTGGTCCATGACATGACCAATCACCCCATTCTTACCATGTTGAAATTAGGCTTAAAAGCCACCGTCAATTCAGACGATCCAGCATATTTTGGTGGTTACATGAATGATAACTACCAAGCACTCATTGAGCACACACAAATCAGTAAACAAGAACTTTATCAGTTGGCTCGCAATGGTATTGAAGGCAGCTGGATGGAAAGCGCAATTAAAAAACAACATTTACAGCAACTCGACATTCTGTTTGATCATTAAACTTTCTGCCATGGAAGGCGAAAATTTTATTAACTCAAAAGCTCTGTGATATGATCCACTGCAAATTTCTATTTCAGGTTGTATTTCATGTCTGACAAACCATTCGACGATGCTTTTTTCCGCTTAACCAGTAATGAGCGATACAGCAAAATGGTAAAAAGAGTCCAGCAAGGGCAGTCAATTTGGACCTTAGCGGATGAGCAAGGTTGCTTGATTATTCCACTTAATGCCGAGCAAGTACTTCCTGTATGGCCCAACGAAGACATGGCGCTTCACTGGGGTGCGAAAGATTCCCCTGAGTTTAAAGGCTTGGAAATTTCCGCTGTAGATTGGACGGAAAAATGGTTACCAGGTATGACTCAGGATAAATATTCAATTGGAGTAGCGCCTAATATGGCTGGAGAATGTATTGTCTCTTCGGCCGAAGAGCACGCTCGCGATATTCAGGCTACTTAACAGATCACCTGTGCAGTCATCAAAAAGCATGCGAACTGTGACGATCAAAGCCAGTTTTTCTATCAATAAAGCCAAAACGCAGTTAGGTGTGTTACTGGCTTTATTTTGTCTGTTTCTAATCTATGTCGGCCCTTTGTATTCTCAGGTAATTAAGCTCATTCAAGACAAACATGTCAATATTGTGATTGCAGAGCAAAGGAAAACCAAACCAAGTTCTTCACATCAGCATCAGCATCAGCATCACATTGCATTCACATCTGATTTGGCAAATACACCAAAGGCAACTAAGTTTTCAGGCCATCATAATCATGAAAGTCATTCCAAGTCGTACATCATTACAACGCCATCTTCAACTCAGTCTACTCATACGAATCATTTAGGACACCATAATCATCATGGACATGCCAATGGAAGCATCAATGTACTCGAGGCTTGTGGCTATTGTTCCTTGTTGTTTCATCTAAGTTGGTTGGATGTCAAAACCTTTGACATTATTCCTTTGGATTTTGAGCCTTATCCGAGCATCTTCTACGCCGTTTTAGTGCGTAAATACCTCGCCATTTTCACCCCGATCAAACCCAGAGCACCGCCTTTTTTCTCTCACTGATCTCATAAATTACTTAAATATAGACTAGGGAAAGTGTGCAACTTTATGAGCTCCTTCCCTATGTATTACGACTTATTGAATATGAATTCAGAGGTATGCTTTTGCCCAAAAAAAGTGTGCCTAAACAAGAGAGATTTTATGTCCAGTCAATCGAATATTAACAAGGCATCGAGCAATAATGCTTTGTTACAACTGATAACGCGTCTGCATTTTTATATCGGCGTATTTGTCGGCCCTTTTATCTTCATCGCGGCATTCACCGGTACTCTTTACATTTTGACACCGCAAATTGAGCAAGCGGTATACAAAGAAGTTTTAACCACTGACAGTCGTGGAGATTATCAACCACTCAGTCGTCAAATTGCCGCTGCTCGCTCTTCTTTAGCAAAAGATCTAACCCTATTTGCCGTTCGCCCAGCGCCAGAAGTGGGAGACACCACTCGGGTTATGTTTTTAGATTCAAGCGCCGATCTAACCGGAGCCAGAGCCCTATTCGTAGACCCAGTGACGTTAAATATCACGGGCAATTTACCCGTTTACGGTACCAGTGGTGTACTGCCTATTCGCACTACCATTGACTTTTTCCATCGTCAATTGTTACTGGGTGAAGTGGGTCGCTATTACAGTGAACTAGCTGCATCTTGGCTCTGGATTGCCGCCCTTGGCGGTCTGTTTTTATGGTACAAAGGCGGCAAAAAGAACCGTGCCGACGTCGCGAGTAAAACCGAGCATTTACGTAAACGTCGCCGTCATTATCAACTTGGCTTATGGATTTTTATAGGCATGGTGTTCGTCTCAATTACTGGGCTAACTTGGTCTAAATGGGCTGGCAGTAACATAGGTACACTAAGAGCAAACATTGGTTGGGTTACGCCTTCGGTTGATCTGAGTCTAGCAGATCAAACCACGGCGGTGCAGGATGAGCATGCAGATCATGTTAACCATGGTGATCATACAGGGCAAACGACAGGCAACTCATCACAGTCAATAAATACCGATACCTTATTTGATGGCGTGTTGCAGGCAGCTCGCGAAGCCGGTCTAGAAGCGAACAAAATTGAAATCAAGCCAGATCGAACTGGCAATAAAGCTTGGTTCGTTCGTGAAATTGATCGCTCTTGGCCTACGCAAGTCGACAGCGTTGCGGTTGACCCAAACAGCTTAGAAGTCACCAGTAAAGCTGAGTTTGATAATTTCCCGCTGGTTGCCAAGTTAATTCGCTGGGGTATTGATGCGCACATGGGTGTTTTGTTTGGTATTGCCAATCAAATACTACTAACCCTATTTGGCTTATCTCTTTGTGTGATGATCATCTGGGGTTACAAAATGTGGTGGTTGCGTCGCCCTAACCCAGGTTCAACCACCAAACCCTTGCTAGAAGCCTGGTCTAAACTCAACGGACTGCAAAAAATCGTGACCTTGCTGGTTGCCATTGCACTAGGCTTAAGCATGCCAGTAATGGGCGTTAGCTTAGTCTTCTTTCTATTGATTGACGCATGGCGTTGGCATAGAAGTTAATATACTAGTGCAAACCGAGATATGATCTCGGTTTGCACCTTTTCTGTTTGTACTTCATGATTTCTGCCCAAATGCCATTTGCTAAACAATAAGTTCTGACAAATGTGCCAACAATCAGTAAGATATGGCTTTTTCACAGTAACCTAGATATGACTCTCCCGCATTTTATTTTTCTTACAGATCATGTACTTGATCAGCTTTCTCAAAAGCCACTTGATAATCCCAAACAATTGCACAGACTGTTTCATGGTCGTGGCAGATGCTTCCAAGATTTAGAGCAAGTAACGGTTGATTACATTGCGGGGCATATTTTGGTTAGCCTCTTTAAAGCGCTACCTGAAGATCATCTAGATGAGCTTCATCAGACTCTAATGTCTTGGACGCATCAGGCAAAATGGCAAAACTGTTCGATGAAAAGCATTTTGCTTCAATACAGATACCAAGACAGAAATCCAACTGAATTAATTTGGGGAAAATTGGAACCCAATCCTGTGGCTTATGAGGATGATCTTGCGTTTCAAATGTCGTTGGGGCGGAATCAGAATACTGGCTTGTTTCTCGACATGCGCTATGGTCGTCGCTGGGTAAAAGAAAACAGTCAAAATAAAAGAGTGCTTAACCTCTTTTCTTACACTTGCGGTTTCTCTGTGGCCGCCCTATCTGGTGGCGCAGAATCCGTTATTAATTTTGACATGGCCAAGGCCGCTTTAAGTCGAGGACGGGAAAACCATAAACTCAACCAACAAGACATGAGTAAGGTAAAATTTTTCGCCCATGACATTCTTAAATCTTGGGGAAAAATCAACAAATATGGCCCTTATGATTTGGTCATTATCGATCCACCGAGCTTCCAAAAGGGCAGCTTTGCTTTAACTCAGGATTACCAGAAAATTCTACGTCGTATGCCGGACTTATTGACGTCATCAGGCCAGGTATTAGCCTGTGCAAACGACCCGAATATCGACTCAAAATTTGTTATTGATGCCATGCAAGAAAACGCCGCCGAGATTGAGTTTCAACAGCGTTTATTAAATCCCCCCGAGTTTCCGGATATTGACGATGAGTCCAGCTTAAAGGCGCTCATTTTCCAGAAAAAAGTCTGATTACACTTTTGACCAATGTTCTAACAAGATATTGATAAACAAGTCAGCCGCAGGGGATAAGGACGTTGAACTGCGCTTCACCAAGCCAATGGAGCGATCAATTTGTTGCCCTTTTAGAGGACGAGAAGTCAGCACTGATGCAGCACTCAGCGGCATTGCTAATTTTGGTACGATGGAAATACCCAGCCCCATTTCTACCAAACCAAGTGATGTAGACAAGTGCTGCACCTCATAAAAGCTGTTCAGCTGCACCTGATCTCTAGCCAACGACTTATCCAGCAAAATACGGTTACCGCTGGCACGCCCCACACTGATTAATTTATAGGGTTCAATGTCCGTCCACGAGACTTCTTCAAGCTCACAAAGCGGATGATCGGTGCGTAGACACACCACAAATGGATCGTCCAGCAAAGGAGTAAAAGTCACTTCTGGGTGCTGTGCAATGGCCATATTGATACCAAAATCTGCATCTCCACGAATCACAGATTCCAAACCATGGTTGGCACTCTCATCAAGAATTTGAATACGAATGCCAGGGTATCTTTCATTGAAAACATGGATAACACTGGGTAAGAAGTAGAATGCCGCCGTCGGAATACAGGCTATGGTTACCTTACCTTTTTGCTGCGAAGCCATGTCCTTTATACCTAATACAGACAGTTCAAACTCTTCCAACATACGTCTTGCTTTGGGTAAAAATTCCCGTCCTACCGATGTTAACCACGTTTTTCGTGTCGTACGTTCAAACAAGGGAGCGCCTAAAATCGCCTCTAATTTTTGCATTCGACGACTCAGTGCTGGTTGCGACAAATGCGTTAATTCAGCGGCATCGTGAAAGTTTCCCGTCTCAGCAATACGGATAAAAATCATCAGATCTTTAAATTCAATTTGATGCATAACCCATCCAATTAATAACTGTTATGCATCAATTATGACCTATGTTTGCATTTGATGCAGCAATATTAGTTATGAGACCTTAGGCGCCTAGATCAAACAACAATAAAGGTTAATCTCAATGTCTCAAACCATCTCATGCATGATTATGCGTGGCGGCACATCTCGAGGCCCTTATTTAAATATTTCTGATTTGCCTGAAGACAGAGAGGCATGTGCAGAGGTTTTGATGAAGATCATGGGGTCAGGCCATGAACTTCAACTTGATGGTATTGGCGGTAGTAACAGCCTAACCAGTAAAGTGGCGATGGTTGGTCCTTCGACCCATCCTGATGCAGACGTAGATTATTTATTTGCACAAGTTGGCATTGTTGAGCAAAAAGTCGATTTCTCTCCAAACTGCGGCAACATGCTTGCAGGAGTAGCACCCTTCGCAATCGAAACGGGTTTGTTTCCAGCACAAGAAGGTAAAACCACGGTGCGTATTCACAATTTGAATACAGGAAAAATCATTTTATCAACAGTTCAAACCCCTAATCGTCAAGTAGAATATAAAGGTGACATTACTATTAGTGGTACCAACTCACCTGGTGCGCCAATTGAACTGACCTTCCTAGATGTAGAAGGAGCAAAAACAGGCAAGTTATTACCAACAGGTGAGAAAATCAACCTAATAGATTCGGTTGAAGTGACTTGTATTGACGCCGCCACACCTGTGGTAATTATCAATGCTGCAGACCTAGGTAAGTCGGGTCATGAGACACCTGCAGAATTAGACGAAGATCACGAATTTATGTCTCGTTTGGAAAACATTCGTCTGCAAGCTGGGCAATTAATGGGCATGGGGGATGTGTCTGATTCCGTGATTCCTAAGCCTATTCTGTTGTCACCCGCAGGCCAAGGCGGAACCGTATGTGCACGTTATTTTGTACCGCACAAGTGCCATAAAGCATTAGCCGTAACAGGCAGTATCGCCATTGTTACCGCTTGCTGCTTACCCGGCACTGTGGCGTCAAAACTGATTGGTGAAAAAGCCAATGCGTCCTTTTTCACTTTAGAGCATCCATCAGGAACGATAGAGCTGACTGCTCAACGCAAGGAAGATGAACCATCAGCATTAAACAGCGTATCTCTGGTACGTACAGCGAAGAAAATACTGTCCGGTACGGTATATCTCAATTAATCGTTTCAATACAGCTAAATCGTGGTATTGATTAGTCATAAAAACAAGAAAGGAAAAATTCGATGAAAAAACTTTCTACGCTATTAGGTGCTTCTCTACTGTCTTTCAGTTGTTTAGTATCCGCTCCATTGCAAGCGAAAGAAGCTGAGCTTCCTTCTACTATTAACTGGACCATCCCATTTGGCGTGGGTGGTGGTACGGATGTTTGGGCTCGTTTTATTGCCCCTCATCTAACCAAAAACCTTGAAGGCAATCCAACCGTTGTAATCAAAAACCAACCAGGTGGTGGTTCCATCACAGGTACTAACTTGTTTTACAAGCGTGCTAAAGATAACGGCCAAGACATTTTAGGTACTTCTGCCTCTACTCTATTCCCATACATGTTGGGCGATAAACGTGTACGTTATAACTTTGACAAATGGGTGCCTCTAATGGCTAGCCCAACTGGCGGTGTTGTTTATGTACAACCTAACCTAGGTGTTGAATCTGCAGCTGACATAGATAAGCTTGATGGTGTAACACTACCTTTCGGTTCTCAAGGTCCAACTCGTCTTGAGTTACCTGTATTGATCGCTTTTGAAATGCTAGGTTTGGATGTTAAACCTGTTTTTGGTATGAAGAGCCGTGGCGCTGGTCGTCTGGCCTTTGAACGTGGTGAAGCTAAAATTGACTTCCAAACGTCTTCTGCTTACTTGAACTCAGTGGTTGATCTTGTAAATAACGACAAAGCAGTACCATTATTCTCTCTAGGTGTACTAAACAAAGAAGGTAAAGTGGTTCGTGATCCCGCGTTCCCGAACCTTCCAACTTTCCAAGAAGTCTACTTCCAGAAATACGGTAAGCAACCTTCTGGTCAAGCTTATGATGCCTACTCTAAGTTCCTAGCGGCTGGTTTTGCTTTCCAAAAAGTTATCTTTATCCCTGCTGACACACCAAGCGATATAATTGCGGCTTACCGTAAAGGCATTAAAGCGATGTTAAAAGATACTACTTTCATCGAAGAATCTGCTGTTCAGGTAGGCCCTTATACTAACGTTGAAGGTATCGATGCTGCACAGCACCTAAGCGAAGCGCTTAATATTTCACCAGAGCTATACCAATGGGTTGCGCAATGGTTGAAAACAAAATTTGATTACTCTCTGTAATCTGGTTTTAGGAGTTATTATTAATGATTGAGTTCCTCAGCGCCCTGGACCAAATCCTGTCTATCGGCCATCTCACCTACTTAATTACAGGTGTCTTGGTCGGTTTAGTCGTAGGGATTATTCCTGGACTTGGCGGTATTGCCGGAATGTCTTTACTCTTGCCTTTTTTATATGGGATGGAACCTTCCGTAGGTCTCGGCATGCTGATGGGACTTGTCGCCGTAATTCCGACAGGAGATACCTTTACCTCTGTCTTAATGGGTATTCCAGGCTCCAGTTCATCACAGGCAACTGTGATGGACGGCTTCCCATTAGCGAAGAAAGGTCAAGCAGCACGTGCTCTGGCTGCCGCCTTCCTATCTTCTATGATAGGTGGCGTAGTGGGCGCTATCGTGCTTAGCGTATTTATCCTAGTTGCTCGCCCTGTTGTATTGGCCTTCTCGTCAGCAGAATTGTTCATGTTGACCTTGTTAGGCTTGAGTGTAGTGGCTGCCTTGTCTGGTCGCAACCTATATAAAGGATTAGCCGCATGTGGATTTGGTTTGTTGGTTGGCACCATTGGCGGTGCGCCAGCAACCGGTGAATTCCGCTTTACCTTAGATATTGATTATCTGTACGACGGTATTCCACTTGTTATCGTTGGTTTGGGTATTTTTGCTTTACCTGAAATTGTAAGTCTGCTGGTTAAAGACAGTGCTATTGCCTCAGCAAAAAACAAATTAGGTCATGGCTTAGGCCAAGGCTTTAAAGACGTATTTGCTAATTTACCCTTAGTTGGTAAGTCATCTGTTTTCGGTAGCTTGATCGGTGCTATCCCAGGTTTGGGTGGTTCCGTGGTGGACTGGATGACCTACAGCTTTGCTTTGAACTCAAGCAAAGACTCGTCACAGTTTGGTAAGGGCGAAATCCGTGGTGTTATCGCACCGGAGTCAGCAAACAATGCTTGTGCTTCCGGCAGCATGATTCCTACCATCTTGTTCGGTGTACCTGGTTCTGGTTCCGCGGCAGTTTTCTTGGGTGGTATGCTACTACTTGGTATTCAACCAGGTGTCTCTATGATCTCCACGCATCTAGACCTGACTTATACCATTATCTGGTCATTAGCCATGGCTAACATTTTGGGCGCTATTTTCTGTATTTGTTTTACGCGTCCAATTTCATTATTAACTTACATCAAGTTCTCTGTATTAACGCCGATTATTTTGACCCTTATTCTGTTTGCCGCTTATCAAGCAACACGCAGTTTGGGGGACTTCATTTTACTTGGCGTGGTAGCCAGCCTTGGCATTTTAATGAAAGGCGCAAACTGGCCTCGCCCTGCTTTCTTAATTGGCTTTGTATTGTCTTCAGGCGCAGAAAACTACTTCTTCCAGAGCATCCAGTTCTATGGAACTTCTTGGTTTTCACGTCCTGGAGTCTTAATCATTGCAGCGCTTATCATCATAGGATTTGTTCTACCACCTGTTTTGAAGAAACGTAAAGCAGCGAAATTGGCGCACGCCAGTGATGCAGAAAAAGCCGTTGCTCCTGCAGAAGATGAGCAACAAACCATGTCATTAGCAGATTACGCTATCATGGCTATCTTCGCTGTGTGTGGTGGTTATGCTCTATACGATGTATGGAACATGGCAGAGTTAACGCGTTCTTTCCCTATTATTGCCATTGCTATTGTTCTCTTCTCAGTAATGATGGTGGGGGTTAAAGCCGTGCGAGAAAAACATCCTTTGGTTCCCGCTCAGTTGACGGCCAATTTAGTATACATTGCCGGTTTCTTTGGTATTGCCTACTGCTACTACTTGTTTGGCTTTATTTGCACTACCTTCGTATTTTCTTTGGTGTTCTTGCGAGTGATCGCCAAAGCCTCTTACCTGAAGTCCAGCACCATTGCCGTGTGTCTGGTTATCTTCTTGGTAACCTTGGGTCGTATTATGCATGTTGACTATCCAGAAGGCATGTTCGACCTGTATCTATTAGATGCCATTAATTTGGTTATTTAATCGATACAAAGTGTCTCACTTCATATTCTTTAAGGCGCTCCCGCCTTATATCCCGTCCCTCATTTTAGGGGCGGGATTTTTTTTATTAAGGGTATTTTTTGCTTTGTTAAATAGCCTAATTTTGGCAATTATGGTAAATTCGCCCCACTAAGGTGCATACTTTTTCTTAATGCTAAGAAACTTAATTATGAAATTTAGTACGCATCATTAGTACGAAGAAAAAAAACCACAAGTTTTGCTTCTTCATCAGGAATATAACAACTAAAAAAGCTCACCGAGCTTATACTCGAGGATTCACTATGCAAGCATTCATTGATTTCCTGAACGGTATCATTTGGAGCCCAGCCTTAATTTATCTCTGCCTTGGCGCAGGTCTTTTCTACTCAATTTTAACGCGTTTTGCGCAAGTTCGTCATTTCAAAGAAATGTGGACTTTGCTGTTTAACGGAAATACCTCTGAAAAAGGTATTTCCTCTTTCCAAGCATTGGCGGTATCTCTATCAGGGCGTGTTGGTACTGGTAACATTGCCGGTGTTGCAGCCGCTATTGGATTTGGTGGCCCAGGTGCTGTTTTCTGGATGTGGGTTGTGGCCTTCTTAGGCGCCAGCACAGCCTATGCAGAATCGACCTTAGGTCAGCTTTACAAAGTTAGCGAAAATGGCCAATACCGTGGTGGCCCAGCATATTACTTTGAACGCTGCTTAGGTTGGAAATGGTTGGGAGTCTTGTTTGCCCTGTCTTCTATCATTGCCTGCGGTATTTTCTTACCAGGTATCCAAGCTAACTCAGTGGGTAATGCCGTAACGCAAGTTTTTGGTGAAGGCACTATGGTCACCAGCTCTTTTGGTGAAGTAAGTTCTACTAAACTATTGGCCTTGGCCGTTATCCTTGTGGTTTTAGCTTTCATCATCTTTGGTGGCATCAAACGCATCGCTAACTTCACGCAAGTCATTGTGCCTTTCATGGCGATGGGTTACATCATCATGGCATTAATCATCGTTTTCCTAAACCTTGATAAGGTACCAGGCATTTTCAGCTTGATTATTTCTGATGCTTTCACTGCTCAAGCTGGATTTGGTGCAGCGATTGGTTGGGGGGTAAAACGTGGCGTGTATTCCAATGAAGCTGGTCAAGGCACTGGCCCACATGCCGCTGCCGCGGCTGAAGTACAGCACCCTGCACAACAAGGTCTAGTACAAGCTTTCTCTGTATACGTGGACACGTTATTCATCTGTACGGCTACCGCTTTAATGATCTTGATCACGCAACAATACAATGTCCAAGGCACACTAGCGGAAGGTCAGTTCATCGTACAAAATGTGGATGCATCCACTATTATTGCTTCACCTGCCTTTACTCAAATGGCCTTAGCAAGCGTATTTGGTCACACAGGTTCTGCCTTTGTTGGTATTGCTTTGTTCTTCTTCGCTTTCACCACTATTTTGGCCTACTACTATATTGCAGAAACCAACGTAGCTTATCTGCGCCAAGCTTTAAACGTGAACGTTTCACTAACCCTAGTCAAACTATTAATTATGTTTATGGTGGCATACGGAACCGTAAACACGGCGGGCTACATTTGGAATTTAGGTGACGTTGGTGTCGGCTTAATGGCTTGGCTAAACATTGTTGGTATTTTGCTGATTTTCTTTATGTCGAAACCCACTATGAAAGCGCTTAAAGACTACGAAAATCAAAAAGCGCGTGGCGTTACTGACTACACTTTTGATCCAAAAGCCTTAGGTATTAAAGGCGCTGATTTCTGGGAAAAACGTCTAGAAAAGCAGCAAGCAGAGAAAAAGACTGACGCATAAGCTCTGTCTTTAATCTTAAACAAACAAGGCCAGCTATTCGCTGGCCTTGTTTTTACTTAGTTATTAGATCCTTGAACGATACAAACGCGCATGTTCTTGCCCATATTCACCAGGCAACTCTGCTTTGATCTCTTTAATATCAAGCAAGATACTAGGCTTACCATACATATAGACTTCTGAAACATTGCCTGTTTGCAGACATTTCACCTTCACCGTCACCCTTTTATATCCATTCGCCTGATCACACCGCTCAAGCTTATCCATTGCTGCTAAAACCTCTTTTGAAACCGCAAACACTTGCCCTCTTATGGGATGTCCAAGACCTGCAGACAGCATTAACCAAGGTGAATGACGTTCACCGATCAAATACAAGGGGAAACTCTGTTGCGTCACAAAGTCGCCATCCAAGCGTTTTCCTTGATTAAGATGAAAGTTGGGGAAACCTTCTTTTAATGTGCCATAAACAAATACCTTAACCATATCCTCACCTCAAAAGACACCATGTCAATCCCCCTGCAATTAGGCCATAAGCAAGCATAGGCAAAAGGGTTCGCTTAATAATGACCCCTTCCTTATTCACAATGCCTAAAATCGTCGACACGGCAATAATGTTGTTAATGCACACCATATTGCCCATGGCCGCTCCCACGGATTGCAAGGCTAAAATCACACTCACTGGCAGCCCTACCTTCTCAGCAATACCATATTGAATACCACCAAAGGTTAAATTTGAGAGCGTCGCCGAGCCAGAAAAAAAAGACCCTAGCGCTCCTAACCAAACTGCGGCATACCCCCAACTACCGCCAAGCAGTTGAGCAAAGCCATTCGCCAATACATTCATTGGAGACTTACTGTCTCCCTGCATCATAAGATTGACCATCACCAAAGCACCAATTAAAGACACGCAAGGCAGTAACAATCTGTTAAACGTATCCGACATCGCCATGAATACTTGCTGACGAGACATGTGATACAAGGGAATACAGATCAAGACCACCAAGACAAAAGGAATCAGCGCCGGAACATACAAACTTTTATACTGCCAACTTACCTGAGTAGTCAGGATATCATTGACACTTAATACCAAGGCCCGACTGATCTCAAACTGCCCTATGCCAATAAAGCTGCTCCACATGGGCGTAACATCAGTCAGCCAGATTTTTAGTGACAAATCTGGTAAGCGAGTAATCACCAAAACAACAATGAGCAATGCGAAAGGGGTAATCACTTTGATCAATTGCAGGTTTGACAAATGCCTCTTATTAAAAGTTTCATCGGGCTGTTTGGCTAAACCAATGCCCACTTTTGCTAACCCTACACTCAATATTAGTCCCACTGCGCCACCAATCAAGGCTGGAAACTCATAATTCCATTGGGCGACAAAATAATGGGGTAAAGTACAGGACAATATACTCAAAATAACAAACACAGAATTGCGCCATATTTGCCGCCAAGTCACGACAAAACTCAGTGCGATAATAGGTATGACGAAAGCGACTAAAGTGTTTAATAAAGCCGTTAGAGAAGCAATTTCAATCATTATATCCGTGGCTAAATTCAAACGGCCTAAACCAAACCAAAGTGGGGTTCCGACCGCACCAAAAGACACTGGAATAGAGTTCATGGTTAAGGTTAATATCGCCACACGCAATACAGGAAAGCCTAGCCCTACCAGTATAGGGGCCGCGATGGCGGCAGGTGTACCGAAGCCGGAAGCCCCTTCAATCATAAAAGCAAACGCCCAACCAATAATCATTAATTGCGCAATCTCATTATCACTGATGGTTTTCAACCATGCACTCAAAAACGCTTCAGCGCCTGAGTGATACAAGATACGATTAAGTAAGATGGCACCCGCCACGATAGAAATTGGTGTTAACACCGCCAAAAAACCTGCGATGGCATTCGCTAACATTAAAATAATATCTGCTTGAAAGGAAAAAACTTGTACTAACGCCACCAGTAAGGCGGCAAAAGGCAAGGCAATGTGCGCTGACCAGGGAGTCTGTTTGGTCATTAGCCATATCAGAACCAGAATAGGAAGAGCGGATAGCAAGCTTTGCATAAATATGATGTTTCCCTGAAAACAACACCAATACTATTCCTTTTGGGATAGTATCTTATTGTGGCAAGTCAAATAACTGCCATTTATATTTCACTCCTGTTGTGCGTTCTTTTTAATAAGCTCAGGGAAGGTACAAACATCAAAAAAGTGATATTTCACCCCCTTTAAAATAACACTAATAAATTGCCTACTTAGCCCTTTCAGCAAACGTCACAGTGGGTATAATGGCGTCTCATTTTCTGCACAAAGATCCATTATGAAATTCTTCCTAAAAATCCTCCGAAATCTATTGGGCATTATCATCGCCATTGCTGATCTCGCAACACGTGGCCGCAGCAAAAAGCGTACAAACGAAGAGCAAATTCAAATTCATAAAGCCATTGAAAGCTTAGCCCTTTATCAATTTTTCGCTTGTCCTTTTTGCATAAAAACTCGTCGCACTCTTTATAAGCTAAATTTACCCATCGAAAAGCGCAACGCCACAGAAGGCTCGGAACACAGACAAGCCCTGTTAGAAGGTGGTGGACGGGTAAAAGTGCCTTGTTTACGCATTGAAGAAGAAGGTCAAGTCACCTGGATGTACGAATCATCCGATATTATTCGCTATTTAGAAAAGCGCTTCGGTTAAAGAAGGTACGAATAAATAAGTATCAGATTGCCTTACTAAGAGACATGAGCTCTCTTTGTAAGTGCTTTCTGAAGAAATACACCTTCAAGCACTCTTCTAACAAAATAGAACCAAAAATCGCCCAAAGTGGCCCCTGCCAATACACCATCAAGGCCAAATATGGCAAACCAATAATCCATTGGGTGACAAAGTGAATTTGCAACACCGTCACGCTGTGACCCAATGCTCGAAGAGAATGGCCGCACAAACCATTATAGGTACGTACCAATGGGATCAAGATATAAATGGGGGCAATCACTTCTAATGCATCTAATGTAGCAGGTGCTAAATTCGGATAAACCCATTCCAAACACTCACCAAACAGAATAAATATAACGCACAAGAAGATGCCCAATAACAAAATAATACACACTGCATCCTTAACAAAAGCGGGAATCAATTGTGGCTGATTTTGCCCTCTAAGCTGACTAATATTAATGGATGTGGCAAGCGCCCAAGAGGTTACAAACTGCGCTCCCATTTGCATCCAAGGCATCACCAATGTGATCGCAGCAAACGAATATATATCCAACTGAGCAAATAAAATTTGATGGAGCATAACCCCTGAAGCAAGGGTAATAAAATTGGCAGCGATAGGTGAAATTTCGACAAAATGTTGCCAAATCTGCTGCGCCTGTAAATCTTGTTTAGCGAACTTTATCGATACATTTACTTGCCTACCAAGTTGCCAAGACAGATACAGCACACGAATCAAAAGCGCTACTAAACTCCCTACCGCAGCACCCTGCAACCCCATTTCAGGTAAGCCATAATGTCCGTATATTAAGCCCCAGCTGAGCAGAATATTAATGGGAATCTCAATTCCGTAGCCGTATAGGGGCAAACGTGTTTTACCACTTCCATTAAAAAAAGCAATCATGACTTGTGCACAGGACGAGGCCATCAACATAAAAGCGCTGACATACAGATAGGATGAGGCTTGTTCCACTACCAAGGTGTCATTCACCAATAAAGGTAACAATACGTCAATGGACAATAAGAGAGAAAAACTGGTGAGCAAGGTCAAACCCAAGTTAATGATCCAACCAATGAATAAACTCTTGACGATTTTACGACTGTCTTCGGCACCAAAGGCTCTCGCCAGTATTAATTGAGTACCATTGGCTAAGGCATACTGAGTGCCAATCAAAAAGGCCAAAATAGCAGAAGCCAAACCTAACCCCGCCACAGACACTTCTCCCAACCCCGCCACCAGCATCACATCCACCAGCACCATGGATTGTACCAGCAGCGAATTTAAGGCAAGAGGCCAGGCTAATGAAACATTTTTAGTGACATTCTCTTTGACAACAAAACTCAATTTTTAACGGCCCTTGAAAAATGGGATAGGATGGCTTACCACCATGTTACAATAATTAAAACAGCATTTCATAAATATTTTTTTCATCATCCCCTATCTCTATACCAACACTGCGCAAATCTATAAAGGCTGCAACAAATTTCGTAATTGCCGCTACTTCACTAAGCCGACAAGATGAAGCGTAAAACAACAACAAAAGTTAGGAGAGTCACATGACGGAATACTTCCCCAACATCACACAGATTCGCTACGAAGGTACTCAATCTAAAAATCCTTTCGCCTTTAAACATTATGACGCCAATAAAATCGTTTTGGGGAAAAGCATGTCAGAACACCTAAGAATGGCAGCTTGTTATTGGCATAATTTCTGTTGGCAAGGCAGTGACGTGTTCGGCGCAAACACCTTTCAGCGCCCTTGGTACAAGACAGATAATGAAATGCAAGCGGCTAAACAAAAAGCCGATGCCGCTTTTGAATTCTTCAGCAAATTAGGCATTCCCTATTACAGTTTTCATGACGTGGACGTCTCACCTGAAGGCCGTAATATACGTGAGTACATTAATAACTTTGCACAAATGCAAGATGTGTTAGAAGAAAAACAAGCTACCACAGGCATGAAACTCTTATGGGGAACCGCTAATGCGTTTTCCCATCCAAGATATATGTCAGGCGCCGCCTCTAACCCAAACCCTGAAATATTTGCCTATGCCGCAACGCAAGTGTGTCATGCCATGCAGGCAACACACAGATTAAAAGGAGAAAACTACGTACTTTGGGGAGGACGCGAAGGCTATGAAACGTTACTCAACACAGACCTAAAGCAAGAACGTCAGCAATTAGGACGTTTTATGAAGATGGTGGTAGAACACAAGCATAAGATAGGCTTTCAAGGCAGCATTTTGATCGAACCGAAACCGGCTGAACCAACTAAGCATCAATACGATTATGATACCGCCACCGTCTTTGGTTTTTTAAAAGAATTTGATCTAGAAAAAGAAATCAAAGTCAATATTGAAGCCAACCACGCCACGCTTGCAGGCCATAGCTTCCATCATGAAATCGCCACCGCATGCGCATTGGGCATTTTTGGTTCCATTGATGCCAACCAAGGCGACGCCCAACTAGGCTGGGACACGGATCAATATCCAACCAGTGTTGAAGAGTACACCTTAGCAACTTATGAAATCCTCAAAGCGGGCGGTTTCAAAACCGGTGGTTATATGTTTGATACCAAATTACGTCGACAATCGATCGATCTAGAAGACCTTTTCCACGGTCATATTGGTGCTATGGACACTTTAGCTCTGGCCTTACAAAATGCCGCCTCTATGCTACAGGAGGCAGGATTAGAAACCATAATCAAAGATCGCTACCAAGCTTGGTCACAAGCTTTTGGTGAGCAACTTCTGCAAGGTAAGATGACCTTATCACAAGTTGCTGAATATGCTGAAACTCACAATATCAACCCACAACCCGTATCAGGCCGCCAAGAAATGCTTGAAAACCTGCTGCAGTCTTACATACGTTCCCCGAAAAACTAGATCGTCATTATGATAAATTATACAGGGTAGTGTTACGAGTCTTCTTTCTGCAAACGACTGGAGACTCGATACTCTTTTGGTGTCATGCCCAAGTTTTTGCGCGATACCGTATACAAATATTGCACCGAAGGATAGCCACAGGTGCGAGCAATTTCATCAAACGGCAAATTGGTTGAGCTGATCAATTCGCAAGCACGGGAAAATTTAGTCATGTGTAATTGTTCATGCATGGAGCAACCCATTTCATCGACAAAACGCGATTCCAAATTAGTACGTGATATACCAATATAATCAACCACTTGAGCCACTTTAACACCGCGACAGGCATTATGTCGTATGTAATGCATGGCTTGAATCACATAAGGGTCGCGCAAGGCTCGAAAATCAGAAGATTGACGCTCTTGCACACCATTTGGATTAACCAACACCAGACTTTTACTTTGGGTATAGCCCAACAACATCCGATGTAATATTTTTGCCGCTTCATAGCCCATTTGCTTACAACCCTGCTCTACTGATGACAAGGCTGTACGATTGAGATAACGCGCCATATTTTCATTATCTATTCCTACGATAGCCACTTGCTCTGGCACCATAATGTTCAAATGATCACATACCTGTAGAAGATGCCTGGCACGGGAGTCAGTCACCGCAATAATGCCAATCGGTTTGGGTAAATCATTAAGCCAATTCTCTAAGCCCTGTTGAGCCGTTTCCCAGAGTTGAGTTGAAGTCAAATACCCTTCATAAACATAAGGTTGGAAACCATCACACGCTACTTGCTCAACAAAAGTATGTTGTCTTTCACTTGACCAGCGATGGTATTTGTTGGCGGGTACACCATAAAAACCAAAATGGCTGAGCCCTTTTCGTTTTAAGTGTTGGTAAGCACTGCTGACCAAAGCAGCATTATCGGTCGCCACATAGGGTAATCTGGGGTAATCCTCCTTACGTTGATAGGAACCTCCCACTGCGACCGTTGGTATATCAGTTTCTTTGAGTGACTCCTCTACCTCAGGATTATCAAAATCGGCGATAATGCCGTCACCTTGCCAATACTTTAGGCCATCTAAACGGCTGCGAAAGTCATCCTCGAAATACACATCCCAATCACATTGTGCTGCTTGTAAATATTCCCCTATGCCTTCAATCACCTGACGGTCATAAACTTTGTTAGCATTGAAAACCAAATTAAGTCGATAACGTTTTTCAAACATAGCGAAGCATCCATTACTTTATTTTTATTATTAGTTATAAAGCATACTTCCTAAGACAACATTTTGCCCAATTTTCCCTATTTTCTAGTCTAGGTATGTCTCTCTAGAGATCTCGTAATGCATGATATAAGGTCTGAAAACGGCTTCTTTTCTCTTGCCACATGCCTTGCTGGCTTAAGTCTGGTAGAAAGGTTTCAATGATTTTAGGTTTACCACACAGTTCTGACCATTTCTCTTCACCTTCAACCCCTAACGCTGCCAAGCGAGCAGCCCCCAAAGCAGGGCCAACGTCACCACCTTCACGGTAAACCATCTTAATAGCGAACATATCGGCCAACAGCTGCAACCAATAACGACTGCGCGCCCCTCCTCCAATAACATCGATACTGCCTTCAATGCTTTGCACTGAGCGAACCGCATCCAAACCATCCAATAGAGCAAAACCAACACCTTCTAATACCGCTTGCACTAAATCCGCTGCTGTCGTTTGATGCGTCATTCCCCAAAATACACCTTTGGCATCTGGGTCATTATGAGGGGTTCTTTCACCACTTAAATAGGGTAAGAAAATCACCGAACAAAAACCGTCTTTTGATCGACTCTCCGCTGCCTGTAATGCCTCTTGTACACTGTTAAACTTGGTCAAGTCAGCTACCCATTGTAGGCAACTGGCTGCACTTAGCATGACAGACATACTGTGCCAAGTTGACGAGATGGCGTGACCAAAACTGTGCAATGCCATAGCAGGATTCGCAACGAAACCGTCACTCACCGAAAAAATCACTCCGGAAGTACCGAGTGACATCATGGTTTGTTTGGGTTTAAGGATTCCCATACCGATTGCCCCTGCAGCATTATCTCCTGCGCCTGCGACCACTGGCACAACCGGCATTGACCATGATGTCGCCAGAGTTTCGTTGAGATCACCAGTGATACTCGTCCCCTCCACAACCTTTGGCATGTGCGTCAGGTTCAATCCGCACGCTTCTATTGCTGGCGAGCTCCATTGGCGAGTTTCCATGTCCAACCACAAGGTGCCAGAGGCGTCGGATACATCGGTGTAAAACTCACCTGTCATGCGGTAACGAAGATAATCTTTGGGCAAAAGCACTTTATCGATTTGAGCAAAAATATTCGCTTCATGCTGTTGTAACCACAGCAATTTGGGTGCAGTAAAACCAGGCATCACCAGATTGCCAGTAATGGCTTGTATATCAGGACAACGATTTTGTAGCTGCACACAAGCCTGATAGGAACGACCATCGTTCCATAAGATGGCAGGACGCAATACCTTCCCTTGTTTATCTAACAGTGTCGCACCATGCATCTGCCCAGAAAATCCTAATGATTGTACGTCTTTCAGACTGTGCTGTTTGGCCAAGTCTTGCATCGCTCGATCTGTGGCTTGCCACCAATCTTCAGGATCCTGCTCCGACCAGAGCGCTTGTGGACGCGACACCGTCAAAGCTACAGAACTGGAAGCTAAAATGTAGCCTGCTGTATTCATCAATACTACTTTGACAGCCGAGGTGCCAAGATCAATCCCAATAAACATAAATAGCCTAATTTTGAAATATTGTTTTTATTGTGTATTTTTGGTTTTTACATCTAACCAAACAGCCAGTAATAGAATGGCACCCTTTACAATTAACTGCCAAAAAGTGGGCACATCCAACATACTCATACCATTGTCCAGACTCGCCATGATCAAGGCGCCCATAATGGCACCAAATACAGTGCCGATTCCTCCCGCTAAACTGGTGCCACCAATCACACAAGCGGCAATGGCATCCAGCTCTGCCATATTACCAGCAGCAGGTGAGCCAGCGCCCAATCGTGATGTCAAAATCAAAGCGGCAACGGCCACCATAATACCGTTAACCCCAAACACCCACATTTTGGTTTTCTCAACATTGACGCCTGACATTCGACTGGCTTCAATATTGCCACCAATGGCGTAAACTCTGCGACCAAAAGCGGTACGTTTTGCAACATAGCTAGCAAGGAGAATTAATGCGCCCATGATAAGGATGGGAGTGGGAATACCGCGATAATTTTCTAAAATCCAAAGTAAACTCAGTAACACCAATACCACTACAGTGGCTTTACCATATTCAAATGGCGCACTTTGCACGGCCACCTGATGTCGTATTCTGGCGCGTCGCTTGCTGGAAACTTTTGCCAGTAGCCCCAGACAAATCAACGCAACCACACTGATTCCCCAAGCGGAGGGAATATAACTTTGGCCTATAACAGACAATGCAGAGGAAGTCGGTGCTACGGTTACACCCTCTGTTAACCCAACCAAGATACCGCGAAATGCCAACATACCAGCTAAGGTAACAATAAAAGAAGGTACCTTTTGATAGGCAACCCACCAGCCATTAAATAAACCCAATAATAATCCAGCACCTAAGGTTACAAAAATAGTCAGCATTATGGGCAAGTCGAACCATACATCTAAGATGGCAGCAATCCCTCCTAACAGTCCCATCATGGAACCCACTGACAAATCAATTTCAGCACTGATAATGACAAACACCATACCAATGGCCAACACTCCCACAATAGCGGTTTGACGAATCAGATTGGAAATATTACGTGAAGAGATAAACGCCCCTTCAGTCGCAATAGAAAAAAACACTAAGATCAAAAGCAAAGCCGCGATCATGGCTAACAATTGTAATTGACTGGTATTTATTATTTTAAGCATGCGACATACCTTCTTTTATTGCGCAATTCATTATCATTTCTTGAGTCAATCCTAAGTGATCAAACTGACCTTTTAACTTGCCTTCATGCATCACTAAAACACGATCACTTATGCCTATTACCTCAGGCAATTCTGAAGACACCATGATGATAGATACACCACTGTTAACCAGCTCAAACATAAGTTTATAAATTTCGTATTTAGCCCCCACATCAATTCCCCGAGTCGGCTCATCCAAAATCAATATCTTCGGTTCTGTTAAGAGGTATTTGGCGATGATGGCTTTTTGTTGATTACCACCACTCAAATGTTTAATAGCTAGGTCTGATGAGGCGGTTTTGACTGTTAACTTATCAATAAAATGTTCAATGTCATGCCTCTCTTGCTCTTCATCTATCCCTGAAATCGCATTGGTGTATCTAGCTAAGACAGGCAAAGTAATATTGCGTCCAACGGACATAATAGGAACAATACCATGCGCTTTTCGATCCTCTGGAACCATGGCAATCCCAGCGGCCAGAGCGTCACCTTGGCTGTTTATTTGAACAGGCTGGTTATGAAGGCGAATGGCCACAGAATACTGTCCGCTATAGCAACCAAACAAACATTGCATCAGCTCGGTTCGCCCCGAGCCAATTAACCCAGCTATACCAAGAATTTCGCCTTTTCTAAGCTCAAAACTGACATCATCCACTTGCGCACGACTGGCTCCATATAGGCGTGCATTGGCGTTTTTTACTTGCAGAATGACCTCACCTATAGGATGTTCTTGACGGGGAAATAAGGCTTCCAATTCACGTCCGACCATCATGCTAATAATGTCCGTTTGCGTTAATTCAGCAGCCGGCTGCGTGGCGATATGTTCACCATCGCGAATCACAGTAATCCAGTCAGAGAGACTTAACACTTCATCCAATTTGTGAGAAATATAAATACAGGCAATGCCTTGTTTTTTTAAGCTACGCACTATATCCAATAAAATCTCGGTTTCTTGTGAGGTCAATGAAGAAGTCGGTTCATCTAGTATCAACAGCTTCACTTCTTTGTTTAAGGCTTTCGCAATTTCCACTAACTGCTGCTGACCTACCCCTAATTCACTCAACAAAGTATCCGGTGAGACCGATAACTTAACGCGCTTGAGTAGCGCTCGAGCCTGGCGATACATACTTTCTTCATTCAGTCGCCAACTCTTACCCAGTTCATTACCCAGAAACAAGTTTTCCATCACGGTTAGCTCTTTAACTAACGCCAGTTCCTGATGAATGATCACGATACCTAACATTTCTGTATCACGAATTTTACTGGCCTTAACTTGTTGACCATCAAACCAAATGTCACCGTGGTAAGAACCATATGGCCAAACACCACTCAATATCTTCATCAAGGTCGATTTACCAGAACCATTTTCACCACATAAGGAAAGAATTTCTCCCGCTTCGAGAGAGATATCCACGCCATTTAACGCGCGAACACCAGAAAAGCTTTTAACAATACCGCGCATATCCAAGAGTTTTTGCTTCATTTTAGACACCTTATGAAAAGCAAATGGCGCTTTACAGCGCCATTATCTGGATTGATTACGGGTTATAAACTGCGGTTTTACTATGAAAACCATCCGCAATGACCGTCTCATCTAAATTTTCCTTAGTCACAGCAATGGGCTTCAGTAACACAGCATCAACATTTTTCTGACCGTTATTCACATACCCATCGCTCTGAATCGACTCACCACGGGCCAATTTCACCGCCATGGCTGCACTGGTTTCTGCCAATTTCGAAATAGGTTTGTATACTGTCATGGTTTGTGATCCCTGAACGATTCTACGTACGGCCGCGAGATCGGCATCTTGACCAGAAATAATGACTTTGCCGCTGAGTCCTTGTGCCGCCAACGCTTGAATCGCCCCTCCCGCAGTGGAATCGTTAGACGCTACCACCGCATCCACCTTATTAGCGTTGGCCGTTAAAGCATTTTCCATAATGTTGAGAGCGGCCTCAGCCGACCAGCCCATAGCCCACTGATCGCCAATAATTTGAATCTTTTTAGCCTCTATAGCGGGCCGCAGCACATTCATTTGTCCTTCACGAAACATCTTTGCATTGTTATCCGTTGGCGAACCACCCATTAAAAAATAGCGTCCCGTGGGCTTTCTTTTCAATAAGGCTTCCGCTTGCATTTCACCAACGCGGATGTTGTCGAAAGACACATACAAATCAATGTCAGCAAACTTGATCAGACGATCGTAAGCCAACACCTTAATGCCTTCTGCTTTGGCTTCTGCCAACACATTGCTTAGTACTTCACCATTTTCCGGTACGATCACTAACACATCAACACCACGAGAAATCATGTTTTCCACTTGTGATATTTGCGTACTCACATCACCGTTAGCAGATTGCGTGTAAACTCTTGCCCCTAATTTTTCTGCTTCAGCAGTGAACAAATCTCGGTCTTTTTGCCAGCGTTCGAGACGTAAATCAGACATTAGGAGTCCAATTTTTTCACCTGCTGCTAGGGTAGGAAAGGAAACGGCAAGACAAGTCGCCGCTAATAAACTAATTGATAGAACTCGTTTCATCTTCGTATTCCTTGTTATTTTATTTATACAGGAACTCCAAAGGAGTAAAACGAAATGTAAAGAGAAGTCGCTAAGAGGAAAATTATCTTTTTTTATTTAGCTCTAGCGTTTTTTATAAGGTCACACTGCTGTAGCCCACTACACAGTTACGTCCTTGATGTTTAGCACGGTATAAACACATATCTGCAAAATAGATTATCTCAGTCAAAGAACCACCCTGAGCCATATCACAAACACCGACACTAAAAGTAATTTGAATGCAGAAATCATTTGTTTCATAAGGCATAGCTTGCATTCGTTTTCGCAAGTCTTCAAGTCGACTTATCGCCTCTAGTTCATTCGTTTCCGGCATCAATAATAAGAACTCTTCGCCTCCCCACCGACTTAACGTATCTTGTGGCCCAATCCCATCATTGAGTACTTGACTCACATGTTTCAATACTTCATCACCGACATCATGGCCAAAAGAATCGTTCACTCCCTTGAAGCAATCAATATCGAATACCGCTATGCTGGAAATAGATTGGCTTTTTAAAATACGGCGATATTCCTCTCGCAGGGTATTTCCCATACCCCGCCGATTAGGCAATAAAGTTAATTCATCCAGCCTTGACTCATGTTCAAATTTTTCCATCAAGCCCTTCATTTTCATATAAGAGCTGTGTCGAGCCATTTCGTAAAAACCAGACAATGCCGCCGTCGTCAAATACGCAAAAATCAATCTACTTTTAAAAGCTTGTGGGTAAAAAGTTTGTAATAGGTGTCCCCAAACAAACAGCATCAACACCATCAAAACGACAAAGAGTAGATTAAGTATCATGCCCATTTTAAAACCGCAGAAAGCAAAGAAGACCGCGGGAAAAACAAATACCCATAAGGGACCGCTGTTGTTCACTCCACCAGAAGCAATCAAATAGGCTCCCAACAAAAACAAAGAAATGAGTGAAACATACTTGATTACACCATGAAATTTAGCGTAATTAGACTGGGTCAAAAACCAACTGCATAGGAACAATAAGCTACCAGAGACACACAAACTTATTGACAAGACAGTTAAACCTAAAAACCAAGCATTGATGCCAGTTGTCACCGCAATAATAGAACCCGCTAAACTAAATAAAGCCGATAGATACCTTTGATACCCAAAATCGCTTTCGCCAATTCTATTTTCTAATAATGTAAGATAGTGTCGAACTTTTTGCTTAAAGGACCCCTTCATATTCCTTGCCTACTAAATAAAGAATGATATCTCAGTGCAAAATGTCACTATTTTAAAGGATTATTCCTTTAAAATAGATGATTGATTCATTAATCTCTACCTTCTAATTCATAATTTTCATACTCTTTTCTATTGAAAATAAATCACTTAGCGACTTTTTCCTCAAGAAAAACTCTCAACAAGGACAATCATGTCATTCGTTCAAAAGCACAGTGGAATTTTGGTACTGGGTACCCTAGTTTTGTATTTACTGAGTCTGATCTTTAACAGTCTATTTGCTGCCTCTGCCATGATAGCCTGGTTAGCTAATTTATCCCTATGGAATAGCTTGAGTCGCGGCGCCAAGAGACAATCTTCTTTGTTATTCTTGATCGGTTTAAGTTGCTTACTGTTTGCCGCAAGTCGCGGAATATGGATGACCTGGCAGCAGGTTTTTGCGGCGAATTTACCCATGCTGGCCATGTTTGTTGCTGTGTCTTTTCTCGATCTCACCAATAATAAAGACAATGATGCCCCCTTACCCAAAGGTTCAAAAGCCATCTTCAACACAGCGCTTGGAGTTCAGGTTTTGGGGGCCGTGATCAATTTGTCCGTCATCATGGTGTTTGCTGATCGGATGAAAGGAAAATTTCAACTCAGCCCTACTCAGCAATACATACTGACTCGTAACTTTTCAGCAGCGGCTTGGTGGTCACCATTTTTTGTAGCAACCGGTGTTGCCATTACCTATTCCCCAGGTATGAATTGGCAAGAAACTCTACTGCCAGGACTGGTAATGGGCTTGGTCGCTATTATTTATTCGAGCATCGAAGCCAGCCACAGCAGTAAAAAACTATTTCGTGGTTATCCAATCCGCAAAGAAAGTTTAATTATTCCACTTTTCTTAGCCTGTGCAGTAATTTTGGCACATTACATTTCACCTGATATCAGCATACTCGTGTTAATTTCTATGATTGCCCCTAGCTCGGCTATCTTACTCATGCGTTCCAGACCAAGACAGAGCACCTTAATCCACTTTGTACGAGATAAATTGCCCCAAGTCGGTAGCCAGTTTGCCTTATTTCTTGGTGCAGGTGTTTTTTCAAGTGGTATCGCTGCGGTTATCCAAAGCTTTCCAAACGCCATAAACTTTGAAAACTTAGACTTTAATGCTTGGCTATTTGCTGGCATTCTCGCGGCCATGATCATAGCGGGTATAATTGGCATTCACCCTGTGGTTAGCGTTGCCATCATTAGTCCACTTTTGCTCCCCCTAGCCCCCAATCCTAGCCAACTTGGCTTTTTATTTCTCAGTGCTTGGGCCATTTCAGCTGGCAGCAGTGGTTTAACTGGCTTAGGCTTACTCATGACCAGTCGATACGGCATAACCACTAAGACCATTGTCAAAAACAGTTACCATTATGCGATCTTTATGTGGCTACTCTGTTGTTTGATCAATGTGTATTATTTTTAGCAGTCAATACTTATACCTATAGGTTTCTACTTCAAATGGTTTCTGAACCATTTTCTTGAATAAAAAGAGAACCAACGACCATTAGGGATAGATAAAGATTAAATCAGAAGTGGTTGCGGGAGCCATTTCTTGAATAGAAAGAGAACCAACCTATGAAGTGGTTGCGGGAGCCATTTTTTTGAATAAAAAGAGAACCAACGACCTTATGAAGTGGCTGTGGGAGCCATTTTCTTGATTAAAAAGAGAACCAACGACCTTACTTAAGGTTATAAATGGTTGCGGGAGCCATTTTCTTGAATAGAAAGAGAACCAACGACCTTACTTAACTTATAAATCTTACTTAAATGGTTGCGGGAGCCGGATTCGAACCAACGACCTTCGGGTTATGAGCCCGACGAGCTACCAGACTGCTCCATCCCGCGACAAATATAGTGATATAGCAAATCACTGTGCAATATATTGTATTGCTGGAACCATCTCCTTGAAGGAAAGTGAACCAACGACCTTACTTAAGGTTATAAATGGTTGCGGGAGCCGGATTCGAACCAACGACCTTCGGGTTATGAGCCCGACGAGCTACCAGACTGCTCCATCCCGCGACAAATATACTGCTATATGGTGATAAATGTTTTACTGTGCCAAAAATAAGTGGTTACTTGAGCCACTTCCTTTAATAGAAAGAGAACCAACGACCTTATAAGTGGTTGCGGGAGCCGGATTCGAACCAACGACCTTCGGGTTATGAGCCCGACGAGCTACCAGACTGCTCCATCCCGCGCCAGATTAGATCTAAAATAGATCTTTAACACTTATCTTTACTTCATTGCTTTATTGGAAGCACTTTTAATAAAAAAGTGTTAAACAACAAACTACTTATAAAGATTTATAAGTCGTTACGGGAGGCGCTTTCTCAAATTAAGAAGCGAACTAAGAGCTTCGAGTTATGCACCCGATAAGCCAATAAATAGTTTCATCCCGCATCAACGAGGTGCGTATTATAGGTAGATTAAATACAGAGTCAACACTATATTCATATTAAATTAATATAATAGATGTTTTGCACCTTTTTACACACTTATCTCAAGCTAATTTCAAGAAAAAACTTGAAGGGTCATCCAGTGTCTGCAAAAGTGTCGCTCATATTATGTTGCTTGTTGAGGAATTCTTTATGTCGAATCCAATTGAACAAATGCTGAAAAAATCTTCTATCCCTAGTGAGACTGAGGCACTACCCGGTCGTCACACAGCCATCCAAGTTTCGGGTATCCATGCCGTTAACGGTGAAAACTTTCTGAGAGAGAAAGCAAGTCATGAAGCAGAAATCATTCTTGGCATGGGGTGTTTTTGGGGCGCTGAGAGAAAGTTATGGAATATACCTGGCGTCGTGATGACATCCGTTGGTTATGCTGGCGGCTTCACACCTAATCCAAGCTATGAAGAAGTTTGTACTGGTCAAACAGGTCACAGTGAAGTGGTACAAGTGATCTACGATACTAAGCAAACCGACTTAGAAACCATTTTGAAAGTATTCTGGGAAAATCATGATCCTACTCAGGGTATGAGACAAGGCAATGATATCGGCAGTCAGTACCGCTCTGTTATTTACACCACTCAAGACCCAGATATAACCCTTTCTGAGCAAAGTAAAGCCACCTTTCAGAAAGCACTTTTGCAAAGCGGACATGGTATGATCACCACAGAAATAGAGCCACTGAAGACGTATTATCTAGCGGAAGAATACCATCAACAATATCTTCATAAGAATCCAAATGGATACTGTGGTTTAGCTGGGACAGGCGTCACTTGTCCAATTGGTTTAGCAAGATAATTTTATTGATACCCTTTGGTTCAAAAGAATTACAGGCATAAAAAAGCTGGCGTCGATTTTTCGATCACCAGCTTTATATTCAATGGGATGACCTAGCCATCAACATTAATAATGTACTCCTGATCATTGAAAATAATGGTTACAGAGTCATTCGTGTTAACCGAACCATCTTGGTTAGAATCAAAGTCAGAATTATCTCCAAATGTCGCTACATCATTACCATCTATCTTCACAGCACCCTCTTCAATACTGACATGCTGATTCAAAAACTCTGCGATAGCGTCTTTATCCGCATCACTATCTGGCGCATCACTCATTCCATCGAGAATATCAGTCAGATCCAATGAATCGTCAGCAGCATTAAAATCAGTAATGACATCATCGGCCCAAGAGTTCCAGCCATTCGCTTGGCCATGATCCGTCAAGATAAAGATATCATCCCCTTCTCCACCGGTTAAAGTATCAGTCGCCCAGTCTTCTCCTGAGGTCAATCCACCCAACAAGTAGTCATCACCCTCTCCACCGATTAATGTGTCTTGATTATTGCCACCAATCAACACATCATCACCCGCACCACCGTCAATAGTGTCTCTGGAACTCCACTCATCTCCACCGTGACCGCGCAGATCTTCATCTTTATCCGTTCCTTGTAACGAACCGCTCCAAGATTGAACACGATCTATATCATCAATCTCGTCAATACGATCTTGTAGAGAATCCACCTCAGTTCCATCCACACCTGTAGACGTAACCGTATCCGTTTCAGAAGATGGCGAAGAAATATGTGACGTTGGGTACGCATCACTTCCTAGGTAAGAGTAGACGCCCGAATCATCCGCTAACGACACAGTAAACTGATGTCCACCATATTGATCCCAATAAACGATTTCAATGTCATGGCTTCCACTCTCATCTATCTCAAATGTTGCATAGCGAGTTGTCGTGCCCTGATTATAAGCGTATTCCGCAACAACCTCTCCATCAATCTTAATCTGATAACCATCATCAGCAGTAATTTTGAACCTATATGTACCAGCATCCAATGTAACAGAGCCAGATAACTTCATTACAGAATCGTCAGTACTTCGTTGGTTAATGTAGGTCAAAGAGCTAGCATCATCGCCAATAAAGTCCTCAAGGTGATCATGCATGCCTAAGTCACTATTACCGCTTCCTGCAGTATAATTCACCTCAGTTGCAGTAAAGGTAGCATTCGGAGAATCAGCATTGTCGATAACACGCAAAGCTTCTGTAATATTATCAATATTCCCCCAAACACCATCACCTGAAGTGCTACTGTAATTGTAGAACTCAGCAGACAAACCCGACACTGTAGAGGTTTCAGAGCCTGAACCTGTTACAGTTATCTCCAAGGTATTAGTGGACGTATCACCATCTGAATCAACCACACTATAACTATAGGTAACCGTTGTACTCTCACCAGACTCTAAAGAGGACGCTAACGTTTCGCTTGGAGTATAAGTGTAACTACCATCCGAAGTTACCACCAAGCTTCCATTGGCATCCTCTGTGGTTGCTGCCGTCACAACTCCGCCTTCAGCCCCCCCATCGACAGTAAGCGTTCCAGTAAGAGTGTCATTACTAGTATCAGACGAAACTGCCGTAATAGAGGCGACTATAGAGACTGTTTGAGAACTCTCTTCCTCTGTAGACAATGACGTAACAACATTATTTGAAGAATCCATAAAGCCAGCTAAAGAAACTTTATAGGTAACTCCGTTCACTTCTATCTCTGTCGAAGGAAGTGTGCCCATGGTGACAGTATCATCGCTCTTATGGTCGTTGCCGTTACCATTATTCGTTGTTTCATCGTGATCCAAATCTACCGACAAGGTCACTGTCTTAGTTTCGCCATCTATTTCAACGTCGAAAGTATAGGTCAACCTAGTGCTATCTAAGGTCTCATAAATGGTGTTAACTTTCTCATTTTCGTGAGTAAATAATCCAATTACGAAATGACTGTCTACCGAAACATTAGAAATGCTTGATTCATCAGACAGTTGATAACCACTAGGACCACCTTTATTACTTTGGTCATTCCATTCAATCTCATCTATGAGGCTGTCATTATCACTGTCTAGTTCGGATGTATTAGACTTATTTCCACTAGTAAACTGTGTAGACTCAAACCCACCTTCGATTGACGATACTGAGAAAGTAGACACTCCCGTTACTGAAGAACTTCCCAACTCCAGAGACGCTGTCATTGTTACGCTATCAGGGGAATCATCCTCAATATTCACCGTGATGTTTTCAGTTGTTGACTCTGTACCATCAGATACCGTGATACCAAATTGAATGCTCTCAACATCTTCAGAAGACGTATCTGAATGATCTAGTGGTCCAGACAAAGTAACCGTATAGCTTCCTGAGCCGTTTGTTACCTCACCAAGAGAAACCGTTACTATCGTCTCGCCATTTGCGGTACCAACAAGATTTCCATCGTCGTTTGTACTCCACACAATGGTTTCGCCATTTGATGTATAAGAAGCTGTTGGCGCGACGAGAGAGATAGTCAAGGAATCCCCATCTTCGTCAGATACAGAAAATGTTCCAGAAGCAGTAATGGCATTGGTCGAATCTGAGCTACCCGACGTATCTACATTGCCTGCTGACAAGCCTTCTTCAGATACTGACACTTCACCATTATTGCCAAGGCTAAGTTCAGCGGCATCATTAACGAGATTCGTATTAGGTGTGGCAGTCGCTATCTTAACGGTATCAGAACCACTTGTGGTTAGGCTGATCTCTGGCAGTTCGTTACCCGCATCTAGGTACGCTTCACCCGCTACCGTCAAGACAACGCTTGTTCCGTCTATGGCGTAATAACCATCACCATTTGTACCTGCTGTGAAGTCAACTGTAACCGTGTCGTCTTCATCAGAGACTGTGAAGATCGCGACCGTATCACCTGCTACTGTTGAATCTTCTGTTACTGATGCAGCATTCAAGACTAAGATCGTTTCATTATCTATATCAACGGTAACTGTCTCTGTAACTGTCTCACTGGTAGTCGCTTCGGAACTGGTTATTGTTACAGCAATATCAAAGTCATCATCCACTGCATCTGTTGTAACTAGCTGCAACCCATCAACTTGGCTTTCTGTCAAAGAATAACTTCCATCTTCGTTCGCAGATACTGAGTTACCTTCACTGTCTCTGAGTGAAGCACCGTCAGGCAAAGATGAAACCGTGTATGTCAAGGTTTCACTACCGTCAGAATCCGTCTGGTTAGCGGCAATGTTTAAATCGCGAACGATTACGGCCGCCTCAAGTGTCGCGACTATGTTGGAAACGTCAAGCTCTTCATCAGTACCCGTCGTATCAGCTTCGAAAGTAACGGTTGCTATACCATTACCATCAAGCGTCACAGTATAACTATTTGACTGGGACTGGCTTCCACCTTCTAGGTCATAATCAAAGCTTTCAAGCAACTCACCATTCGCAGATACATTGTAACTATCCGCATCTCTGGCGTAACTTGGGTCCCAAGTTCCTGTGACAACAGAGTCAAACGATAAAGTAATCGTTTTACCGGCGTTCTCAGCGCCAAAATCGAATTCACGAGTAGCACTCACGCTAGACGTTTCATCACGGCCCAAGTCAGATATGTCATTACCTTCAATGACAGTATCTTGCGTCGATTCATCTCCTAACGTTACGGACAGCGTTGGCATATCCGCAACGGCTGCAACACTTAGATCAAGGGTTGACTCTTGGCCCGTATTCGTAGTGTAAGTGACTTGAGGAACCGTACCTGACCAATCATCAGCTGGAACAAATTCGTATGCCCCCGTCGCCTCAATCGTCAGCACGCCCACACCGCTAATAGTGATTGAAGACCCTGCATTTGCTGTTTGAGCATCCACAGAGAAGCTAGCAACAGCAAGTTCTGAGTCTATATCACTGTCATTAGCTAACACTCCATTTTCAGCACTGACGGTTAGCGGAGTGTCCTCACTAGTGGACCCAGAGTCTCCTTCAAGGATAGAAGCATCATCAACAGCAGCCACATCAACCGTTACTTCTGCCGTAGCTTCTTGGCCATTGCCATCCGTTGTAACGTAACTAATAGTGACTTCACCGTTATAATTATCAGCCGGTGTAAATACCACTTTACCGTCAACAACCTCCACTGTTCCTTGACCAGAAGTGACCTCAATGGACTGAATAGAAAGATCATCTCCGTCTACATCACTGTCATTAGCAAGAACATCAATGGTAACTGAATTGTCCTCTTCAACCCTGGCTGTGTCATCGAGAGCTGTCACAGTTCCGATTTCGATATCAAGTTCAGTAGAGGTTGAGGTATTGCCTAGCACATCTGTTACCACAACAGTCATGGCATGGTCGCCATCAACCAATTCAGAACTAACCGTAAACGTCCACTCGCCATTAACAAGCTGAGCATCTCCTAGCTTGTTGGCTCCATCGAAGACTTCTACAGAAGACACGTTGCTATCAACATTTCCTATTGTGAAAGTTGGAGTGGAGTCATTCGTAACGCCATCACTAGAGGAACGCCCGGTATCACTCTGCGCATCCAAACTGATGGTTGGCTGACCAACCATTGTATCGATAACAGCAGTATCTTGGCTGGTAGAAGAAGTGTTGCCATTGGTATCAGATATAGAGGCTTCTACCGTTAAGGTTTCACCCTCAGCGGGAGCGGCAACTGTTGTTAGTACGATACCTGCCGCAATATGTGCCGCTGTAAGCACAGTAACTGTGCCATTTATGGTTAACGAATCACCTTCGTTAGCACCAATTGGAAGCGTTACTGAAACATTGATGTCACCAGAAAGCTCAGCAGAGCTGATGTAGCCGTCATTGTTAGCGTCTTCGGTGATTTCAACAGTAGGAGTAAACAACTCATCAAGGCTGTATCTTGTGCCTTCAATCGTTACATTCTCGAAGTCAACTAGTAGTACAACGTCAGATGTTGACGAATCCACAATTAATACATTTCCATTGGCATCTCGTGTAATAGTTGCGTTATCGACAGAAAGGTTAGCAAACTTGGCGGTATCCGTTCCTGCACCGCCATCAAGGGTCAAGGCATCATTGGTATCATCGGCACTAATTTGGACATAATCATTGCCTTCGCCAAGTAGAACATAATCATCGCCCGCTTCGGTACCAATAGCAGACCAGCTACCATGCCAGTAATGGGCAACGTTTGAATCGCCACTTTCGTTACCTGCGCTATCTGTCTGTGTAACTTTAAACAACTCGTTATCGTTCACAGGTACGTCTTCAAGGTTCGATACATCTAAAGACCAATTACCATCCTCATCAACTGTTACTGTGACACCGTCAACTGCCTTGTATTCGCCAGTCTGAGTATCAATTCCCCCAGTAGTAGAGCCAGCAATAACATACAAAGTTATTGTATTTCCAGGTTCACCAGTACCGTGAAGGGTGACAGTAGAGTAATCAGAGTCAACCGAGTCATCTGTAATACTGGTGATCACTGGAGAGTCAGAAGCTTCTGTATCAACCGTATGAGTTGAGTAACCCGTGGACTCGACGGTATTGCCTGCCGCATCACTTGAGCTAACCACTGCAGCGAACGCCGTGTCCACCGCAAGATCAGAACCCGCTACGTCAACACTCCAAGTACCGTCTTGCTTCACAGTGGTGGTGTATTCAGAGTTGTTGATGACCAAAGTCACCGTATCGCCAACGGAAATGTCGCCGCCTTCCGCCGTGCCTGTTACCGCAATCCTTTGTTCAGACTCAGCGGCATTGATTACGTCATCCTGAGTGATCCCACCAACCGTCACCGTACCGGCTTGCGCCACCAAGTCGACCGCATGAGTAGAGGAACCGATGGATTCAACGCTATTGCCCGCTGCGTCAGACGAGGTGACAAGCGCATCAAATTCCGTGTCAGCAACAAGATCAGAACCTGCTACGTCAACCGTCCAAGTGCCGTTTCCAACAACTTGAGTGGTATAGGTTTGACCATTAATCTCAAGTGTGACAGTGTCGCCAACGGAGATGTCGCCACCTGAAGCCGTACCTGTCACCGCAATCGTTTGTTCAGACTCAGCCGCATTGATCACGTCATCTTGAGTAATCGCACCGACCGTCACCGTTCCGGCTTCCACAACCAAATCGACCGTATGAGCAGAGGAACCGATGGATTCAACGACATTGCCCGCTGCGTCAGACGAGGTTACAACCGCATCAAATTCCGTGTCAGCAACAAGATCCGCACCCGCTACATCAACAGACCAAGTGCCGTCTTGATTCACAGTGGTGATGTATTCAGAGTTGTTGATGATCAAAGTCACCATATCGCCAACAGAAATGTCACCGCCTGAAGCCGTACCCGTCACAGAAATCGTTTGCTCAGACTCAGCCGCATTGATCACGTCATCTTCGGTGATGTTGTTAACGATCACCGTACCCGCCGTGGCTTCAATATCCACCATGTGAGTAGAGGAACCCGTGGATTCAACGGTATTACCCGCTGCATCAGAAGATGTGACAACCGCATCGAAGTTAGTATCGGCAGCAAGATCAGCACCCGCCACATCAACAGACCAAGTGCCATTTTCAGTCACTTGTGTTGTGTAAGTAGAGTTGTTGATGACCAGTGTCACGGTATCGCCAATTGAAATGTCACCGCCTTCCGCTGTACCCGTCACTGCAATCGTTTGGTCAGACTCAGCCGCATTGATCACATCGTCTTGAGTAATGGCACCAACCGTCACCGTACCGGCTTGCGCCGCCAAGTCGACTGTATGAGAAGAGGAACCAATGGATTCAACCCTATTACTGACTGCATCAGACGACAAAACAACCGCATCAAATTCCGTGTCAGCAACAAGATCCGCACCTGCTACGTCAACCGTCCAAGTGCCGTTTTCAGCAACTTGCGATGTGTAAGTCGTGTTGTTGATCACCAGAGTAACCGTATCGCCCGCAGCGATGTCGCCACCTGAAGCCGTTCCTGTCACAGGGATGGTTTGACCTGCTTCAGTCGCATTAATCACATCGTCTTGAGTAATCGCGTTAACGGCCACCGTACCGGCTTGTGCCACCAAGTCGACTGTATGAGTAGAAGAACCTGTGGATTCCACCCTATTACCAGCGGCATCAGACGATGTCACAACCGCATCAAATTCCGTGTCAGCAGCCAAATCAGCACCCGCTACATCAACAGACCAAGTGCCGTTTTCAGCCACTTTTGTGGTATAGGTTTGACCATTAATCTCAAGTCTGACGGTGTCACCAGCGCTGATGTCACCACCTTCTGCCGTACCTGTCACAGGGATAGTTTGAGCTGCTTCAGCCGCATTGATCAAGTCATCTTGAGTAATCGCATCGATCGTCACAGTACCAGCTTGCGCAACCAAATCCACTGTATGAGTAGAGAACCCTATGGATTCAACGGCATTGCCCGCATCATCATTGGAGGCCACAACCACATCAAAGGCAGTATCTGCAACAAGATCAGAACCTGCTACGTCAACCGTCCAAGTGCCGTTTGCAACTACTTGAGTGGTATAAGTTTGACCATTAATCTCAAGTGTGACGGTATCGCCAACTGAGATGTCGCCGCCTTCCGCTGTACCTGTCACAGCAATGGTTCGACCTGCTTCAGTCGCATTGATCACATCATCTCGAGTAATCGCATCGACCGTCACCGTACCGGCTTGTGCCACCAAGTCGACCGTATGAGTAGAGGAACCAGTGGATTCCACCCTATTGCCTGCATCGTCAAAAGACGTCACAAGCGCATCGAATTGCGTGTCAGCAGCCAAATCAGCACCCGCCACATCAACCGCCCAAGTACCGTTTTCAGTAACTTGAGTGGTATAGGTTTGGCCATTAATCTCAAGTGTAACTGTGTCGCCTTCTATTATGTCACCACCTTCCGCCGTCCCTGTCACAGAGATGGTTTGACCTGCTTCAGTAGCATTAATCACATCGTCTTGAGTAATCGTAGCGACCATTACAATACCGGCTGTTGCTTCAGTATCGACAGTGTGAGTAGAGGAAGCTATGGATTCAACCCTATTACCTGCTGCATCAAAAGACGTGACAACCGCATCAAAGTTAGTATCGGCAGCAAGATCAGCACCCGCTACGTCAACCGTCCATGTGCCATTTTCAGCCACTTGAGTGGTATAGGTTTGACTATTAATCTCAAGTGTTACGGTATCGCCAACGGCGATGTCGCCGCTATCCGCGGTGCCCGTCACGGTAATCGTTTGTGCGGACTCAGCCGCATTAATCACGTCATCTTGAGTAATCGCGTTAACAGTCACCGTACCGGCTGTCGCTTCAGTATCCACCATGTGAGTAGAGGAAGCAGTGGATTCAACAGTGTTACCTGCTGGGTCAGAAGACGTCACAACCGCATCAAACTCAGTATCCGCTACCAAGTCCGCACCGGCCACATTAACAGTCCAAGTGCCGTTTTCAGCAACAGTCGTTGTGTAAATAGTATCGTTGATTTCAAGCGTAACTGTGTCTCCAGCGCTGATGTCACCACCTCCCGCCGTACCTGTCACTGCAATCGTTTGCTCAGACTCAGCCGCGTTGATCACATCGTCTTGAGTAATCGCACCGATCGTCACCGTACCGGCTTCCACAATCAAGTCAACCGTATGAGTAGAAGAGCCTATGGATTCAATGCTATTGCCCGCTGCATCAGACGAGGTTACAACCGCATCGAACCTGGTATCCACCGCCAAATCAGAACCCGATACGTCAACAGACCAAGTGCCGTTTTCAGCAACTTGCGTTGTGTAAGTAATGTCGTTGATGACCAGAGTCACGGTGTCGCCAATTGAGATATCGCCACCAGAAGCCGTACCTGTTACAGGGATGGTTTGTTCAGACTCAGCCGCATTAATCACGTCATCTTGAGTAATCGCGTTAACAGTCACCGTACCCGCTGTTGCTTCAGTATCCACCGTGTGAGTAGAGGAACCGATGGATTCAACCCTATTGCCTGCTGTGTCAGAAGACGTCACAACCGCATCGAATTGCGTGTCTGCAGCCAAGTCAGAACCTGCCACATCAACCGTCCAAGAACCATCTTCGCCCACCATCGTGGTGTAAGTGTTGTCGTTAATGACCAGGGTCACGGTGTCACCAACGGAAATATTGCCACCTGAAGCAGTACCTGTCACAGAGATGGTTTGTTCAGACTCAGCCGCATTGATCACATCATCTTCGGTGATGTTGTTAACAGTCACCGTACCCGCTGTTGCTTCAGTATCCACCGCGTGAGTTGAAGAACCTATGGATTCAACCCTATTGCCTGCTGTGTCAAACGAGGTAACAACCACATTGAATTCCGTGTCTGCAGCCAAATCAGCCCCCGCCACGTCAACCGTCCAAGCGCCATTTTCAGCCACTTGAGTGGTATAGGTTTGACCATTAATCTCAAGTGTGATGGCGTCGCCAACGGCAATGTCACCACCTAAAGCTGTACCTGTCACAGCGATGGTTTGTTCAGCCTCAGCCGCATTGATCACGTCATCTTGAGTAATTGCGTTAACGGTCACGGTACCCGCTGTTGCTTCAGTATCCACCGAGTGAATAGAGGAACCTATAGATTCAACGGTATTGCCTGCTGTGTCAGAAGACGTCACAACCGCATCAAATGTGGTATCCACCGCCAAGTCAGAACCCGCCACGTCAACCGTCCAAGTGCCATTTTCAGAAACTTGTGTTGTGTAAATCGTGTTGTTGATGACCAGAGTCACGGTATCGCCAACGGAAATGTCGCCACCAGAAGCCGTACCTGTCACAGGGATGGTTTGTTCAGACTCAGCCGCATTGATCACGTTATCTTGAGTAATACTGTTGACAGTAACTGTACCCGCCATGGCTTCAGTATCCACCGTGTGAGTAGAGGAACCTCTAGATTCAACGGTATTGCCTGCATCGTCAGAAGACGTCACAACCGCAGCGAACGCCGTGTCAGCAGCCAAGTCAGCCCCCGCCACGTCAACAGCCCAAGTACCGTCTTGGTTCACCGTGGTAGTGTATTCAGAGTTGTTGATGACCAGAGTCACGATGTCGCCAACGGAAATGTCGCCACCTGAGGCTGTACCTGTCACAGCAATGGTTTGTTCAGACTCAGCCGCATTAATCACGTCATCTTCTGTGATGTTGTTGACGGTCACCGTACCGGCTGTCGCTTCAGTATCCACCGTGTGAGTAGAGGAAGCAGTGGATTCTACTCTATTACCCGCCGCATCAGACGATGTCACAACCGCATCAAAGGCGGTATCCGCTACCAAGTCCGCACCCGCGACATCGACTGACCAAGTACCGTCTTCGTTCACTCTTGTAGTGTATTCAGAGTTGTTGATAACCAAAGTCACGGTGTCGCCAACGGCAATGTCGCCACCTGAAGCGGTACCCGTCACAGCAATGCTTTGTTCAGCCTCAGCCGCATTAATCACGTCATCTTGAGTAATCGCGTTAACAGTAACTGTACCCGCTGTTGCTTCAGTATCGACTGTGTGAGTAGAGGCACCTATGGATTCAACGGCATTGCCCGCATTGTCAGAAGACGTCACAACCGCATCAAACTCAGTATCCGCTACCAAATCCGCACCCGCCACATTAACAGTCCAAGTGCCGTTTTCAGCCACTTGAGTAGTATAAGTTTGACCATTAATCTCAAGTGTGACGGTATCCCCAGCGGCAATGTCGCCACCTGTTGCGGTACCAGACACGGCGATGGTTTGTTCAGCCTCAGCCGCGTTGATCACATCATCTTGAGTAATCGCGTTAATGGTCACCGTACCGGCTTGCGCAACCAAGTCGACCTCATGAGTAGAAGAACCTGTGGATTCTACCCGATTGCCCGCTGCATCAAACGATGTCACAAGCGCATCAAAGGCAGTATCTGCAGCCAAATCCGCACCCGCCACGTCAACCGACCAAGTACCGTCTTGGTTCACAGTGGTAGTATATTCAGAGTTGTTGATGACCAGAGTAACCGTATCGCCAACGGAAATGTCGCCACCGGATGCCGTCCCTGTCACAAGGATGGTTTGACCGGCCTCAGCCGCATTGATCACATCGTCTTGAGTAATCGTGCCGACCATCACTGTACCGGCTGTTGCTTCAGTATCCACCGTGTGAGTAGAGGAACCCGTGGATTCAACGGTATTGCCCACTACATCAGACGACGAAACAACTACATCAAACTCAGTATCTGCGGCCAAATCAGCACCCGCCACATCGACAGTCCAAGTGCCATTTTCAGTCACTTGTGTTGAGTAAGTAATATTATTGATGACCAAAGTCACGGTATCGCCAACGGAAATATCGCCTCCAGAAGCCGTACCTGTTACAGAAATGGTTTGTTCAGACTCAGCCGCATTGATCACATCATCTTCTGTGATGTTGTTAACGGTCACCGTACCCGCTGTTGCTTCAGTATCCACCGTGTGAGTAGAAGAACCCGTGGTTGCAACGGTATTGCCAGCGACATCAGAAGACATCACAACCGCATCAAATTCCGTGTCAGCAGCCAAATCAGCACCCGCTACATCAACCGTCCAAGTGCCGTTTTCAGCCACTTGAGTGGTATAGATTTGACCATTAATCTCAAGTGTGACGGTATCGCCAGCGGCAATGTCGCCACCTGTTGCGGTACCAGACACGGCGATGGTTTGTTCAGACTCAGCCGCATTAATCACGTCATCTTGAGTAATGGCACCGACCGTCACCGTACCGGCTTGCGCAGCCAAGTCGACTGTATGAGTAGAGGAACCGATGGATTCAACTCTATTGCTTACGGCATCAAACGATGTGACAACCGCATCAAATTCCGTGTCTACAGCCAAATCAGCACCCGCCACGTCAACCGTCCAAGTGCCGTTTTCAGCAACTTGAGTGGTGTAGGTTTGACCATTAATCTCAAGTGTGACGGTATCGCCAATGGAAATGTCGCCACCGGATGCCGTACCTGTTACCACTATAGTTTCACCGCTTTCTTGGGCGTTAATGACATCGTCTTCAGTAATATTGTTGACAGTCACCGTACCCGCCATGGCTTCAGTATCCACCGTGTGAGTAGAAGAAGCTATGGATTCAACCCTGTTACCCGCTGCATCAAACGATCTGACAACCGCATCAAATTCTGCGTCAGCAGCCAAATCCGCACCCGATACGTCAACCGTCCAAGTACCATTTTCAGTCACTTGTGTTCTGTAAGCAGTGTTGTTGATGACCAGAGTAACCATATCGCCAGCAGAGATATCACCGCCCATTGCTGTACCTGTCACAGGGATGGTTTGACTTGCTTCAGCCGCGTTGATCAAATCGTCTTGGGTAATTGCATCGACCGTCACCGTTCCGGCTTGCGCCACCAAGTCGACCGTATGAGTAGAGGAACCAGTGGATTCAACAGTGTTACCTGCTGCGTCAGACGAGGTAACAAGCGCCTCAAATTCCGTGTCAGCAACAAGATCAGAACCCGCTACGTTAACCGTCCAAGTGCCGTTTGCAGCAACTTGAGTGGTATAGGTTTGACCATTAATCTCAAGTGTGACGGTATCGCCAGCGGCAATGTCGCCACCGGATGCCGTACCCGCCACAGGGATGGTTTGCCCTGCTTCAGAAGCGTTGATCACATCGTCTTGAGTAATCGCATCAACCGTCACGGTACCGGCTTGTGCAGCCAAGTCGACCGTATGAGTAGAGGCAGCTATGGATTCAACAGTGTTACCTGCTGCATCAGACGATGTCACAACCGCATCAAACGCGCTTTCTGCAGCAAGATCAGCTCCCGCTACATCGACAGACCAAGTGCCGTTTTCAGCAACTTGAGTGGTATAGGTTTGACCATTAATCTCAAGTGTGACCGTATCGCCAGTGGCAATGTCGCCACTTGTTGCGGTACCAGACACGGCGATAGTCTGTTCAGACTCAGCCGCATTGATCACGTCATCTTCGGTGATGTTGTTAACGGTCACCGTACCCGCTGTTGCTTCAGTATCCACCGTGTGAGTAGAGGCACCTATGGAATCAACGGTATTGCCCGCTGTATCAGAAGAGGTCACAACCGCATCAAATTCCGTGTCTGCCGCCAAGTCAGAACCCGCCACGTCAACAGCCCAAGAACCATCTTCGCCCACCATCGTGGTGTAAGTATTGTTGTTAATGACCAAAGTCACGGTATCGCCAGCGGCAATGTCGCCACCTGTTGCGGTACCAGACACGGCGATGCTTTGTTCTGACTCAGCCGCATTGATCACGTCATCTTCGGTGATGTTGTTAACGATCACCGTACCGGCTGTTGCTTCAGTATCCACCATGTGAGTAGAGGCACCTATGGATTCAACGCTATTACCCACTGCATCAGAAGACATCACAACCGCATCGAAGTTAGTATCAGCAGCAAGATCAGCACCCGCTACATCAACCGTCCAAGTGCCATTTTCAGCCACTTGAGTGGTATAAGTTTGACCATTAATCTCAAGTGTGACGGTGTCGCCAACGGAAATATCACCGCCTGAGGCTGTTCCCGTTACTGGAATCGTTTGCTCAGACTCAGCCGCATTGATCACATCGTCTTGAGTAATGACACCGACCGTTACCGTACCGGCTTGCGCCGTCAAGTCGACCGTATGAGTAGAGGAACCTATGGATTCCACGCTATTGCCTGCGGCATCAGAAGACGTTACAAGCGCATCAAATTCTGTGTCTTCAGCAAGATCAGCACCCGCCACGTCAACTGTCCAAGTACCGTTTTCTGCAACCTGAGTGGTATAGGTTTGACCATTAATCTCAAGTGTGACGGTGTCACCAACGGAAATGTCGCCACCTGAAGCTGTCCCCGTAACAGCAATCGTTTGTTCAGACTCAGCCGCATTGATCACGTCATCTTGACTAATCGCGTTAACGGTCACCGTACCGGCTTGCGCAGCAAGATCGACTGTATGAGTAGAAGAAACGATAGTATTGACTGTGTTACCTGCTTCATCAGACGATGTGACAACCGCATCAAATTCCGTGTCAGCAGCCAAGTCCGCACCGGCCACGTCAACCGTCCAAGTGCCATTTTCAGTCACTTGTGTTGTGTAAGTCGTGTTGTTGATGACCAGAGTCACAGTATCGCCAGCGGCGATGTCGCCGCCTGAAGCCATACCTGTTACCGCAATCATTTCGCCGCTTTCTTGTGCGTTAATGACATCGTCTTCTGTGATGTTGTTGACGGTCACCGTACCGGCTGTTGCTTCAATATCCACTGTGTGAGTAGAAGAGCCCATGGATTCAACAGTATTACCCGCGGCATCAGACGATGTCACAACCGCATCGAACACGGTGTCCACCGCCAAGTCCGCACCAGCCACATCGACAGACCAAGTGCCATCTTCGCCCACAGTAGTGGTGTAAGTGTTGTCGTTAATAACCAAAGTCACGGCATCGCCAACGGAAATGTCGCCACCTGAAGCCGTACCAGTTAACTCAATAGTCTCGCCGCTTTCTTGGGCATTAATGACATCGTCTTCCGTGATGTTGTTGACGGTCACCGTACCGGCTTGCGCTAGCAAGTCGACCGTATGAGTAGAGGAACCAGTGGATTCAACACTATTGCCCGCGGCATCAGAAGACGAAACAACCGCATCAAACGCGGTATCTGCTACCAAGTCCGCACCCGCTACGTCAACCGTCCAAGTACCGTTTTCAGCAACTTGTGTTGAGTAAGTCGTATTGTTGATGACCAGAGTCACGGTATCGCCAACGGAAATGTCGCCACCTGAAGCCGTACCCGTCACTGCAATCGTTTGCTCAGACTCAGCCGCATTAATCACATCGTCTTCTGTGATGCTGTTAACAGTAACTGTGCCTTCTTCCGCTGCAAGATCGACTGTATGAGTAGAAGAAACTCTAGATTCAACGGTATTACCCACTGCATCAGAAGAGGTAACCACCGCATCAAAGGCAGTATCTGCAGCCAGATCAGCACCCGCCACATCCACAGACCAAGTGCCATCTTCAGCAACTTGTGTTGTATAAGTCGTGTTGTTGATGACCAGAGTCACGGTGTCGCCAACGGAAATGTCGCCACCCGAAGCCATACCTGTTACCGCAATCGTTTCGCCGCTTTCTTGGGCGTTAATGACATCGTCTTCCGTGATGCTGTTAACGGTAACTGTGCCTTCTTCCGCAGCAAGATCGACTGTATGACTAGAAGAAACTCTAGATTCAACAATATTGCCCGCTGTGTCAGACGATGTCACAACCGCATCGAACGCCGCGTCTGCAGCCAAATCTGCACCCGCTACATCGACAGACCAAGTGCCATCTTCGCCCACAGTCGTGGTGTAAGTAATGTCGTTGATTTCAAGCGTGACGGTATCGCCAGCGGCGATGTCGCCGCCTTCTGCCGTACCCGTCACGGCAATGGTTTGTTCAGACTCAGCCGCATTAATCACGTCATCTTCTGTGATGTTGTTGACGGTCACCGTACCGGCTTGCGCCACCAGGTCGACCGTATGAGTAGAAGAACCAGTGGATTCAATGGTATTGCCCGCGGCATCAGACGATGTCACAACCGCATCAAATTCCGTGTCTGCAGCCAAACCCGCACCGGCCACATCGACAGACCAAGTGCCATCTTCGCCCACAGTCGTGGTGTAAGTGATGTCGTTGATGACCAGAGTAACAGTATCACCAGCGGCAATGTCGCCACCTTCTGCAGTACCCGTCACGGCAATGGTTTGTTCAGACTCAGTCGCGTTGATCACATCATCTTGAGTAATCGCGTTGACGGTCACCGTACCGACTTGCGCCACCAAGTCGACCGTATGAGTTGAGGAACCCGTGGATTCAACGCTATTGCCCGCGGCATCAGAAGACATCACAACCACATCAAACGCAGTATCAGCTACAAGATCAGCACCCGCCACATCGACAGACCAAGTGCCATTTTCAGTAACTTGTGTTGTGTAAGTAGTATTGTTGATGACCAAAGTAACGGTATCGCCAACGGCAATGTCACCGCCATCCGCCGTGCCAGTCACAGGAATGGTTTGACCTGATTCGGTGGCATTGATCACATCATCTTGAGTAATCGCGTTGACAGTAACTGTACCGGCTGTTGCTTCAGTATCCACTGCGTGAGTAGAGGAACCCGTGGATTCAACCATATTACCTGCTGTGTCAGAAGACGTCACAACTGCATCGAACGCGGTGTCCACCATCAAGTCAGCCCCCGCCACGTCAACCGTCCAAGTGCCATTTTCAGCAACTTGTGTTGTGTAAGTCGTGTTGTTGATGACCAAAGTCACCGTATCGCCAGCGGCAATGTCACCACCTGAAGCTGTACCCGTCACAGCAATCGTTTCGCCGCTTTCTTGGGCGTTAATGACATCGTCTTCCGTAATGCTGTTAACAGTAACTGTGCCTTCTTCCGCAGCAAGATCGACTGTATGACTAGAAGAAACTGTGGATTCAACCATGTTGCCCGCGGCATCAGAAGAGGTGACAACCGCATCGAACGCCGCGTCTGCAGCAAGATCTGCACCTGCCACATCCACAGACCAAGTGCCATCTTCGCCCACAGTCGTGGTGTAAGTGATGTCGTTGATTTCAAGCGTGACGGTATCGCCAACGGAAATATCGCCGCCTTCTGCTGTACCCGTCACTGCAATCGTTTGTTCAGACTCAGCCGCATTGATCACATCATCTTGAGTAATCGCGTTGACGGTAACTGTGCCTTCTTCCGCAGCAAGATCGACCGTATGAGTAGAGGAAACTCTGGATTCAACGATATTGCCCGCGGCATCTGAAGACGTAACCACTGCATCGAATTCCGTGTCTGCAGCCAAATCAGAGCCCGCTACGTCAACCGTCCAAGTACCTTCTTCGTTCACCGTCGTGCTGTAAGTATTGTCGTTGATGACCAGAGTCACTGTATCGCCAACGGAAATGTCGCCACCTGAAGCCCTACCTGTTACCGCAATAGTCTCGCCGCTTTCTTGGGCGTTAATGACATCGTCTTCCGTGATGCTGTTAACAGTAACTGTGCCTTCTTCCGCAGCAAGGTCAACGCTATGGTCAGAAGAAGCTCTTGTATTGACTGTGTTGCCCGCCTCGTCAGAAGACGCAACAACTACATCAAATTCCGTGTCAGCAGCAAGATCAGCACCCGCCACACCCACAGACCAAGTACCATTTTCAGCAACTTGTGTTGTGTAAGTAGTATTGTTGATGACCAAAGTCACGGTATCACCAACTGAAATGTCGCCACCTGAAGCTGTACCTGTTACAGGGATGGTTTGTCCTGCTTCAGTGGCATTGATCACATCATCTTGAGTAATCGCGTTGACAGTAACTGTACCGGCTGTTGCTTCAGTATCCACTGTGTGAGTAGAAGAAACTGTGGACTCAACGGTATTGCCCGCGGCATCAGAAGACATCACAACCACATCAAACGCAGTATCAGCAACAAGATCAGCACCCGCCACGTCAACCGTCCAAGTACCATCTTCGTTCACAGTCGTGGTGTAAGTCTTGTCGTTGATGACCAGAGTCACGGTGTCGCCAACTGAAATATCGCCGCCATTCGCCGTACCCGTCACGGCAATCGTTTGTTCAGACTCAGCCGCGTTGATCACATCATCTTGAGTAATCGCGTTGACGGTAACTGTGCCTTCTTCCGCAGCAAGATCGACTGTATGAGTAGAAGAAACTCTAGATTCAACAATATTGCCCGCTGCATCAGACGAGGTTACAACCGCATCAAATTCTGTGTCAGCAACAAGATCAGCACCTGCCACATCGACAGACCAAGTGCCATTTTCAGCAACTTGTGTTGTGTAAGTCGTGTTGTTGATGACCAAAGTAACGGTGTCGCCAACTGAAATATCGCCGTCATTCGCCGTACCCGTCACGGCAATCGTTTGTTCAGACTCAGCCGCGTTGATCACGTCATCTTGAGTAATCGTATTGACGGTCACCGTACCGGCTTGCGCAACCAAGTCGACCGTATGAGTAGAAGAACCAATGGATTCAACGGTATTACCCGCGGCATCAGACGATGTCACAACCGCATCAAACGCGGTATCTGCTACCAAGTCCGCACCCGCTACGTCAACCGTCCAAGTACCGTTTTCAGCAACTTGTGTTGTGTAAGTCGTGTTGTTAATGACCAGAGTCACGGTGTCGCCAACAGAAATGTCGCCACCTGAAGCCGTACCTGTTAACTCAATAGTCTCGCCACTTTCTTGCGCATTAATTACGTCATCTTCTGTAATGCTGTTTACGGTCACCGTACCAGCTTGCGCAACCAAGTCGACCGTATGAGTTGAGGAAACTGTGGATTCAACCATATTGCCCGCGGCATCAGAAGAGGTAACCACTGCATCAAAGGCAGTATCTGCAGCCAAGTCCGCACCGGCCACATCGACAGACCAAGTGCCATCTTCAGCAACTTGTGTGGTATAAGTGTTGTCGTTAATAACCAAAGTCACCGTATCGCCATTAGCGATGTCACCGCCTTCTGCTGTACCCGTCACTGCAATCGTTTGTGCAGACTCAGCCGCATTGATCACGTCATCTTGAGTAATCGCGTTGACGGTAACTGTGCCCTCTTCCGCAGCAAGATCGACTGTATGAGTAGAAGAAACTCTAGATTCAACAATATTGCCCGCTGCATCAAAAGAGGTGACAACCGCATCAAACGCCGCGTCAGCAGCCAAATCAGAACCCGCCACGTCAACCGTCCAAGTGCCATCTTCGTTCACAGTCGTGGTGTAAGTGTTGTCGTTGATGACCAGAGTCACAGTGTCGCCAACAGAGATATCAACACCATCTGCCGTCCCCGTCACGGCAATGCCTTGTTCAGACTCAGTCGCGCTGATCACATCATCTTGAGTAATCGCGTTGACGGTAACTGTGCCTTCTTCCGCAGCAAGATCGACTGTATGAGTAGAGGAAACTGTGGATTCAATGGTATTGCCCGCGGCATCAGACGATGTCACAACCGCATCGAACGCCGTGTCTGCAGCCAAATCTGCACCCGCCACGTCAACCGTCCAAGTACCATTTTCAGCAACTTGTGTTGTATAAGTCGTATTATTGATGACCAGAGTCACGGTATCGCCAGCGGCGATGTCGCCGCCTTCTGCTGTACCAGACACGGCAATGGCTTGTTCAGACTCAGCCGCGTTGATCACATCATCTTGAGTAATCGCGTTGACGGTCACCGTACCGGCTTGCGCCACCAAGTCGACCGTATGAGTAGAGGAACCCGTGGATTCAACGCTATTGCCCGCTATGTCAGAAGAAGTTACAACCACATCAAACGCGGTATCAGCAACAAGATCAGCACCCGCCACGTCAACCGTCCAAGTGCCATTTTCAGTAACTTGAGTAGTATATGTTTGACCATTAATCTCAAGTGTGACGGCATCGCCAACGGAAATGTCGCCACCTGAAGCCGTACCTGTTACTGCAATCGTTTCGCCGCTTTCTTGGGCGTTAATGACATCGTCTTGAGTAATCGCATCGACAGTAACCGTACCCGCTTCTGCAACCAAGTCGACTGTATAGGTAAACGAACCTATGGATTCAACACTATTGCCAGCACCGTCATTGGAAGCCACCACCACAGCAAACGTGTTATCTGCCACAAAATCAGAACCTGCCACGTCAATAGCCCAAGTGCCGTTTTCAGCAACTTGAGTGCGATAGGTTTGACCATTAATCTGAAGTGTAACGGTATCACCCTGAGAAATATCCCCACCTGTTGCTGTCCCCGTTACCGCCACATTACCAGCCGCTTCTTGCGCACTGATCCGATTGTCTTGAGTAATGTTATCTATGGTGACAGTACCCGCTTGAGCTTGAGTGTCGACATTAGAGTTTGAGTCAAAACGACTCGCGAATGCTGGTACGATAAAACTGTTAGCACCGTTGTTTGTATCATAACCATAGGTCGGTAAAGTGCTTAGGGTGTCATTTCCAAAGCTAGGTAACGCGCTGTTATCATTTCGATCAATGGAAACATCCACTCGGTCTTGCTGATCAATGATCGTTTCACCTGCGGCAGGTGCTTCTTGAATTAAAGTTGGGTCTTCCCCGGCCAAAATGGCTTCCTGAAGAGCATCCGCATCAGTTGCTGAATCGGCAACCAAGTCTTCAGCATCACCAGAGTTGTAGACTTCATCATTTATCTCAACAATTGCATTATTACCAATCAAGACATTTGTGCCATCCACAAAAGAAATAGTGACACTAGCATTAGTACCGGTTTTAATCAGTTCGCCAAAAAAAACAGGATCGCCAAGATTAACAATGCGCTCTTGGCCATCGATGGATTCAATAACCACTGAACCAGTTAACTGTGTAATAACACCAATAGGCTGACCAAGCGTTGCGAAAGATGTTTGATTGTCGCTCATGTAATATCTCCGGTGACTAACGGATTAAATTTATGATTAACTACAGAATAGAAGAGTTAAAGTCAGCTCGCTATTGTACCTTGGTACAGTCAAGACACTGTCTTCGTAGTAAATTGTTACGCTATGTAACTTTAGCATCCTATAATTAGCTTATAATTGCCTTAAATGGGCTAAATCTTTATAATTTCTCCTAATTTTGAACGCTGATATTCATCAAGTTTATTTGTTGAAGCGGCTTCTACTCATGACACTAAAAGTAGCTTTAACAACGGGTTAACTTGACCTCATCTGCTCCTCGGCGTCTCTCTTAGCGGCAAGACTTTCATTGCTAAATACATACGACAGAAGGTAATACATGATCGATTCGATAAAGCGAGACTGGTTCTCAAATATAAAAGGCGATTCACTCGCTGGGACAGTAGTTGCCTTGGCACTTATTCCTGAAGCCATTGCATTCTCTATCATTGCAGGGGTCGACCCTAAGGTTGGCTTATACGCTTCCTTCTGTATTGCCGTGGTTATTTCATTCTTTGGTGGACGACCAGGAATGATTTCCGCTGCGACCGCTGCCATGGCGGTACTTATGGGAGATTTAGTAAAAGATCATGGTTTGCAATACTTGCTCGCTGCGACCTTGTTAACTGGGGTGTTTCAGATCATTGCCGGATACTTGAAACTCGGCAGTCTTATGCGCTTTGTATCCAGGTCTGTAGTAACAGGCTTTGTGAATGCCTTAGCCATTCTCATTTTCATGGCGCAGTTACCTGAACTAACCAATGTTACTTGGCATGTCTATGCCATGACAGCGGTAGGATTGGGTATAATTTACCTATTCCCTTTGATTCCTATTATCGGCAAGACTATTCCATCTCCACTTGTTTGCATTTTGCTATTAACTGGCTTCGCCATGACAGTTGGTTTGGATATACGCACAGTAAGTGATATGGGCGAGCTACCAGACACCCTACCAGTGTTCTTATTGCCAGATGTTCCTTTTAATTTAACCACCCTATGGATCATATTGCCTTACTCACTTGCTCTTTCTGTCGTGGGCTTATTAGAATCTATGATGACGGCGACTATTGTCGATGAATTTACCGATACAAGCAGTGACAAAAACCGTGAATGCAAAGGTCAAGGTGTTGCCAACATGGCTTCTGGTTTTCTTGGCGGCATGGCGGGTTGCGCCATGATTGGTCAGTCTGTTATCAACGTTAAGTCTGGTGGCCGTGGTCGACTCTCTACGTTTATCGCAGGCTTTTTACTTTTGATCATGGTGGTTTTCTTAGACGATCTAATTGGTCAAATTCCAATGGCGGCTTTGGTTGCCGTTATGATCATGGTATCCATCGGCACTTTTTCATGGGAGTCTGTGATCAATCTGAAAAACCATCCAATGTCGACTAATATTGTCATGCTAGCTACCGTTTCTATCGTAGTTTATACACACAATTTGGCTCTGGGTGTATTCGTTGGTGTGCTACTTGCCGCTATGTTCTTTGCCAATAAAATCGGTCGCTTTATGGCGGTTAAAAAAGAACAAGGTGATCATAAAGCCCATCGTAAATACAAGGTTATTGGACAAGTGTTTTTTGCTTCTTCAGATCAATTTAATGCCTCATTTGATTTTAAAGAAGCGGTTGAAAAGGTTACGATTGATTTATCAGACGCGCATTTTTGGGACATCACAGCCGTATCCGCTCTTGATAAGGTAGTGATTAAGTTCCGTCGTGAAGGCGCAGAAGTGGAATTAATCGGCATGAACGAAGCCAGTGCCACCGTGGTCGATAAATTTGGTGTTCACAACAATCCAGAAGAAGTTGAAAAACTTATGGGTGGCCACTAACAATAAAAACCCAAAAAGGGAGTGCAATCATGAGCAATGTCATCGCATGTATTGATGGTTCATCTTTATCAGAACACATAACAGCGGCCTCTGTATGGGCGGCAAAACAATTACACTGCCCACTGATACTCTTGCACTCCCTAGAAAAAGAAGAAAGCCGGACAGATGAGGATTTGTCTGGCTCCATTGGTTTTGGAAGTCGTGAACACCTATTAGAAGAACTGGTCGAATTGGATGCGAAACGTGCCAAACTGGCTTTAGAACATGGCAAACTCATCCTAGATAAAGCCCAATCTTTTGCTCTGTCCTCTGGCGCCAATCAGGTATCCCAGCTACAGCGACATGGCGAACTGACAGAAAGCTTATCCGAGCTAGAAGAAGATAGCCGTTTAATCGTACTGGGTCGATATGGCAGCAATCACACCATGAATGCACACACCATTGGCTCTCATATAGAAAAAGTGGCCCGCAGCCAACATCGTCCGATTCTTATCACTATTGGTGAGTTTCAAGCACCACAAAATTTCATGATCGCATACGATGGTCGCGAAGCGGCTGATAATGCCATTGCTCGCATAGCCAAAAGTCCATTATTACAAGGCCTACCTTGCCATCTGGTGATGGCAGGCGAAGACACTCCAGAACGCAGCAGCAAACTCGAGCAAGCTCAAATTAATCTAGAACAAGAAGGCTTTCAGGTCACAAGCAGCCTATTACCCGGTAAGATCTACCCTGTGCTTACCCAATATCGTGAGGATCACAATATCGAATTAATGGCGATGGGCGCTTACGCTCATTCTAAAGTTCGTCAATTCTTTGTTGGCAGCAACACCAGCAAAATGATCATTGAAAGCAATATTCCGTTACTTATTCTGCGCTAAAGCGAAAGATAGAATTCTTCTCTTAATATGAAATGAACATAAAAAAAACCAGACTAAATTTTCACTTAGTCTGGTTTTTTTATAATCCAAGCCACCTTAATCTACAGCTTGAATGTGAAAGACACCCACTTCTGCTTCAATCACTTCAACTCGTGTACCCGCGTCAAGAGGCTGTTGACTGACCAACTGCCATTTCACCCCTGAGTAGGAGTAACTTGGCGACTCATTTGCTGATACCCTATCTTGCAGTACAAATTGGTGCCCCACTAAATCTCCTTGCGCCTTTTTACTGCTCACATTGGCTTGCATGGCTTTTAATGGACGCCATAACCCCAAGGCAGCCACTAGCGTCAATACACCAGTACTCATTAACGAACTCAGCCAGTTGTTTGGAATAACATCAAGATACAAGAGCACGCTTGTTCCAATGGCAGCGACACCAGCGAAGAATAAAAAGAAGGTAGCAAAGCCCAACACGGCGACTTCAATCACCAATAGAATCAAACCTATAACCAACAGGCTTTGAGCCAAATTATCGGTGAAAAAACTCATCTTCAGTTACCTTTAGACATTTGCTGAATAATAGTCGTTGCTTGCGCAACCAATGAGGATGCATCGGTTGCGCCATCAGGCAAGAGTACTACAGAAGATTCTTTAGCAATAGCGCGCTTGGCATCAATTGCCTTGGTCGCTAGGTCCAATTGAATGGCTTTTTGGCCTTGTTCTGTCGCCGCGGCTTCACCCACTTTACGCAATGCTTCCGCTTGGGCTTCTGCTACTGCAACAATCGCTTTGGCTTCACCCTCCGCACGCAACACTTGCTCTTCTTTATCCGCTTCCGCCGCTAGTACAACAGACGCTTTTTCTCCTTCGGCACGGTTAATGGCGGCTTGACGATCACCTTCGGATTCCAAAATCTGCGCACGCTTAACACGCTCGGCCTTCATTTGCGCTTCCATGGCTTCCATAACAGAATGTGGTGGAATGATGTCTTTGATTTCATAACGCAATACCTGAATACCCCAAGGGCCAGCGGCTTCATTAATTGCCGACACGATATTGGTATTAAGCTGATCACGCTCTTCGAAGGTTTTATCCAATTCCATTTTACCCAACTCTGAACGCATGGTCGTTTGCGCCAATTGAGTCACTGCAAACACATAGTTATCGACACCGTAAGTGGCCTTGTAAGGATCCAAAACACGGAAATACAGTACACCATCAACGTGTAGTGAAATATTGTCTTTAGTAATCGCACTTTGCTCTGGCACATCAACCGCTTGTTCTTTCAAAGAACGATCTGCCGCGACACGATCAACAAATGGCACAATAAAGTTTAAACCCGCTTCTTTTGTCGATTGATATTTACCGAAACGTTCGATCAAAAAAGCGCGGTTTTGCGGTACAAATTTTATTGAGCTCTTTAGCAGCACAACCGCCAAAATTAATACAACAAATTGCACGCTTAATACATAATGAAGAAGAATTTCCATCCTGTAGGGTCCTTTTTTAAAGCCAATAACGGCCAATTAAAATCCCAGTATTGATTCTACAAAAATAGTGAACCATTGAATCAATACCACTAAATCAGCATGAGAAAGCAAATGTATTTCTTATATAGACAAACATCCTAGATGCCGCGCTACCACACTATAGGCCAGCTATGTAAACCACAAAGAGACTTTAATGGAAAATAAAACAATAACTTGTAAGTATTTTGACTTAATTCAACCTATCTCAAACTGGTTTCGGATCAGGGGGAAAGATGATAATTTTTTGGATTGTCATTGCTGTATCCTAATCTGCAAATTTATCTGCCTGTTCCTATTCGGCCAAAAAATACGTCACTCTGCCAAACACATTACCAATCATATACAGTGTCATGACCTTGATGATCTGACACCTCAAGAGCTGGATACAATTCCAAACTGACACTTTGTTGCTTGCCCGACCCGACAGTGAAAGTCTGCCTATGTTCTAAGCCGGCCACAAAACGATCACTCCAAATGGTGATTTCATCACCAACTTCTACGGGCAAATTGACCCAACCATTTTTATTACTTTTTACGGCAAATTGATTATCCGCAACTAAAATGTAACCAATCATATCGTCATGAATATTGCAGCCTAAAATCACTAAACCTGGCTGATCAAATTCTACAGGCTCAATATCTGAGCCTTTATATAACTTGATTTCAAAGCTTTTGGGTTCTGAGAAGCTGTAAACGTGATGACGAATATCATCACTATTAGGAAAACCAATCGACTGACCCTTTTGAATCACCGCCACACGGGGTACAAAAGCCGAATCAATTTGATCAATAATGGCGTTTTGCGCTGGTGTTGCCACCGACTTATTCGCCACCAGCACAACGGCATCGGCTACGGGCTGTTGATCTTGATCCAAAATTTGCAGTGCCACCTCAGCATGAGCGGCCTGACAACAAAGCACCACCCCAATCCACAGATTGCGCATAGAATCCCCTTTTGCTTTAAATAAGTTCAAGATACAGCATCAGTCTACATAAGTTTGCATTAGTTCCCTAAGCTAATCGAATTCCGACGAAAAATCTTCAGGTAAAGTGACATGTGCGATGCCATTAAAATTCTATCTTATCAAGATACTAAGAGAGTGCATTTACATCGGTATACAAAAAATGTGTTACCGATTTATGGCCAACTCAATCTGAAAGGAGAAAAACAAAACACACAGAAGCCTTTTAAAGAAAGCCGAAGCCTCATCAAGAAAACAACCAAACCATATCGACTCATTGCTGCTGATTAATTTCGAACGCAATTTCCCAATTACGGATAAAACGCTGTTGTTTCGCGTGGTCTCGCCCCACCAATAATTGCTGATCCAACTCGATGATACCGGTTGGTCCAGGTGCGCTTACCACAAATGGATCGTCTTTGCTTTGTTTATCAGGCCTTATGGGAAACAGCAGACCTTGTTGTTGCATCATACGTTGCGCTTGATCTGACAATAAGAAGTCAATGAACAAGCCTGCATCCTTCGGATTAGGCGCGCCTTTAGGAATCAAGGCGGCACGCATCAACATCAAGGTAAAATCTTTGGGCAAAATCATCTCTAGTCGATCGTCGTCTTTTGCTCTTTGCGATGCATAGGAACCAAGCAAGTTATAACCCAGTACCAACTTACCATCGGCCACATCATCAATAATATTATGAGTGCAGCAATAGGTTTGCACATCGTGACTGCCGAAGGCTTCTAATAGTCGCCCCCAGGTTAAATCCGCTTGTCTGGCGTCCTGACTGGCCAGCAAATAACCAACACCACTTTGGCGAATGTCGTAGGTACCTATTCGTTTGGTCATCTCTGGACCATATTGGCGAATGGTCTGTAATAGAGATTGTCTGTCTTGTGGTAATGGTCCCGGAAAGGCTTTTTTGTTCACCAGCATGACAATCGGCTCAAGCGAAAAAGCAAACAACTGATTACGCCATTTAAAATCGCTGGGCAAATTTTCCGTATAGGTGGATTCATAGGTTTGAGCGTAACCATCATTAACCAATTTAAAGTGCAAATCCATCGCGCTGCTGATCGCCAAACTGGCTTCTGGGTTGGGCTGCTGGTCTATAGTGAGATAATACAATTCGAGCGTATTCACATCCCGATACGCCACGCGAATGTCAGGGTACTGCTCAACAAAACGCTGTAAAATCGGTTCAAATGAGCTTAAATCCAACGCTGAGTTGATCACCAAAACGCGCGATGCATTGGTTTTTCCGAACCACTCCGTCGGCGCTTCTGCCAAAACCGTTGAACAAGACAATAACAGCCAAACTAACATTAGGATTCTCATTGACTATGCTCCCGAAAGCCTTTCAGTTTTTCAATCTCGACTTGGAATGTGGTGCCTTTAGGCTCAGTGTCTACAATATGGATGGTCGCATGATGGTAATCCAGAATATCTTTTACCATGGACAAGCCCACTCCACTGCCCGCAATGTCGTAACGCGCACGATAGAAGCGCTCAAAAACTCTTTCTTTCTCATCATCGGCAATACCATCACCATAATCTATTACTTGAATTTGAAAGGCCTTTTCTAATTCTATTACTGTGACAATGACTTCTTTTTCTTCATCCCCTGGCTTGCCACTGTAGCGCACGGCGTTCTCGAGTAGATTTTGCATCATTTGCTGCATGGCAAACGCGTCACCCAACACCCAGGCTTGTTGCACCGAAGTTTCAAAGGACAAACGCACACCATTATGCAAAGCCGCAACCGCGTGTTCACGACACGATGCTTTGATGGGCAACAACAAATCAATCGGCTCTAACCTATGGGTTTGTAAACGATGAGAAACCATCGCTTGATTCAATAATAGGGTGACCGTTTGGCTTAAATCGTCACATTGCCTGACTATGTTTTCCAACGCCAAATGCTGCTTTTCTGGCGAAGTATGATCGCGCGCATTCTCTGCTAGCGCTTTGAGACTGGCCAAAGGGGTGCGCAACTGATGTGCCGCATCCGCAGTATAATTTTCAAGCTGCTCAAGATTACTTTGCAGACGTTCCATAAAGTGGTTAATCGCCACTTTAAGATGGTGAGTTTCTTTCGGTGTATTCAAATTAATGGGTGTTAAATCCCCCATTACCCGTTCTTCTAGGGCCCATTCAATACGATGTAACGGACGTAATACCAAGTGACTGCCGAAGATAATCAGTGCGATGGCGACCAAAGCAATGACGATCACTACCTCTAACGCCCGTTGCGTAATGGAGGTTGCCATACGCTCACGAGAGAGGCGCGTTTGGCCCAGCAAAATTCGAACGGTTTGCGCACTTTCTGGGTCAGTAAGGTGACGTTCTAACCAAGCGAAACGCACCGACTCACCGGAATAGTCTTGGTTATAAAACTGTATTTGATCTAACTCAGGGGGCTTTGGCGGTGTTGAAAGCAAGCTTTCATAGCCAGTGATAAAGCCTTGCTCTTGGCTTTCCACCTTGTAAAAAACCCTGTCTTCATCCGCTTGAGCAAGGGTTGCAAATGCCGACCAAGGAATGTCTACGCTGACTTGGTTATCAATCAGCGCAATGTTTTCATCCATTTGCAGTAACGCACTGCGCAGCAAACGATCATAAGATAAATCGGCAAGCTGACGACTGTAATCGAAAATCAAATTCACCGCGATAGCAGCGATCACGCCTATCACTAGAACGCCCGCAATGATGAAGCGAAAGCGTAAAGAAGGCGCATTTTTCAATGCCTGCTTTTCGTCTTCACTCAGATTTTGCGGACTGAGTGATTTCTGCCACATAACCAATTCCTCGCAGAGTGCTGATACGCAAATCGCCATTTGCTAATTTTTTTCGCAAGCGCCCTACATATAATTCAATGGCGTTGGGGCCAGGCGTTTCATCAAAATTAAACAGATGATCGGTTATCTCGTCTTTGCTCAAAACACGACCAAGATGGCCCAAAAAGATTTCCAACAAGCGAAACTCTCGGTTGGTAATGGCGGTGAGTTCACCATTGACAAACACTTGTCGACTGTCACGATTCACCTGAATATTGCCATGTTCAGTAACATTCGCCGCATAGCCTTGCTTACGTCGTAACAAGGCTCGACAACGGGCTTCCAGCTCACCAAAGTCAAACGGTTTGGTTAAATAGTCATCGGCACCGGCATCCAACAAGCGGATACGATCTTCTATTTGATCTCGCGCCGTTAGAATCAGCACAGGCGTATCATCCTCGCGCTGACGTAGTTTTTGTAAGAGCTGTAAGCCCGACAAACCGGGCAAGTTTAAGTCCAAAAGTATCAAATCAACCGCTTGGTACTTAAGCATATCATCGGCTTGTTTGCCATCACAGATAAGGTCTACGCCGTGTCCAAGACTGGTGAGACGCTCACAAATTGCTTGGCCTAACACTTGTGTATCTTCAACCACTAAAATTCGCATAATAGATTTGCTTTCTCATTTTTATTGTTTATTAACGCAAAAAATTCGAACCGCTAAAGCGGTTCGAATTTTTAATCTATATTGCTGAGTGCTAAAAATTAATCACCCACACTTTTAGATTTTGCCATTTTTGCTCGTACAATAGGTCCGATCAATATCGGCAGCACCAAGCCCAAAATAGCCACTACCCACAAACCAATACTCAGGCCACTGTTGAATAGAACACTCCAATCGCCATCGGACAATACTAACGCATGGCGAAGGCTTTTTTCCATTTCAGGCCCAAGCAACATGCCCAAAATAATGGGCACCAGTGGAATCCCCACTTTTCGGAAAATGTACCCCGCGACACCAAAGCCGACCATAAAGTACAAGTCCAAGGCACTGTGACTAACAGAATAAATCCCCACTGACGCAATCAGGGTAACGATTGGCATCAAGTATTTAGGTGGAATGCTCAGCAGCTTAACGAAGATACCAACCATAGGAATGTTCAACAAAAGCAATACCAAGTTACCCACGAACATGGCCGCAATCACCCCCCATACCAAGTCCGCATTTTGCTGGAACAACATTGGACCAGGAGAGATGTTCAATGAGATCAACATGGCCAGTAAAACCGCGGTGGTACCACTACCTGGCACCCCTAACGTCAGCATTGGCACCAAGGCGCCTGATGCAGCACCGTTATTACCCGCTTCTGGTGCCGCCACACCACGAGGATCACCTTTACCAAATTCACCTTTATCAGACGTGCGTTTTTCCAGTGTGTAACTGATAAAGCTACCCAAAGACGCACCAGCGCCCGGTAAAACCCCAGACACGAAGCCCAATAAAGCACCACGAATCGACGCGGGTAACACCTTGATAATGTCCTGCGCACTTAGCTTCAACTTATTGATCGCCACTTGTTTCAAGCCATCTCCAGCGTGTCGCTCTAGGAAGAACAACAACTCACTGATGGCAAACAAACCAACGATAGCGATAATGAAGTCGACGCCTTCAAACAGTTCAAGGGTATTGAAGGTATAGCGCTGTACCCCTGTTGAAATATCAATGCCCACAGTGGCAATCATCAAACCAATGGCCGCCGCCATAAGGGTTTTAAATTGATTTTTACCGGTAATGCCACCCAAAGTAGCAAACGCCAGTGCAAACAAGGCAAAGTATTCGGATGGACCAAACTTTAGAGCAAATTTTGCTAAGATGGGCGCTAAAATCACCAAACCGATAGTGGCAATGAAACTACCGATAAAAGAAGCAATGGCCGAAATCGCTAATGCTTCTGCTGCTTTGCCCTTTAGCGCCATAGGATAACCGTCTAAACAGGTCATCATGGCCGGTTCATCACCCGGAATATTTAGCAGTATTGACGAAATACGCCCACCGTACATGGCGCCGGCATAAACAGACGTCAATAAGATTAAAGAAGAAGTTGGTGACAACCCCAAACTGAATGCCAGTGGAATCAGAATGGCCACACCATTGGCCGGACCAAGACCCGGCAAAGCACCAATAAGCGTCCCTAAGATGGCACCTGCCACGGCAAACATAATACTTTCGGGCGATAATGCAACGGCAAAGCCCTGCATCAATAAGCTGATCGTATCCATATTAAAACTCCAACAAACCGAGAGGCAGTGCTAGCTCAAGCACATTATTAAATAACAAGAAGATACTGACTGAGCTGACGACACCGGTAATCACACTCTTGGAGATACTGGCACCCATACGCCAACATAAAAAGCTCACTACCAATGCCGCTGCAGGCATAAAACCAATCGGCTCAATTGCCCAAGCAAATGCCAGCATAGCAAGCACAACAATAGTCAGTTCCACTAACATGGCTGTTGGTGCCCATTTTTCGTCTTCATCAGGACGCACTATCATGTAAATTGAACTGATCCCTAAGATAATAGACAGCATGATGGGGAAAGTTTCTGGACCAACGCTTTCATGGCCTCCAAAAGGCACAGGAAATTGGGTCGCTTCCCAGCCGTATGCTACGGCAAGAATTAGCATCAGCATGCCAAACACACGATCATTTACGCGCATGTTTCTGCTCCATGTTAGATTAAAAGAAGTATGAAAACTGGAGGGGTTCCCCCCTCCCAATAGCGGTCTGCTATTAGCGAATCAAACCGATGTCTTTTGAAAGGATTTGAATATCCAAGGTTTGATTTTTAACGAATTGAGTGAAGTCAGCACCAGACTTGTGGAATGGCATCAAACCGTTTTTCGTCATGATGTCTTTCCACTCTTGAGTTTTATACAACTCGTTCATGGTATTTACCCACCAATCATAAGAATCTTGACTGGCTTTACCTGGCACATAGAAACCACGCCAGTTTGGCGCAACAGAATCAATACCTTGCTCCATGGCGGTTGGGATACTGTTAAAGGGTGCTGGCAAGCGCTCTTCCGATAACACAGCCAAAACGCGAAGGTCACCCGAATCCATGAAACCTTTGACTTCTGAAACGTCACCAGTAAAGGCATCAACGTGTCCACCAACCACTTGCACTAAGGCTTCAGAACCACCACTGAAAGCTAGGTAACGAATTTTAGGAAGGTCTTTTACTTGCGCTTTTTGCGCCGTCATTAAGACTTTTAGATGATCCCAACCACCAGATGCACTGCCTCCTGCGAATTTTACAGAAGTAGGGTCTTTCTTCAGCGCGTCTAAAAGTTGAGTTAGAGAAGTGTATTTTGAATCTTTACCTACCGCGATGATGCCATAGTCTGCACCCAGAGTACCGACCCATTTTACTTGGTCAGAGTTCATGCCAGGGAATTGGCCCTGCGCTAGGCGTGTTGTTGTTGCAGTACTGGCAGCAACAATTAAGTTATCGTCTTTGGCGCGTTTACTGACCGTATGCGCAAACGCCACACCACCACCAGCACCAGACATATTCACAGTCTGTACATTTCCTTTGATGTATTCTTGATCAACCAGAACTTTACCGACACTACGGCAAGTGAAATCCCAACCACCACCAGGATTGGCAGGAGCAATACATTCAGCACTGCGAGCGGGTTCATAGGCGTGAGCCTGTCCAATCATTGAAAGTGCAACCGCACCAGACACAAGAACAGACTTCAAAGATAGGTTGTTAAGCATGATTTTCTCCTGCTTGTTTATTGTTTTTGTTAGCGAGTCAAGTTTGCCATATGGAATGCTCAGTAAACTTGAAGCTCAACACCTTACCTTTTAAACCTGTCACCACCCTGTCAAATGGCTTTTTTCTTATTCTGCACATTCACTAAAAGGATTTTTAACAAGTCATTCAACGTTTTTTGGCAATGCCTTCTTGCTGCAATGGGGTTATCCTAGATTGCATTAAAACCGTTTTAAATAAGGACACTAAATGCGCTCAACGGCCTCGGCTTCACCACAAGCGACCTTAATCGGTAGTATTGCCATCTTGTTATGGAGTACCCTTGCCTTGTTTACCACTCAAGCGGGACTAGTTCCACCGCTGCTTTTACTAGCACTGACTTTTGGCGTTGCGACACTATTATTTTTTATCGTCTATTTACTGAAAGGCGAACTGGTTTCTTCTTGGCAAAAAACACCCAAGCAGGCCATCGCAATGGGTGGACTTGGATTTTTCTTTTACCATTTTTGTTATTTCTATGCTTTCCAGCATGCTCCCCCTGTTGAAGTAGGATTAATCGCCTATTTATGGCCATTGCTCATTGTGATCTTGGCAGGCTTCACCAGCGGTAAAGGACTTTCCTGGACACACTTGATTGGAGCGGTTATCGCTTTTGTTGGCACAGGAATCATGTTGCAATCGAAAACCCAATCAAGCGATATGGTCGGCATTGAAGTGCACTGGACCGGATACGCGGCCGCTTTTGCTTGTGCCTTCATTTGGTCAAGCTATTCGGTGGCCAATCGTCGCTTTCAGCGGGTGCCATCCAGTTCTGTCCTTTGGTATTGTTTGATCACCAGTCTACTGGCAGGAATCAGTCACCTTGCTTTTGAAGCAACGCCCTCTGCTCTATCTGCTGGCACTTGGTTGGCGATTTTAGGATTGGGATTAGGCCCTGTCGGCGTGGCGTTTTTCTGCTGGGATTTTGGTGTTAAGCGCGGCAACCTTTCTTTGCTCGGTGTACTGTCTTACACGGCTCCCGCGCTATCAACCGCATGGTTAGGACTATTTACAGAGGCACAATTAAGCCAAGGTCAGATCATTGCCTGTTTGTTCATTACCTTTGGCGCCCTCTTTGCCAGTCTCATGCCTAACAAACCAGCCAATAAAAAAATGCCCCAAGTTTAAAGGGGCATTTTACTGTTAAAACCGGTAGCTGTTACGCTTACTTAAGCGACTGACTTGGCGGCCGGTAAGAGTCTAGGAACACTTTGCAAGTAAGCCTCCATTTCCGCCATACCGTTTGGTTGATCTACTTTCACACCCAGATCACGCATGGTGCTGCCAAGCGCGTGCAATGTTCTGAACAAATTATGCTCACGGCATTGTTCGCCCATTTGACCAATTCGAACAATTGGCTGCCCAAATGAACCAGCAATTTCCACACGGTAAACATCGGAAATGTGATGACAGATTTGATTGGCTGTTAAACCTTGCGGAATATTGATTCCCACCACGGAATTCAAACGTGCTTCTGGGGCAATAAACAGATCCAAGCCTATGCCCTGAATACCCGCTTGCAGTGCTTTGGAGCAACGCAAATGACGAGCAAATCTTTGCTCAAGGGTTTCTTCACATACTAACTTTAAGGCTTCATGCAATGCCATAATGCCAGACACGGGTGCTGTATAGTGATAGCCATCTTTATGCCAGAAGTTCTCAGCCAATTGCGCATCAAAACACCATTGTACGGTGGGTTGTGTACGATTTTTAATGACCTTCCAAGCTTCATCGGAAAAAGCCAATAAAGAAGCTCCCGGAATGGAAGACAACCCTTTTTGACCGCCCGTAATCACCACATCTACTTGCCATTCATCCATTTGCAAAGGCATGGTACTCAATGTACACACGGCATCAACCACGACTAGGCAACCGTAGGATTTGGCAATGTCAGCAATGGCTTCTAGGCTGTGATTGAAAACCGTATTGGATGTCTCACCCTGTACCAGAGTCAGTACTTTAGGACGCGTCTCTTCGATGGCTTTACGAACTCTTTCAGGATCAGCCGCTTCATGAGTGCCCACATGTAATTCGTGAACCTCAGCCCCTACTCGACTCGCCATTTCCGCCATACGATGACTGAAGAAGCCATTGTTAATGCATAAAATGCGCTCGTCTTTTTGCATTAAATTGGCCACCGCCATTTCCATCGCTGCTGAAGCTGGCCCGGCCACGCCCAATACCCACTTGGACTCGGTTTGGAAGACATATCGCGCCATGGATTTGACCTGATCAATGACCTGCGCCATCACACTGCCCAAATGGTTAATGACCACAGAGTTGGCTTTCGCCACACGCTCAGGAATAGGAACCGGTCCAGCGCCCATCATTAACAAGGGCTCATGAGGTAAAATTTCATCCAATGATTTTACTTGTGGTGGCGTCACGCCCAATGGCGATAAAACAGTCATTTATTAAAACCTAATGCGTCAGAGTGAGAGAATACTTTCTACCGAATAAAAGTCAGTTTTTTAAACATTTACAGTAGAAAATATCGTATTTTATCTTTTGGCAAAATAATATCTCGAAATACTAACGTATTCTGTTTGATAAAGAGAGTGAAGAAATTGAAAACAGTGTAATAAACCAGAAGCCTTCATTTTCGCCCTAGATCTGACTCCTTTTGCTTGAAACAAGCAGTTTTTTTTACTCTGCGCTAACAGCACTAAGTATGCGATAATGCCCAAAATTTAACGACTGAAGGTTCATTTATGGTTACTTGTGGTGTGGAAATCAAAGGCAGCGAAGCCATTTTATGTTTACTGTCTAAGCAAGACGGTTTATTTCAAATACCCGATTGCCGACAAATTCGCCTAGCATTGAGCCAACCAAACGACTGTGAGAGCGTACGAAAATTCCAATTTACGCTAAAAAAACTGTTTGAAGATTATAAGGTGAGCAATGTGGTCATCAAGGAGCGTCCAACCAAAGGCAAATTTGCCGGTGGAGCGGTTGGCTTCAAAATCGAAGCCGCTATACAACTGATTGATACCGTTCAAATAGACCTTTATAACAACGCTGCTATCAAAGAAACACTACAAAAACACCCATTGCCAGTTGACTTCAAAACAACAGGGTTAAAAGCCTTCCAAGAAAATGCTTTTGTTGTCGCTTATGTGGCCTTAGCGAACTAAAGAAATGTTAATAATGGCTCGTTCATTGAGCCATTTCTCACTCCCCATTTTGTGTCACACACTAAGACCAAATAAGAGCAATACAAAAATAACGCACCAAAAATGCGCATTATTTATTTCTGCCTATGATGACGAATAGCACTCCAGCAATCACCACAAAGGTGGCTGACACAAGATGAAAACTAATGTTTTCATCCGCAAAAATAACGCCACCAAAAGTCGCAATAATAGGCACCAGAAGCTGTAATACCGCTGCCATTGAAGCACTGATTCGAGGCAAGACAGCATACCATAAGGCGTATCCTAAACCTGACATGACAGCACCTGACAATATGGCCAAGGCAATGCCTTTACTGGTTGTCTGATGATCGCCAAACGCAATTAATAAGAGAAGAGCAACCAATAAGATAGGCAAAGTACGGGTAAAATTTGCTGTGGTTGCCCACAGGGCCTGCTTAGATAATTTGCCTCGCCAGGTGTATACACCCCATGCCACACCTGCAAATGACATCAATACGAAGCCCATTAATGAAGGCGATGAAAGCCCAGGTAAAACAAGATAGACAAAGCCAGCAAAGGCCAAGGCCAATCCTAGCCACTCCAACCTATTTAATATCTGACCGGAATAAATCGCCAAGGTAATCAATGTCAGTTGTACCATGGCAAACAAGACTAAGGCCCCCATTCCGGTAGACAAGCTAATATAAGCGTAGGAAAAGCCCACAGCATAGACAAACAGAGCGACAGACGACCACCAGTTACCTTCTTTCATGCCCCTTTTAAGCTGATTAAAAGTGACTTCTTGCGGATTCGCTAGGCTTTTTAACCAACACAGCAACAACAAAGTAACGGCTCCACTGGCTAAACGCCACAGGGTAAAACTGCCAGGATCAATCAACTCATCCGCTAGGGCCAAACGATTCAGGACTGAATTGGCGGCAAAAGCAATCAGCGCCAGTGAAATAACGACATACAAACGTAGCAAACTTGTCATCTAATTGTTCAAAATCCTAGATAAGCTGATGAAGTAGATACTTACTTTCACGCACTGGCACCAGATTTGCAAGATTAACAATAATGTCCAACAATTTTCCCTTGATGGACCTCTATTTGGAAACAAGATGACGAGCCTATTAATTTTTACCGATCTAGACGGCACTTTACTTGACCACCACACTTACAGCTTTGCTCCTGCAAAGTCAGCAATGCTTTCTCTAAAAACATTTGCTATTCCCTGTGTTATCAATACCAGTAAAACCTTTTATGAACTTTTACCATTACGCAAGGAGTTGAATCACCTTGACCCTTTTATTGTCGAAAATGGCTCTGCTGTTTACATCCCTAAGCAATTAGGATTAGACATCCAAGAGCCACTAGAAGACATGGGCGAATACTGGCTTAAAACCTTTGGTCCAAAACGTGAAGAGTTGATTCATATGACAGACGATCAGTTGGATCAATATACCTTCCAACGTTTTAGTGATATGACAGTAAATGACCTCATTAGGGCCACTGGATTAAGTGAAGAAAACGCCAAATTAGCAATGCAACGTCAGTTTTCTGAACCTATGTTATGGACAGATTCTAACCAAGCTCTGCAGAGTTTGCGTGAGCATCTCAAACCATTTGGCGTGCAGATTCAAAAAGGTGGTCGCTTTTCTCATCTTATGGGCGAAAACTGCGATAAAGCCAATGCTATGCTTTGGTTAACCAAACTTTATCATGACCAGCTTCTAGAAGATCAAGAATTAATCACCATGGCCCTCGGCGACGGTGAAAATGACATTGGCATGCTGAGTAAAGCTGACATACCTGTGGTGATTCGCTCCCCAGTGCATGTCCCACCAGAAATACCAAATCGAAGTGATGCTTGGTTAACGGACGACTATGGCCCAAAAGGCTGGGCACAGGCCATTAATCAATTATTAATAAAACAGGGAATACTATAAGTAATCGCACAATTAATAAGACGATATATTTCATATTTTAGGAGACTTTTATGGGTGACTTTCATCAAAATGGCATCATCACCACACTTCACAACTTAGCCCACCGCCCGCTAGAAGAAATGGAGAAAGAGCTTTGCGAGTTTGCTAAAACCCGCCCTATGTCGCTGATTTTACCTTGCTTATATTCGGAACTTGAAACTCCGGCCATGCCAAACATCATCAAACATTTGCAACAGGTTCCTTATTTATCTGAAATCATCATAGGCTTAGATCGTGCTACTGAAGAACAATATCGTCACGCCTTAGAGTTTTTTAGTGTGTTACCACAAAACTGCAAAGTACTATGGAACGATGGTCCACGTTTGAGAGAAATAGACAGTGTTTTGAAAGGGGAAAACCTGTCACCAACCGATCCGGGCAAAGGTCGTAATGTTTGGTTCTGCATGGGGTACAACCTAGCGGCAGGGAAGGCTGAATCCATCGCCATGCACGATTGTGACATTGTCACTTATGATCGTGAGCTACTGGCACGTCTTATCTATCCCGTTGCTAACCCAAACTTTAACTACGAATTCTGTAAAGGCTTTTATGCTCGTGCTGCTAATGGCAAAATGAATGGACGCGTTAGCCGTTTGCTGGTGACACCTTTATTGTATTCCTTGAAAAAAGTCTTAGGTCACTTAGATTACCTAGACTATCTGGACAGCTACCGTTATCCACTGGCGGGAGAATTCTCTTTCCGTCGCGATGTCATGACCGATCTTCGCATTCCAAGTGATTGGGGGTTAGAGATTGGTGTGTTGAGTGAGATGTACCGTAATTACTCACCAAACAGACTGTGTCAGGTTGATATTGCCGATATATATGACCACAAACATCAAGACTTATCGGCAGATAATGATGACGGTGGTTTATCCAAAATGTCCATCGATATTACCAAAGCCATTTTCCGTAAATTGGCCACCACAGGCACCATTTTCAATCAGGCAACCTTCCGTACCATCAAAGCGACTTACTTCCGCGTCGCGTTGGACTTTATTGAAACCTATCGTAATGATGCAGAGATAAATGGCCTAAAATTGGATGTACATACAGAAGAACAAGCTGTTGAGCTGTTCGCCAGCAATATTATGAAAGCGGGCAACCATTATTTAGAAAATCCAATGGAAACACCTTTTATACCCAGTTGGAATCGCGTCATTAGTGCCTTCCCTGGAGTACTATCGCAATTGGCAGAAGCGGTTGAAAAAGACATGGCGGAATTCGGACCGAAGTAAACTTCGCCAACCAAGAGGATGCATCCTCTTCCATTAGAGCACAAGTCAGTATCACTTTCGTGTGCTCTAATAAAACAATAAGATAGATCAAAAGTGAGCGCTACGGCGTTGTTTGCAATCACTTGAAAAGGCAGGAAATACTATGGAACAAGCCCCCTTGTCACAACTGGAACAAAGGTTAATGGCACACTTGCAACTTCTTTATCCCAACCTTGATCACAAGGAGTTGGCACGGAAATGCTTAGCAACCTTCTTTCTTGACCCAGCAACGGAATCCCCTCGCCCACATAGAAACTTGTGGGATCAGTCCGATGTGATGTTGATCACCTACGCGGACACGCTTCGCAGGAAAGGCGAAGCGCCATTAGAAACCTTACATCAATTTGTGAAAAGCAAGCTCGCTTGTTGTATTTCTGCAGTGCATTTACTGCCCTTTTTCCCTTACAGCTCGGACGATGGTTTCAGTGTCATGGATTACACCACGGTCAATCCATCTTCAGGTAATTGGGACAATGTCTCTGGCTTAGCTCAAGATTTTAAAGTCATGGGTGACTTGGTGATTAACCACTGCTCTAGTCGCAGTTTGTGGTTTGAAAATTACAAGGCTGGGGTGGAACCGGGTGCCACCTTCTTTTATGAAGCCGATCCGCATGCGGATTTAAGTGCTGTCGTCCGCCCGCGAACCTCACCTTTGCTTCGAGAGGTCAAAACCAAACATGGAGACAAGTATGTTTGGTGTACCTTCAGTCATGACCAAGTGGATTTGAACTTTGAAAACCCCGAAGTATTACTGGAATTTTTACGCATTATTCGTCTCTATTTAGAAAAAGGTATTCGATGGTTCCGTTTGGATGCTGTCGCCTTTCTTTGGAAAATTCCTGGTACGACTTGCATTAATTTACCCCAAACCCATGAAATGATTCGTTTATTGCGCTTGATGATAGAGCATTATGCGCCTGACGCTGTGATCATTACCGAAACCAATATTCCAAATCAGGAAAATCTGACCTATTTTGGTAACGCCAACGAAGCTCATTTGATTTACAACTTCTCCCTACCACCGCTGTTAATCAACAGTCTGGTAACAGGGAATTGTAACCATTTAAAACAATGGCTCATGAGCATGCCACCAGCTCAACAAGGTACCACCTATCTTAATTTTCTTGCCTCTCACGACGGCATAGGCTTACGTCCGACCGAAGGTTTGTTGACCGAATGGGAATTGGAGACTCTAATCAATACCATGAAACGTTTTGGTGGCAAGCTCAGTTCCCGAACAACGCCTCAAGGAGATGCCAAGCCCTATGAGATCAACATCAGTTTGTGGGATGCCTTATCTGGCTCCGCCCACCAAGGGCCTGATCAATGGCAATTTGCTCGTTTCCTATGTGCTGCAGGGGTTATGATGGCACTAGAAGGTGCCCCAGCTTTCTACATTCACAGTCTCTTTGGTACTGAAAACGATTATGAACGTGTCGACAATACTGGGCATTTCCGCTCTATTAACCGCCACATTTGGGATATGGATGAATTAGATCATGCCTTGAATACCCCAACGCACCATCAAAAAGTCTTTAATAGTGTCACCAATTTATTGAAGATACGACGCGCTCAACCAGCGTTTCATCCAAATGCCACGCAATACATTTTGCACATGGGAGAACATTTATTTGCCTTCTGGCGCCAAAGTCTGGATCGTCGTCAAAGTCTGTTTGCAGTCTATAATATGTCAGATCAACCACAGCATTTTAATCTTTCTGAACTGAACCTCATTGCCACTGATATCTGGACAGATTTAGTATCAGAGCAGATCTATGAAGATCATTTAGGGAAAGTCACCCTCATGCCTTATCAGTTTGTTTGGTTAGCCAATAAAAAAGGTAAAATCAAAGAAGACTGAATCTTTGCCTTTGGTTAGCTAGTGATGCGAAACAAGCAAATAAAAAGGCGACCTAATGCTAATGGGTCGCCTTTTAAATTTGATCATTAATACATTGAATTAGGCCAAGGTATCTTCGTCAAGTTCAATATCTTCCGCTAAGAAGCCACCCGTTTGATGCGCCCATAAGGATGAATAAATGCCATTGGCTTTGACCAATTCTTCATGGCTGCCTTGCTCTACAATACGTCCTTTATCCAACACAATCAGTCTATCCATCGCCGCTATAGTTGATAGCCTGTGTGCAATGGCGATCACGGTTTTGCCTTGCATTAACTTGTAAAGGCTATCCTGTATTGCCGCTTCTACCTCAGAATCCAATGCCGAAGTCGCTTCATCCAGTATCAATAGAGGCGCGTCTTTTAATAGCACTCGAGCGATGGCAATGCGCTGCCGCTGACCGCCTGACAATTTAATGCCTCGCTCCCCGACCATGGCATCGTAACCCTGATTACCATATGGATCGGATAGACCTTGAATAAAGTCATGAGCCTCGGCTTTTTTCGCTGCCGCAATCATCTCTTCTTCGCTGGCATCTGGACGACCGTAAAGCAAATTTTCTCGCACGGTTCTGTGCAACAATGAGGTATCCTGCGTCACCATACCAATTTGCGCGCGTAATGACTCTTGTGTCACTTCACCTATATCTTGTCCATCAATACACACCTGACCGGCTTCCACATCATGAAAACGCATCAACAGATTGACGATAGTGGACTTGCCAGCGCCAGAACGACCAACCAAACCCACTTTTTCACCTGGTTTGATCGATAAGGCTAACGCTTCAATGACTTTGCGATCAGTTTTACCGTAATGGAAAGACACATTTTTATAATCGATCTGGCCTTGGTTAACCTGCAAAGGGGGCGCATTAGGCTTGTCTTGAATTTCCACAGGACGAGACAGGGTTTGCATGCCATCATTCACCATACCAATGTTTTCAAATAAGGCACTGACTTCCCACATAATCCATTGTGACATACCGTTTAATCGAAGAGCCAAACTCACCGAAATGGCAATGGCACCAACACTGATAACACTTGCTGACCACAACCAAATGGACATAGCCGCAATGACAAAAGCTAGGAAATAGTTACAGCTTTGCACTCCTACGTTCAAGAAAGTCACTAAACGCATTTGCTGATAAACGGTTTGCAAAAAACCATCCATGCCCTCTTTAGCATAAGCAGCCTCTCTATCGTGATGAGAAAAAAGCTTAACAGTAGAAATGTTACTGTAGCTGTCTACTACACGGCCTGTCATGATGGATCGTGCATCCGCTTGCGCCTTAGACACACGCTTCAACTTAGGCACAAAATACAATTGCAGCATGACATAACAGAACAACCAGCCCAGCATAGGTAGCATTAAGCGATAGTCCGCATTGGCAATTAACACCACCATAGAAATAAAATAAACGCCTATGAAAACCAAGACATCCAATAGTTTCATCACGGTTTCACGAACCGCTAAAGAGGTCTGCATAACTTTAGTAGAAATACGTCCAGCAAATTCATCCTGAAAGAAAGACATACTTTGTTTCAAAATAAACTGATGGGATAACCATCGTATACGCATCGGATAGTTGCCCAACAAAACCTGATGAATAATGGCCGAATGCAAAAAAGTCAATAATGGCATAGCCACCAAAATCATTAGGGACATCAACAATAAATGCCCACCCTCTTGAGCAAAGAAAGTGCTAGGATCTTTGTCGATTAACCAATCCACCAATTGTCCAAGAAAGCTAAACAAAGTCACTTCCAGTATGGCAATCACGGCCGTCAAACAAGACATGATAATCAAAGGCAGTTCGGCGCCACGAGAATAGTAGCGACAAAAGGCATAGAGGGTATTAGGAGCTTGCCCTGAATCCTGATCGGGATAGGGAGCAATCCACTTTTCAAACAAACTTAGCATACTAATCCTTATTTTCGCACGACACGTATTCACTCTTTTCTAATACTTAAATGGGCGGGCCGGCTAAGTGAGAAGGGAATCAAAATTTGACGAAATTGAAACATGATAGTGTTTTTAAAACCATACTATATGGGGCATGCCTCTGATTGCTAAAGCCTTTACTTAGTGTTTGCACAATTAACATCACGAGCTTCCAGCAAAGGGATTATAATAACGCTTCGTTATCAATCTATTACAGGTCAACCAACGCACCAACTATGTCGCTTACTTTACCCATCATTCTCATTCTAGGCCTGCTTTCCGGTCTCACTCCGCTTGCCGTTGATGCTTATCTTCCCAGTTTTCCGACCATTGCTAAAGACTTAAATATCCATATCAGCTTAGTACAGATGACGCTAAGCACGTACTTGATTGTGTTTGCTTTTTTACAGATCTTATTTGGCCCTATATCCGATGCTATTGGACGCCGTAAAGTGGTTATTGGTGGCTTAAGCATTTTTGCTTTAGGCAGTTTTATATGCGCTTGGTCAACCAGTTATGACTGCTTGATGATAGGACGCGTAATCCAAGCCCTTGGCGGCGCTGCTGTCGCAGTTTGTATCCCTGCGTTAGTAAAAGACGGTTTATCCATTAACGAATTTGCAAAAGCCATGTCAATGATCATGCTGGTGATGGCTCTTGCTCCTTTGGCGGCACCTATTTTAGGTGGTGCTATTTTAACTCTTTTCAGTTGGCATTTTATTTTCATTTTTCTTGGCATGTTATCTTTGCTAGGCATTGTTTTATTTATCATCAAGATTCCTGAAACCTTGCCTCATGAAAAACGTATTCCTTTTTCTTTATGGGGAGCACTTAGTAACTATTATCGACTTATTCGAAATCCAGCCGTATTAGGCTACATAGCGGCAGGCGCTTTTTTCTTTTCAGGCATGATGAGTTTTATCACCGGCTCATCATTTGTTTATATTGAAATCTATCAAGTGAAACCTGAACACTTTGGTTTTCTGGTGGGCGCCAACGTGGTGACCATGATGATAGCGTCTAGTATCAATAGTCGTTTTGTAGAAAAACTGGGGACGGAGGTACTGTCCAAATACGCCAGTTTTGTGCCTTTCGCTGCATCACTCTTTATGCTGTTTCTTTGTTTGTTTGAGCAACCACCACTCATACTTATTATGCTCTCCAGCATGATGTTTGTTGGGCCTATGGGGATACTCAGCAGCGGGTTCATAGCGGGTGCTCTAAAAAGCGCTGGCAATAATAATGGCAGTGTCACAGCACTGGCTGGCACCTCTCGTTTTGCGCTTGGCGCATTGAGTGGCGCCATGGTCAGCCTATTTCATAATGGTACCTTTGTTCCTATGCTTGCTACCATGGCGACTTGCGGACTAGTATCTTTCACCCTTTTTAAATTAACCGTGCATTATTCAGCAAAACGAACTTAACTTTGGAGTTATCATGTTAAATACGCAAAGCTTGATTGAAAAAATCAAGAACACACCACAAGACGTAAGTTTTAAAGAAGCCATTGGCGTGATTGAAAACGAATACGAATTTTCGCCAACGGCGTTTACCAATGGTGAACAGGTTAACGCAGTTAATGAAAACAATGGTTCGTGTAAAATTTTTTCTTTTGCCTTAATCAATCAGCTGAATAAAGACGAAACCCTGCATCTTTTTGGTGACTTCTATCGTGTAGACGTACTGCAAAACCCTCAAGGGGAGGATCATCAAAACATTCGCCAGTTCATGTTAAATGGCTGGGAAGGCGTCGTATTTTCTTCTCAAGCGTTAAAAGCCATTGAGACCAAGTAATGTGTTAGGGGGCTCAACTCTTATCGTTGCCCCCTTATCTTCAATCCCACCGTTCGTTTTGCCTTTTTGTCAGCCATATTGGCGTAAAATTACGAAGACTAAAAAGACAATGAAAGATACAAATTGGTAACCTTTATGCAGTTGAATTCGTAATACACATAATGCGATAGTCACACGATAACAACGAGGTAATTATGGAATTAGTGGCATTTGATCTCGACGGCACCTTACTGAACCGTCATCAGCGTTTATCTGACTTCACCATTGAAACACTTGAAAAACTTAATGCGGCGGGCATTTACTATACCATCGCTACAGGCCGAACCCATCTTGCCGCCATGCCTTGTATCGCCGGTCATGATTTCCCCAACTGGCAAATATTTAAAAATGGTGTGGAATGGTGGCAACCAAATGCTCAAGAATATCGCCATCACCACTTATTAGATCAGACTCACATTAGCGACTTGCTCGCCGCTTTTGATGCTAATGCCATTACCCCCTTTGTTTTTTGTTTAGCAGAAGATGGCAGCCACAAAGTCTACCATGCACCGCTTATTGGTAAACTTAGTGATCACATCGCCAATGAATTGGGCAATCATAAAAACATGAGCCTTCATCCCATTTCTGAGCTTTCAGCACACTCAAAAATCACCAATATTAGTGCTATGGGCCATCCCGAGTATATTGAAAAAATTGTTGAGGAAAGCCAAAAACACGACCATTTAACAGCCTATTCTGGTGGCGGTATTTATAATCCAGATGCCCACTGGATTGACATTCATCATAGTAATGTTTGCAAAGGGTCCGCTCTGATGGAACTAAAACAAGAAATTGGTGCCGAAACCTTAGTGGTGTTTGGCGACGGTGACAATGATTTGTCTATGTTTGACTGTGCCGATGAAGCCTTGGCAATGGACAACGCTATGACGCATGTCAAACAAGCAGCCGACAATGTGATTGGTCATCATGACGAAGATGCGGTCGCTCACTACCTAAGAAAACGCTATAATCTTTGAAGACTTGAAAACCATTTTTTCGTCACTATTAATGAATTATCGAATCCTTTAATGTTGAGGAAGCCACCTTCCTTAACGAAAAGACAACATAATGTGCTTTACCTAATGGTCATATTGAACCATAGTGTTATAAGAATAATTAGTTTGGAGAAACGCCATGTTTGAATTCGTATTATTCGTAGCTGCTTGTGCAGTTATTGCTTTCTTGGTTGCTAGCATCCACAAGTCCGTCAGCCAACCAAAAGTCAAAATGCAGCCTATTAAAATCGAGCGAGAGAAAACTTCTCGTCCAGTTCGACGTCAACGTTCTTACTAATTTATCCTTTCCAAGCAAGAGCCCTGTTGTTCAACATTGATAGGGCTTTTTTAGCACTGTATACCATATTCTTTTAGTTTATTGGCAATGGTGCTGTGACTCATGCCTACTGCTTTTGCTAAGCGTCGAGTACTGGGGTATTGAGGATAAAGCTGTCGCAACAATTGCGCTTCCCACGTCTTTACTGTTTGCTCTAGCGAATTATTTTCTAGTCGCAATGAAAGAGAGGATGCCTCCTCGAGGTGAATGTCTTCTGCTTGCCAATGACTGGTTGGACAAGCCAACAAGGTTTGCAAACACACATTTTGCAGTTCTGCCAAATTCCCTGTCCAAGCATGCATGCTTAATTTTACCTGTGCCGACTTAGTTAAGATGGGCACAGGTTGTCGATAGCGTGTCGCCAAATCCGTTAATGTGTGCCTGATTAAACCGGGTAAATCGTCTATCCTGTCTCGTAAGGCTGGCATGGAAAGACGGAGTTTGGCGAGCTGGAAATACAGCTCATTGCTAAACCCCTTCATCACCAGCTCTGCTTGTTTATGCTGAGTCACACTGACCAAGCGCACTGGTCGATCAAAGCTGGTGGCTTCATCAGCCTGCTTTTGTAACCAGAGTACTAACTGTTGCTGCACCTCAATAGTCAAATGCTCTATTTGGTCGATCACAAACCACCCAATATGTTGATCCAAACTCTCAATGTCGGCCAACTTAATGTCCGAAGCATGACGCACTACCAGCTCAACAGCTTGATCCATTTCTTGACGTTGCCAATACTGAAATAAAGCCTCTATTAAGTGTCGCTTCCCGGTTCCTGGTTCGCCCTGCACTAATAAAGGGTGACCAGTTAAAGCAAAGGCTTTAGCTTGTTGTAACGTGCGAGCCATGACAACGCTTTTAATAAGATCAGTCTGAAAGAAACCTTCCAGAGGATTATCGGCCTCAGGCGCTAATTTTAAGTTCGCGGTTTGCCGATCCAAGCGCTGTTCTGATTTAAGGTAAACAACACTCCCTGCTGGAATCTCATCACCTTCATCATTGACCACAAAAAATGGCCGCATCTCCAATAAAAAAGTGTTATTTTGCAGACGAATACGTTTGCTGCTGCCTGCTTGAGGCTTAGCCCATGCACTTTTAGAGAAATGAACACCTTTAATAAAATCTTGCAAAGGTTGATGAAGCAGTTGCGCAACGGGTACATTAAGATCTTTGGCTGCCAATTCCGTGACCATGGTAATCTTGCCTTTCAAATCCACCGCTATCACGCCGTCAGGTAAAGCTTCCAACAAGGTATATAAGACATTATGCTCTCGCTCAAAAGGTGTAAAACGTACTGTTTTTACATCCTCAACACTGTCTAGCTTACGAATTTCTGCCAGTAGACTTTGCAGTAGACGAAAAGGAACATCAGAGAAACCACAGTAAACACAACGTTGTTTAGAATCGACTTCCACCATACGCACATCAATTTGATGTGGAATAAAGATATCCAGTATCTCACGTATCATGCCGACCCTGTCTTCACATTGTATTTCCAGTCGCATAAGTTTTACCTTTTGGAACTCAGTAAAAGTAGGTTTTGTTGTGGCGCAAAGGTTTCATACAAAGGCAATACAGCTGCCCCTAACACACCGGCAATATGACCGGTTTGAGCCATACAAATAGGAGGGGGAGTCAGTAAAGTCTCTCGTTTTAATACCGATGCCAATGAATCTATCAGAGCCAAGTTAACTGGTGCCGGCAACAGTCCACCAAGCAGTATACTTTGCGGGTCATAAAGCGCCACCACTGACACCAGTGCGCTTTTGATTTCTTCCGCTACTTCTTCTGCCCATTGTTGCACCGCATTCTGCCATTCCGTTCGTTGCCAAACCTGAGAGGATTCCGGCCAAGCTAGGTCACACTGCTGTAAATATCGATGCAAGGAGGCCAAAGAAAGCGCTTCCAATACCCATTTGCCATGGCGACCAGTGGCAGTTGGAATCAAACCAAAACTGCCCGCCTTACCATTTGCACCTGAGTAACACTCACCATTTGCCACCAAACTTCCGCCGCAAGCCGTACTGACAAACAAGTAGAAAAAGTCATTTTTTGGTGCTTGGGCGGCTAATAAAAGCTCACTGGTGGCCGCCGCTGCAGCATCATTCTGGCGATAACAAGGTAAGCCAGTTTGCTCACTTAACCAATGCTCAAATGCATCCGATTGCCAATACGCCAAGGCGGTTTGCAAACGGCCTAAATCTTCTCGCTGATCTGGATTGGTCACCAGACTATCCAACCAAGAATCCATGTAGTCCGGTTTGGCTAAGCCCACACCTTGAACCTTGCTCCAATGATCGCCGAGGGTAAGTTTGACCTCTTGTAGCAAGTCTTGTGCAATACTTTTAGCAGAGTGTTCGGTTGGAAAAGACACTTGTCTTTCCAGCAAGAAAACTTGCGCTCCAGTAAAATCCAATAAAGCAGCACTGATGTGATTGCGGTCCACATTAATACCCAGTCCATAAGCACCTTGTGGATTGATACTGAGTTTAATTGAGGGTTGTCCTCGACGCCCAGTCACTTTGCCGACCACTGATAGTAACTCTCGCTCTAGCAGAGATGAAGTAATAACAGAAATGGTTTGTGCACTTAAGCCTGTGTGTTTTGAGATTTGTACACGAGATATCTCAGGATGCTGACGAATCAGGTGCAATATGATTCGCTCATTATAAATTCGACTTTGTTCCGAGGTACTACCCGACGACTGCATTGCAATATTACCTTTATGAGAAGCCAGTAAACTAACCACTTCAATTTAATAAATCTAGTTGATTTAATAAGTTTAGCCATTAGTATTTGAAGCAATGCAATTTTGCTTACAAAAATAACAAACCAAAACACTAGGAATGAATCATGTCAGCCTTACCCGATTTTCGCTCTCCTGAGTTTCTTTCATCCCATATACAAAACACCATGGCCTTTTATCATCCAAACTGCATTGATCCACAGGGTGGCTTTTTCCACTTTTTTAAAGACAATGGCGAAATTTATGACCACGAAACTCGCCATTTGGTCAGTAGCACACGATTTGTTTTTAACTACGCAAAAGCCTACCTAGCCGAACATAACGCGGATTACTTAGCGGCAGTAAAACACGGTGTTACCTATTTACGTCAGCGCCATCTCAAATCCAATGGCGGTTATGTTTGGCTACTAAAAGGAGCTGACAATCTTGACGAGACCAATCATTGTTATGGCTTCGCATTTGTCATGTTAGCCTACTCTATGGCATATAAAGCTGGCCTCAGAGAAGCCAAAGGCTGGTTAGAAGAAACCTTTCAGACCATGGAAAAGCATTATTGGGATGCGGAATTTGGTCTATATCGAGATGAAATCTCTGCCGATTGGCAAGAAGTATCCCCATATCGCGGACAAAATGCCAATATGCATTCCTGTGAAGCCATGTTGGCGGCCTACGATGCCACTCAGGAAGCTCACTATCTGGATCGTGCTATTGGTTTGGCAGAAAAGATTTGCGTTCGACAAGCCGATTTAGCGGATGGCGAAATTTGGGAACATTATACGGCTGACTGGAAGTTGGATTGGGATTACAATCGAGATGATCCAAAGCATTTGTTCAGACCCTGGGGCTTTCAGCCAGGACACCAAACTGAATGGGCCAAGCTACTTTTGTTGATCCACCAGCGTCGTGCTATTGATTGGCTGATCCCTAAAGCGGAACTGCTTTTTAACCAAGCATGGTTAAAGGCGTGGGATGAAAAAAACGCTGGACTCTGCTACGGCTATGACCTTCAAGGTAAGGTATGCGATGGCGACAAATATTTCTGGGTACAAGCGGAATCCTTCGCTGCCGCGGCCATGCTGGCCCTGAAAACAGGAAAATCTGACTACTGGCAAAAATACGATCAACTTTGGCAATACAGCTGGCAACATATGGTAGATCATCAATATGGAGCATGGTTTCGTATTCTCACCCGAGACAATCTGGCGATTGACGATTGTAAAAGTCCTGCAGGAAAGACAGATTATCACACCATGGGCGCTTGTTATGAGGTGATTGAGCAATTGCAAAAGCACAATTAACCTGACCAAACAGATTACTATTCCAATAAAGGATTATAGAGCAATCATTCTATTCACCTTAGAAATAGAGTATGATTCAGCCCCATTAATTGTGGACACGGCCCCCAGATGCAGTTAGACAAAATAGATCTCAATTTACTTCGTTATTTAGACTCCCTGCTGAGGGAGCAAAACGTTACTCATGCCGCCAACCAACTTGGTATCACACAACCAGCGATGAGTAATGGTTTAAGACGTTTGCGAGATCTGTTTCACGACCCTTTGTTAGTACGCACCAGTGATGGCATGATGCCAACCGCTTTGGCAATTCAACTACAACCTCGCGTACAAAATATTTTGCAGTCGGTCGATGAAGTCCTGCACTTAGGTCAAAACTTTGAGGCTGAATCCAGCTCTCGAGTATTCCGCATCATGGTGAGTGATTATGCAGAAGCCACGCTGATTCCGCCTTTAATGAAAAAGTTACAAGAAGAAGCCCCCAATGTCATCTTAGACGTGATGAACCCAAGCGATGTGAGCTTTCACGATGTAGAAAAAGGCAAAGTTGATTTGGTGATTAACCGCTTTGATACCCTGCCCCAATCTTTCCATCAAAAATCCGTATGGGTTGATCACTTCTCTTGCCTCATTCCGGCCAATTCTGAGATCGCAAAACACTTCAGTTTAGAGATGTATTTGTCCTCACCTCACGTGTGGGTCAGTAAAACTGGTTTTGGTGTCGGTGTGGGCATTCAACCAGAAGAAGTACAAAAACTGGGGTGGGTGGACGGCACCTTGGCTGACCTCGGCTTTAAGCGAAACATTCGCCTCTTTACCCGAAACTATAATGTGGCTATGCGCGCCACCGAGCAACTGGGATTAATCGCCACACTACCATCCCTTGCAACACGCCTAATGAAAGACAACCCTCACGTAACGGTAGTACCACCGCCGTTCGATATTCCGCCGATTGAATTAAAGATGTTGTGGAGCCCTCTGTTACAACATGACCCTGGCCATATCTGGTTACGTTCCAGCATAGCTGGTTGTGCCAAGACCATTGCGGAAAGTAACAATTTATAAAAGCCAAGCCTTAGCAATAAAAATGCCGTCTTAATCGACGGCATTTTTATTTCAATCATTAAAGTTTGTCTAAATTTTCAATGGCTTGTTGCGCATTCGAAACCGTTACCTTTAAATCCGTAATGTGACCATTATCGATGCTGTAACACCAGCCATGAACATGTAACTCTTGAGCTTTCTGCCACGCATTCTGCACTATTGTGGTCTGGCAGACATTAGATACTTGCTCCATCACGTTAAGCTCACACATACGATCAAAACGCTGTTGGTCATCTGTAATTTTGTCCAACTCTTTACGGTGAAAGCGATACACGTCTCTAATATGGCATAACCAGTTATCAATCATGCCATTATCACCCTCACCCATTGCTGCCTTAATACCGCCACAGCCATAATGTCCAACGACCATAATGTGTTTCACCTTAAGCACATCCACAGCGTATTGAATCACCGACAAACAGTTCAAATCAGTATGCACTACAACGTTAGCAATATTACGGTGAACAAAGACTTCTCCTGGAAGAAGATCAATAATCTGATTCGCAGGCACACGACTATCGGCACAACCTATCCATAAATATTCAGGTTGTTGCTGTTCAGACAAGGTTGAGAAAAAATCTGGATCTTCAGCCGATACTTTCTCCGCCCAATCACGGTTTTTTTGAAAAAGATCTTCTATCTTCTGTTTTGGCATTATGTACTTCTCTCATCAGTCTTACGATACCAGCGTAACTTGATGTCAGCTGTTACACTAATCTTATCTAATTGTTTAATTTCCTGTTTTCCTCGATAGGACGCCTTATGAATATGGGGGGTCATACTCAGCAAATCTTGAATTTGCTGTTGCGATAAAAGTGAAAAATGAAACCTTTTATTGTGTTCGGAATATAACTCAAAACCAGGGACACCATCAGCATGAGTGGCTTTGTAAGTATGTATGCTGTCGTACAATATTTCTCTCAGCTCAATTAAATGCTCAGGCCCGGACTCAACCAACAACAAATAACCAGATTTTGTTAAAACACGCTGAAACTCATGAAAAACGGGAAAACCAAATAAACATAAAATAATATCAAAGCGTTGATCCGGCACAGGTAAACTGGCATTACTCGCAACGATCCAAGAAACCGCTTTATCGCGCTTACTGGCCGCCGTTACCGCCCACTTTGAAATATCTAAGCCCACTCTCTCAGCTGGCATTGCCACTTTCTCAAACGCTCGTCCAAGCTGATCTAGATAATAACCCTCACCACATCCAGCGTCCAAAATGCGCATATTGGGTTGCCATGCTGCTTTTGGCCAGCCATCCATGATGGCATCAATAATTGGAAAATAGTGATGTAGATTAAGAAAATGTTGCCGCGAAGACACCATTTCTTTGCTGTCACCTGGGTCTTTGGAGCGTTTATGTTGAACGGGTAATAAATTAACATAGCCCGTTTTGGCGAGATCGAAAGTATGTCCTTGTGAACATGTCAGGCTTCCTGCTTGCCTTTGCAAGTATTCGCCATCAATAGGACAAGTTAAATTTTCTAAGATTGGCACAACAAATCCGTTATTTACAGTCTGAAGCTAAGAGTAAGAGGTTAACCCAATGGCTGCAAGTTGATGCATGGAAAATGACGAATCATTACAATTTATCAACTACAAAGAGCCGGTTTCCACCAAACTAAAATGCTCTACTTTCACTTGCTCTTGTAAATAATGCATGAAATCATCACTCGGTAAGGGCTTAGAATACAAGAAGCCTTGGACTTCCTGACATTGATAACCATCAAGTGCGCTGACTTGAGAGCGATTTTCAACCCCTTCTGCGATGACCTTCAAATTAAGACTTTTCGCCATGGCTATAGTGGCTTTGACAATGGCATCATTATCGCTGTCTAAGCCAAGATCATGAATAAAAGAACGATCGATTTTCAACGTTTGGATTGGGAATTTTTTTAAATAGGACAATGAAGAATAGCCTGTACCAAAGTCATCAATAGAAAGCGTCAGCCCCAACTTTCTAAAATTATGCAGTTTCTCTATCGATTGCTTAGCATCTGTCATCAACATACTTTCCGTCAGCTCAAGCTCTAAATACTCTGGGTCGACCCCAGTTTCTTCCAAAATGCCTTTCACCATGTCAACCAAATCCGCTTGCATAAACTGACGACTGGATAGATTCACGGATAAACGAATGGGAGGATGGCCTTGTTGACGCCACTCTTGCAATTGGCGACAAGCACGACGAATCACCCACTCCCCCAAAGGAAGAATCAAGCCACTCTCTTCTGCTAATGGAATGAATTTATTCGGGCTAATCATACCTAATTCAGGGTGATTCCAACGAATTAGCGCCTCAGCGCCCACAACATTTTCTTTTGGTAATGCCACCTTCGGCTGATAATGTAACTCAAACTCTTCATTATCAATGGCCTTACGTAAACCACTGCCTAATGTGAGATGCGCATTAATATTATCGGCCATACGATTTTCGTACACACAATACAAATTATGTCCGGTGGATTTAGCACGATACATTGCGGCATCCGCGTTTTTCAGCAAATTATCAACGTCTTCAGCATGCTGCGGATAACTGGCAATGCCTATACTGGCACTGATCATCATCTCCATTTCAGCCACCAAATAAGTGTTACTGGCGTTGAACATAATACTTCGAGCAATGTCCTCTAATTCACTCATTGAATTAGTATTTTCCAATACAACAACAAACTCATCACCACCCAGTCGATACAAACACGCCGCAGCCGGGATACTCGACTTGATACGTTCTGCAACCCGCTGAATCAACTCATCTCCTACTCGATGACCAAAGTTATCATTGATTACCTTGAAACCATCCAAATCGAGATACAAAAGACCAAATTCCCGTTGACGTTTTTTGGCATTTTGCAGGGCACTTTCCAATTGCTGATAGAGTAAATTACGATTAGGTAAATTGGTCAAATTGTCATAATTATTCAAGCGGTAAAGCGCAACCTCATGATCTCTCTCCTCTTGAATATCATGGGCTAAAAGGTAAATTTGCTGTGAGCAAACATCAAGCCTAGCTTCAATTCTATGCCAACGAACACCTTGTAAAGTAGATAACATAATTTCTTGCGACAAACTTTGCTGCTCGTTTAAACGCAGCATAAAACTTTTGGCTGCAGAAGAGACGGCAAACAAGCTAGATAACTGCTCAAAAGAACCAAATTGTTCCGTAAAAATATCACTGGAATTAAGGTAGCGACCTTGTAAGGAAAAGATAGCAAAAGAAAGGGTTTTGAATTGTTTGAGTAGATTAACGTCTTTATCGATCAAGGGATCAGAAGCTTTGGTAATGGTTTCAAGTTGCACTTCGAGCAATAATGCCTTGCGCCCATCCTCTAAATCCACTACCGAACCCTGACACCAATGCTTAAATGTTTCATTATTATCAACTGGCCAAGGACACGAAAAACTCTGTTGCCTATCCATCGTTGCAAGTTTACGAACCCATTTATCTTGTAAATCGTTCGGAATGCGTCTACTTCCGGATTGAATTTGCCGCAATGAATCGGCTAACAAACTCTCAGCTGCATCATTATAGGCGATGACCGAAGATTTCTCCACGTCTAGAATCCATGCAGCCAATGGCAATTTACTTTTAAGAACTTCTTTTAAGTCAGTCATTTAAATTCAATACAGCTCGAATACAACAAATACTACAGCGACTTTCTTTCTGAATAAACAGAAAATTTCACCAATGATCAGGAACCACAAAAATACATTTACCGCCAGCATGACTAGCCTCTAACGAAGGGGCCATAAAAAGATGTATTGGCCTTTCATCTTGTAGGAAAAGACTTACAAGATTGTAAGCGCTTTCCTCAGAAAAGAAAGTGAAATTCTCATCGACTACAGGGCATGACATCCAATGTGGTTTTCGCAAAACATAAAAAAACGAAAAATACGCTTGGAGCCGTATAAATTGACTGGCGCGAATCCAACCACCTAAGACCGTTTCAGCAAGCCAAAGTTCAATCGCTCGCGAATTATTCAACGCCATATAAAAACGACCAAATATCAGTAGATTGGACTCAACTTCGGTCTTGATATTTTGTTGCTCAAGCCACTGTCGACCTATATTTGTAGACAGTATGGTTAATTGATGTTGGCGAGCACGAGTGACCTTTTTATGCAAACTGTCGTTTTTATTGGGGCCAATCCAATCATTTGGTGCTAGATCTGGTCGCTGCAAATAGAATTTAATCGCGATTTCAAACTGATGCAATTCCCCCGTAGGCAAGCGCACTAACATGTCCACTTCTCCTAACGTTTTGCCCATTTCATCAATTTGGAAATGTTCTTTGATAATGTCCAACCTTGTTAAATGATCAATGGCAAAACTAAATAAGGCCTCGAAGTAACTGCCTAAAAAATGTGATTTGGAACGAGCAATTCGATCTAATAGTGGCCGATTATCTTGTCTAAGCTTTGCCAATTTTTGCTCTAAATCAGCGCACCAATATGGCGACAAATCAAAATCGGACTCAATAACATGCCCTTCCACAAGCCATTGTAAATCCTCAATTATCTGCAAAGGACTCAAATTGCGCCTCACTCTAACAGTTTAAATGCCTATCAATTCGATCCAAACATTGAATTAAACGAGGCAAATTCACCTGCTTCGAATCCTTATAAACTTCTTCTGCCATTGGCGATACATGACACCGCTTTGGTAACTCTGCACCTTCTTCTATCATCCATTTAAAACGCTCGATCATCACATATCTCAACCACTGTTCAAACCTCATAGTATCAATACAAAAAGGTTCTTGGCTTTGCCGTGCTTGTTGAGTAGGCACTTCAGACTCCCACAAAGCATTTTCTTGCATACAAAGCTGCAATTCCATTAGCAAGTCCGCCAAAATATGATGGCGTAAAAAGCCTTGATTCACCTGATTTCTCCCAACAAAAACAGTAGAATAGAGTTATCTATTTATCACCGATATAAATAACATTGAGTACTTTATCGGCCAGCTGAGTAAAAATTTAGTTATGAATAAAATCGAATCTCTTTGTGACCTGTTTAATATGGTCGGCTGCCAAGTAACCTATTATGATCTCGGCCGCTGCATTAACAAAATCACGCCGCAGCAAGCCATTCAATTTGATCGTAAGCAACAAGCTTATCCTTACCCTTTTCGCCAACATGCTTGGTTAGCATGCCTATTAAGAAACGCACAGGATGGTCGACAAGAAAAAAATACAGAAGCTGTCATTTGGTTTCTCAAACTACCATTAGATGAAGCTGGCGCCCTAAACCTAGGCACACGTGACCACTTCATAAAAAGCATCGTCGATAAAATTTTGCATAAAGGAGAAGAAGGCTTATCGGAAGCGCTAGAGGACAGCCCTTATGCATTCAAACCTGATCAAGAACGCATGGCGAGTTTTCATGCCATCTTAGCAAAAGACCTCCACCAGGATACCTCGCGCTACTTTGCCGATGTGACTCATTATTTACAAGACGATATTGATCACCACTCTGATACCTGGCAATCATTGGGATTGCAGGGGATCGCTGAGTTAGCGGTGCGTGTAGATCAAGCAAAAGAGCATGACCTAGCGCTAAAAGCCTTGGCAGAAGCTCCCTCTCCTTTCGTTTCTGCTTTGTGTCATGCTCTGGAGCATCAAACCTTACCCAATGCAATACGCGATTGTCTTTTAGCCAAACTGAGTGAAGAACAAGATCCTATGTTGCGTGCCAGTTACGTCAGAGCACTATCTAAAGGAGAATTTATTGATCCGTTATTGTTACCATTGTTTGGACTATTAGGCGATTTATCTCAATGCAGTGATGATGACATTCATTTGATTGCCGCTTTAGCGGCAAAATGCCCACATTGGATCGCGCTTAATCCACAGTTATTGCGCATTATTATGGAAAAACTCGCTCATCGTCAGGATGGCTTCATTGCCTTTAAACAAATTACAGCGGAATTCAGCCAGCACCCGGAAACCAAACAACCATTATGGCAGTTGTTACGAAGTGAGCGTATCAGTTCACAATTAGCTCAGGCTGTTGGACACTTATTCACACAACCCCCCAAGTCAGTTCAATAAGCAGATGACAGACAAAAAAAGACCCAAGATTTCAATATTGAAATACTTGGGTCAATAAGCAGAACTACTCACTAATGCTTAACAGGAACACTTTGGTCAGACTCTCGCATTCGTTTGCGATGGGCTACAAACTCATCACTTAGAATATAATCACCTTCGTCAGTAAAGGATAACGCACCGCGATTCACTAACGCGTCTAGGGTTTTAGGGAGCACTTTTTGACGACGCTCTCCCTTAACAAAATAATATTGCTCCCCCATTTGCACTAACTTAAATCCTGACTCTAAAAAACCAACGCATAAATTCTGAGTTGGCGTTAATTTGAGTTTCATAATTTCCCTCTTGTAGCCGTCTCTTTCTATACTCATCCGTTAACTATAGACGCTTTTCAAGAAAACAAAGATGTCACTCACTTAAGATTACAAAAAGTTAAAAAACATAAAAAAAATGGAAAGCCAAAGCCTTCCATTTTTTACGACATAAGTTTCTTAATTCGTTTAATCTGCAAACACTACCGTTTTGTTGCCATGAACCAGTACCCTGTCTTCCAAGTGATAACGTAGACCACGAGACAATACTAGCTTTTCAATGTCTTTACCCAAACGCACCATGTCTTCTGCAGCATGGCTGTGACGAACTCGAATCACATCTTGCTCAATGATTGGGCCCGCATCTAGGTCAGCCGTGACATAATGACATGTGGCTCCGATCAGCTTCACGCCACGAACCGCCGCCTGATGGTAAGGCTTAGCACCAATGAAAGACGGTAAGAAACTATGGTGAATATTGATTACTCGATGCTTATATTTCTCACACAAGTATTCAGGGAAGATTTGCATGTAGCGAGCCAATACAATGGTGTCAGCACCAGTTTCCTCAATACGCGCTTCAATTTCTTTAAAAGCAGGCATTTTATCTTCTTTCGGCACAGGTATGCAGAAATAAGGCACGTTATACCACTCAACCATAGAACGAAGATCTTCATGATTTGCAATCACACCCACAATTTCACAAGCCAACTCGCCAGTATGCCAGCGGTGCATGATGTCATTCAGGCAATGAGACTCTTTGGTTGCCATTAAAATGACTTTAGGGCGATCTTCGCTGTCTTTCACATACCAACGCATGTTGAATTCTTCAGCAATCGGCGCAAATTCTTCACGAAACGTCTCTAGGTCAATCGACAAACTTTTTGCATCAATATCATGGCGCATGAAAAACCATTGCTGCTCTGAGTCAGTATGATGACTGGCCTCAATAATGGAACCAGAACGCTCATTTAAAAATTGACTTACCGCAGCAACAATCCCCACTCTATCGGGGCAACTGATCACAAGACGAAATGTTTTTTTCATATCAGGAAACTTATAAATTTATTTAAAACAACAGGTTATAGAATAAAAAACAATTAGTTTAAAATTTTAGGAAATTATACTGAATTCCCTGTCTAACACCCAGATTTATGTTTGATGATGTAACACTGGTGTATCTTGTTGTTGCGCTCAAAATCTGGGTCTAGCGTAGATTTGGTAATGTCTTCAACGTCAAAATCGTTCAACAAATCCTCGTCCAAACGAAAACGTCGATAATTATTCGAGAAAATCAATTCACCCTCTTGCGCCAATCTCGCCATCGCCAAACGCACTAGCTCACCGTGGTCACGCTGAATGTCTAACACATCCGCCATTTTTTTAGAGTTTGAGAAAGTCGGTGGATCCATGAAGATCAAATCAAATTCGTCTTTGTTTTGTTTTAACCACTCAAAACAGTCCGCTCTTTCAACTCTGTGATCGCGTTCAGAAAATTCATTTAATGCTATATTACGGCGCGCCCAATCAGTGTAGGTATTTGACATGTCCACACTCAATGTCGAACGAGCGCCACCTTGACCGGCATACACAGAAGCCGATGCGGTATAACAAAACAAATTTAAGAAACGCACACCATTGGCTTTATCTTGGATCAGCTTGCGTACTGGACGGTGATCTAGAAACAAGCCTGTATCCAAATAATCTTTCAAGTTAACAATGAAATCACAGCCGTGCTCTTCCACCACCATCTCATGCTGCGACTGATCCAATTTCTCATATTGACCTTTGCCCGCCTGACGCTGACGATGCTTCACAACCACATTGGATTCAGAAATCTGCAACGCATTTGGAATAGCAGACACGACTTCAAACAGTCTTTGTTTGGCTTTCTCTGGATCAACACTTTTTGGTGCTTGATATTCTTGAACGTGTGCCCAATCCTGATACAAATCAATGGCTACAGCGTATTCAGGCATATCCGCATCGTACACTCTGAAGCATTGAATTTTGTTACGCTCCAGCCATTTCTTCATCTTCTTAAAGTTCTTTTGCAGACGATTTGCCACCATCTGTGCGCCAGGCGTCATCACAGAATGCGACACCGCATCGGCTTTGATATTTCCCTCTGTAACAGGGAATTGATAAGCACGACACTCAATCCCACCATTAATGACACGAGTACTTTTCTCAGGTCGAACTGGAATTTGACGGGCTAAATGGTCGTTGCTGGTCAACATCATAAGCTGCCAACCTTGCGCATGGTTTACTACCCATTCTCCTAGCTGGCGATACAAAGCGATTAACGCCATTTCATCCCCCAAACGCTCACCATAAGGTGGGTTGGTAATCACCAATCCAGGCTGATTTTCATCTAGGTCAAATTCATGTTGCTGAAAAGGTGATAAGGTCACTTCTATCACACCAGTCAGACCTGCGCGTTTAATGTTTTCACGTGCGGCAGCAATAGACCTTTGCTCACGGTCCGTGCCTTGAAAACGCACACCCAAAGTAGCAGGGTCTTTTTTACGATTTTTGGCCAGATCGTTAAGCTGTTGCCACAATCTGTGATCGTGCTGCTTCCAACCTTTAAAGCCCCAATACTGACGACGCAACCCTGGTGCGATATCCAATGACATCAAAGCCGCTTCGACCAAAAAGGTGCCCGAGCCACACATGGGATCAATTAACTGACGCCATTCTGTCTCTTTGCTCCACCCAGCTCGCAACAACAGCCCCGCAGCAAGGTTTTCTTTAAGCGGCGCCATCGAACCCTGCTGGCGATAACTGCGGCGGTGCATACTTTCACCTGACAGGTCGATACTCACCGTCACTTGGTCACGCTTAATACGCACCGCAATACGCACATCTGGTTGGTTCTTTTCAACACTCGGTCGCTGCCCTGTCATGGCCACAAAATAATCTGCAATAGCATCTTTGGTACGAACTGCACCAAACTGTGTATTACGAATGTGATGGTTAGTGCCATGACAATCAATGGCAATGGTGTTACTTACCAACAGATGTTCTGACCAATTAATGGCTTTGACACCAGCATACAAATCATCCGCGGTTTCCATCTTAAATTGGCCGATGGGCAACATGACTCGGGTACCAACACGCGACCATAAGCAAGCGGTATACATACCAGTTAAATCAGTGGTGAGCTTTACTTGTGCCTCACCTAAACGCGTCTGCATCAAACCTTCGGCATGCAATTCTTTTTCAAGTACGTTTTCCATGCCCAGTGGGCAAGTTATCTCTAAGGCGTACTGTGTTGGTTCAGGCGTGTCTGTCATTGAGTTCATTTATAGCTACTTTTGATTAAATTCAGTGTTTGGCGGTTTCGCCAAAAATAACAAAGGCGGGATATGCATCCCGCCTCGTGCAGTGCCGTCAAACGACACATGTAAATCATTCCGCTTGATTACTTATTTCAAATCAAGCTCTCGATAATAAGCATCGGTACTGGCAACGGCTTCTTTCACTAACTCTGGCCCACGATAAATAAAACCAGAATAAATTTGTACCAAACTCGCACCCGCTTGCAATTTCTCAACGGCATCTGCCCCCGTGCTAATACCGCCAACACCAATAATTGGTAAGGCGCCTTTTAAATGCTCTGCAAGCACATGTACCACATGTGTCGAGGCTTCATTTAAAGGTGCGCCACTTAATCCACCGGCTTCTTTCGACAAAGGATGATTTGCAACGGCATCCCGAGATAACGTGGTATTGGTAGCAATGATGCCGTCTACTTTCTGTTCAACTAGGGTATCGGCCACCAGCTTGATTTCATCGTCACTCATGTCTGGGGCTATTTTCACCGCCAAAGGCACACGCTTTCCGCGCTCTTCTTGATAGTGATCACGCGCGGTAACCAAAGGTGAAATCAATTCCGCTAAACTCTCGCCAAACTGCAAACTTCGAAGGCCTGGGGTATTTGGCGAACTGATGTTAGCGGTGACGTAATCCGCATAAGGCATCACCACCTCCAAACAAGATAAATAATCCGCCGCGGCATCTTCTACTGAAGTGGTCAAGTTTTTACCAATATTAACCCCCAAAATACCCGGATACTTATGTTTTTTAATACGCGCCACAAGGTGATCAACGCCTTTGTTATTAAACCCCATTCGATTAATGATGGCTTGATGTTCAGGCAAACGAAACAGGCGAGGCTTAGGGTTACCTGCCTGACCTCTGGGCGTCACAGTACCCACTTCCACAAAGCCAAACCCCATGGCGCCCAATGCTTCAAACGCATCGGCATTTTTGTCCAAGCCAGCGGCCAACCCCACTGCATTGGGAAATCTTAGCCCCATCAGATCAACCGGTTTGCTATTTGGCATATCCGCAAACAGCTTATTCAAGCCCAATCGACTGCTCGCCGCGAGCATATCCAAAGCAAGCTCATGAGACACTTCGGGGTCAAGTTTAAACAATAGCGAGCGGGCAAACTGATACATAAAAAAGCTCCTGAATACGTGATCTATGTTGGCAGCCGTTATTTTAGTCTAGTCACGCCAACCAATTTATTCCTATCATCAAATTCCACTTCAAACAGACCATGGATCCCTTGGTGCGTTACAAAAGATTGAAAAGCAGATAATGGCAATTGTACTTTACGTCCGTCTAAACTGCTGGCGACCAAATTTTTCGCCGCGCCAGCATACATGGCTTCATATTTAAAAGCAGGCAAAGCCACCGTCAGTACAATTTTTGCCATTTTTCCGTTCCGCGCTTACGTTACCCTTACAAAGTTAGCTCTGTGCGTAAAGATTTGAATCCGATAAGATGGGCGCTATTATAAAGTTTTCATTCGATTATTGACAGAAGTATAAGGAACCTCAATTCGATGCTATCTCTTGTTGAGCAGTTAAAAGATCATCTCAATCAAGCCATTATTGGTCAGGAGGATTTAACTCACGAATTGTTAGTAGCATTAATCGCCAATGGGCATGTGCTTTTAGAAGGCCCTCCAGGCATTGCCAAGACCACTGCCGCAAAAGTCCTCGCCAACGCTATTGACGGTCGTTTCCAGCGCATTCAATTTACCCCTGATTTGTTACCAGGCGACATCACTGGATCAGACATTTATCAACAAGAAACTGGGCTGTTTAGTTTCGTGCCTGGCCCCATCATTAATGACATAGTGTTAGCCGATGAAATCAACCGAGCACCAGCCAAAGTACAATCGGCGCTACTGGAAGCCATGGGCGAACAGCAAGTCACAGTGGGCAACCAAAGTTATGCCTTGCCACCTTTATTCTTCGTTATCGCCACCCAAAACCCCATTGAGCAAGAAGGGACTTACCCTTTACCAGAAGCCCAGCTTGATCGCTTTATGATGAAGATTAATTTGGGTTACCCAAGCGCTAAGAGCGAACTCGAAGTATTACGTTTGGTTCGCCAACAAGATTTACACAAAACACAAGACAAGGCGGCGCAAGCATTGTGTCACCCTGAGCAAATACTGACACTGCAACAGCAAGCGCTAAGCTTATATATGTCGGAAAATGTTGAACACTACATAGTGCAATTGGTCATGGCCACACGTCAGCCAGAACTTTTTTTGGGTCAAGATGCACACAATCTGCAGCTAATAGAATTTGGCGCAAGTCCACGAGGCACACTCGCCTTAGATCGCTGCGCGCGTGCCAATGCTATGCTAGAAGGGCGTGACTTTGTGACCCCAGACGATGTGCGCCGAGTGGCCTTGCCAGTACTACGTCATCGAGTGATTACGTCCTTTGAAGCCCAAGCCAGTGGCCTTTCTACTGACGATTTACTGCGCCGCCTAATCAGTCATGTGCCGACACTTTAATCAACAGGTGATTGCACTATGAGCTTATTGCTGTCACCCGTTTCACCAGAATTACAAGAAACGGATTTTGCCGTCTTTGCTCACTATGCCAAGCACTTAGGACGCGCACCAAAAGCCAAGTATTACGCTTTCAACACGGGGGACAAATATTCCCACATAAAAGGCCAAGGCTTGGAAATGCTCGAGTTACGCGCTTACCAACCAAGCGATGATTTACGTCACATTGACTGGCGCGTTACTGCTCGCACGGGAAAAGCCCATACTCGCCTTTATGCCCAAGAACATGAGCATCAACGCTTGCTGATGCTGGATCTATCGGCTGACGCTTATTTCGGCACTCGACATACCTTCATTGCCACTCGTTTTATTCAGCTGGCCGCTATTATTGCTTGGCGTAGTCAACAACAAGGTGATGCGTTTACTTATCGTCTTTGTTTTGCTGACGAAGATCACCATCAACAAAAGCCCAACAATCTATCCATTCTATTTAAGCAATTGTCTCGCGCCAGTCAGATTCTCAATCGCAGCCAAGCCAAAGCCACTTTGCAAATGGTCGCACCTCATCCCATTACCAAAAAGATGAGAAACAAAGACATCATACTGCTGACAGACAAACAATCAGTTTCCCCTCAAGAACTGACACATTTGCATTATTTGGCGGAGCATAACAAGGTTTTTTGGGTGCAAATTATTGACGACAACGCCTTTAATTTAGCTGCTGGGCAATATCATATTAAACACGCCAAAGGCAGCGATCTCGTCAATGTCAGTCACACGAGTGCAGAATTAGCCCGTGCCAGTTTCCTCAAACACAACCAGCAACTCAAACACAAACTAAACCATCTAGGCATCCAACACCTGCTGTTTGATTTAGCCGAACCGCCAGAAAGCATTGCAAGAAGTTTACTTTCTATGGGAGCTCTAGGTTAATGATGCCATCCACGTCGGCCATTGAGTTGCCTAATAAAGCTTATCTGCTGCCTGACGCAGTTGCTATGTGGCCGCCAGCTTGGTGGACCTGGCCTATCATTGTTATCTTATTAAGCAGTATCATGATGGTAATTTGGTGGTGGATAAGACGCTATAATAAACGCGCCTATCGACGAGAAGCACTCGCACTACTTAAAAACAACCTGCCACAAAGTTCAGCCAAAGACGCTATTATTCTTTGTCACGAATTAATACGTCGCTGTCTAGTTAGCCTAGGTCAGGAGCAAAAAGCCGCACTCAGCAGCCGAGAGTTAATCGCGTATCTTGATATAGGCATGCCAGAGAAACGCCAGTTTTCCCAGTTAGGCGACATTTTTATTACGGCACCCTACCAACCACACATAGAGTTGGATGCTGCACAACAAGACACCATGATAGCAACGACCCGATACTGGATCAGGAGGCATCGTGCTTGAGTTTATTTGGCCTTGGGTATTCGTGCTGTTGCCACTACCTTGGTTGGTCAGCAAACTGCCGCGCGCGCAGACGAAGTACGCCGCCATTTGGTGGGCCCACAGTCATGAGTTAATTGAGAATCAAAGCAAAAGCCGTATTACACATCATGCTAAGCTTGCCAAACTGATGCTGTGGCTAGCGTGGCTTATCTTAGTCTTAGGAATGAGTCGTCCGACTTGGTTGGGGGAACCGACTCAAATCACCCCCTCTGGAAGAGATTTATTGATTGCCTTAGACCTTTCTGGCAGCATGAAAATTACCGACATGGTTTTAGAAAATCAAGTTGCTGATCGTTTACAAGCCGCCAAATCGGTACTGTCTGACTTTATCACCCAACGCCGTGGTGATCGTATAGGTATCATCGTTTTTGGTAGCAAAGCCTTCTTACAAGCACCTTTAAGTTTTGACACCAAAACCATCAATCAATTAGTTCAAGAAACACAAATTGGTTTTGCTGGCCAACGAACCGCCATTGGCGATGCCATTGGGTTAGGTATCAAGCAACTTCAAGATAAACCAGCCGATCAGAAAGTACTTATCCTAATGACCGATGGTGCCAATACTGCAGGGCGAGTTCAACCCAGTCAGGCAGCCGCTTTTGCCGCTTCCCAGCAAGTTCGCGTGCACACCATTGGCATGGGCGCTGAGCAAATGGTAATGAGAGGTTTTTTTGGCCCCAAGATCATCAACCCTTCCAGTGATTTAGATGAAAGCCTGTTACAAGACATTGCTCAACAAACCGGTGGACATTACTTTCGCGCTCGCAGTACAGAAGATCTACAAGCCATTTATCAAGAGCTTGATCAACTTGAACCTACGCCATCGGAAGATATCTGGCAGCGTCCCGTCACCAGTTTATTTCACTGGCTAGGCTTTATTTCTATTATTTGTTTGATTATCACACTGGCGCTTACTAAAGGCATTCAAATACGCAGAGGTACACCATGACCTTATTTGATAGTCTGCATTTTGAATACCCTGAATGGCTAGTGTTGATTCCTATCACCTTACTAGCAATGTATTGCTTTCATTCCCAGCAAGATCAACAAAAAAAGCTTAATGACATTGTTGATTTACATCTTCTACCCTATTTACAAGATGGGCAAAACGCGCCTTCTCTAAATAAATGGTTAGGATTGTTTAGCATTTTATTATGCTGGCTTGGAATAGCGGGCATAAGTTGGCAAAAAACCACCCAACCTATGTATTTAAACAGTCAAAAAACCGTGATTGTGGTGGATCAATCACTTTCCATGTACGCCACAGACATTCAGCCTAATCGCCAAACTCAGCTAAAACAGACAGTACGCGACATATTAAGCAGTAGCAAAGGCGGTGACATCGCTTTAATCGCTTACGCAGGGGACAGTTACGTCATCAGCCCTTTCAGTCAAGATAGAGACACCATTACACACTTTTTGTTGGCACTCGAACCCATCATCATGCCAATCTACGGCAATAATTTAACCGATGCTATAAACACTGCTATCCAACTCAATAAGAGCGATAGTCTGTTGCATTTGATCGTACTAACCGACGATATTTCTTCGCGGGATGAAGCACGCATCCCTGAGCTGCTTAAGGATCAAGACATTCATCTGGATTTAATCGCCATAGGCACTCCTCAAGGTGGCACCATAAAACTGCCGAACGGTAGATTATTAAAGCGCGCTAATCAAACAATTATTCCAGAAACCCCCATTACACAATTACGAGCCTTTACTCAATCTCTAGATGGTCACTTTTATCATGGCCGCCTTACAGGCAATGAATTACAGCAGATCAATCAAACATCAAACGTTCAAAACAACCGAGAAAAAGCGGACAATCAAGGTATCACTTGGAAAGATCAGGGACATTGGTTCGCTATTCCATTTCTAATTTGGCTGGCTTATCAATTTCGCCGCGGAGTGGTTTTCTTGGTGTTACTGGGTATTTTTTATTTGCCAAGCTCGCAATTAATCGCCTCGCCGTTGGACTGGTTTCGCACACCAGACCAAAAGGCTCAGCAGTATGTTGATCAAGGTAATTGGCAGGCTGCCAAAGAATTATTTCAAAGACCAGATTGGCGAGCTGCCTCAGCTTACGCTTTAGAACAATACTCGGAAACCATAAAAGACCTGGAGAATACCGAACGCAATGCGGCAGATAACTACAATCTTGGTAATGCCTATGCGCTTTCCGGACAAACAGACAAGGCAATACAAGCCTACCAAGCTGCATTAAAACAAACCCCTAAACTGACCGTTGCCCAACAGAACCTTGATTATTTAACCGCACAACAACAAAAACAGCAGCAAGACTCACCATCACAGCAAGGCTCGTCACAACAGAAAAATCAGCAACAAGCCCCACCAAAGCCCCAACCACAAGGCCAGCAGGACGCTGAAACGCCAGATACTGCAAACAAAAATGACGAAACACAAGACAAAAGTGAATCAGCTGAGGATAATAATAGGGCTGAGGACGAGCAACAAAGATCAGCCCAAGGGCGACAAGAAAACCAACAAGCCTTGGAACAATGGCTACGTCAAATACAGGACGACCCTGGTAGCTTATTGCAACGCAAATTAGAATATTTGCATCAAGAAAAACGCGCTCAGAATATATTACGACAAGAGGATGGGATGAACCCATGGTAAGACAATCAAACATCACTTGCTATCAGGCTCACATAAGATGGCTAATGAACTATTGTCTGGCCTTCTGCTGCACCCTGCTATTATCCTCTTTCAGTTATGCGGACACGGTAACCGCGACCCTAGATAAAAAAGTAGTCACCGAAAATACGCTAGTGAAACTTACCTTAAAAGCCGATTTCAGCAATACAGGTAATGGCCCAGATTTGAGCCCATTACAAAAAGATTTTGAGGTATTGGGAAAAAGTCAAAACAGTCAATTCAGCTTTAACCTTGGCACCAGCAAAGCGCTCAATTTTTGGGTTGTTTCACTTATGCCTAAATCCGTTGGCACAATAGAAATTCCTGCCATCACGATAGGCAACCATCAGTCCCAGCCCATTAAATTAGAAGTGAAAAGTTCACCTCAATTGCTTGATGACAATGGCAATCCTCCCGTTATCGTTCGTATAGAGGCATCAGACAACGAACCTTACCTACAGCAACAGGTAATTTTACGCATCAAACTCTATACTTCAGTTGCATTACAGAATGCCAATCGTACTGTGCCAAGCCATCCAGACTTAGTCGTCGAACGTTTGAGCGATGATCAAATGAGCTATGAAACCATCAATGGCACACAATACGAGGTGATTACTCGCGATTACTTAAGCTTTCCACAGCGCAGTGGTTTACTCACCATCTCACCCCAAGGCATTCAAGCCATGGTGAACACGTCTTTTGGCCGTCGCTTAATCAAAGTTCAAAGTGAACCATTAAATCTACAAGTACTTCCTATTCCTGCCAGTTATGTAGCCGACGCCTGGTTACCCAGTCAATCAGTTGAAGTCACTAGTAAGCTATCGTCTACTGATAATACACCACGTGTTGGTGACACCTTATTGTGGAATATTCACATTCGTGCAACAGGATCATTACCAGAGCAAATCCCAACATTAGATTTTAATAGCACCAGAAATTATAAACTTTACCCACAACCACCTAAATTCAGTACCAGTAAAAATGCCAATGGCGTCATTGGTGAACAAAGTATACAAGTGGAAGTGGTACCAACCGCACAAGGCAATCTGCAACTACCAGACATCGACATTAGCTACTGGGATACGCGCAAAGCCAAGCTGGTTCACGCGCTGGCTAATACCAACGGCATAGACATTGCGCCCCTACCAAACTTAGAGAATAACAAGAAAACGCCTAGCATTGACACCACACCTTTGCCTGCACAACCAAGTTCAACTGCACCGATTTCACTGCAAAAGAAACCAGAGCCTAAGGCTGAACCAACCATAGTGGCTTCTCCAACCATCATTAAGTCTGACAATGACACCTGGTCACTCAAAACCCTAATGATATACACCTTATTTGCCATGGCTTTACTCACGCTGGCTTTGTGGGTCTTTTTACGCCGTCAAAAACCAAAATCTGAAACGATGGAAGAGTCGGTTCCGACCCTACAGGAGTTCGCGCCACTTTCTACACCTGACGAACCTACTGCATTTCAACACTTGTTAACGACCTGTCGTAATGATCAACTTTCTGAGTTGCGAACAAACTTACTAGAGTGGGCTCGTCATCGTTGGGGCGACCATGAAATTCGTACTTTAGATGACATCAAGCGGCTAACTTCTGTGCAAGTTACCCAATTACTCATGGAAGCTGAACTGATAATGTACTCCAATAATCCCTCTCATGAATGGTATGGCAAACCTTTGGCTGACGCCCTTGAAGAATATGTCAGCGGCATTGCCAAACCATCTCAAGCCAGTCAATTAAAAGCCCTGTATCCAAATTTTTAAGTCAAACTTCAAAGGAACAAAAAATGACAAGTTACCAGTCAGGCATTATCGCGGAACCTTCCAGTGACGCGTTTTTTGTTACCCTAAATATACTAGCTGAGCATATATCAAGCTTAAAATCCGCTCTTGCGGCTTTTCCAAGCACCATCAATCAAGTTCAGCAAGAATTCAGCCAGGCGCAATTGCACGCAGCGATTGGCTTTAGTAAAGGTATCTGGTCTAAGCTCGATACACAGCAGCCAAAAGAACTCGCCTTTTTTCCTCATCTAAAAGGCCCAGAAATGGAAATCACACCAACAGACGTCGACATGGTGCTGCACATTCGAGCCATGCGTCATGATGCGGCTTTCGATCTGACTCGTCGTCTATTTGCATTACTCAATGACTGTGTCGAACTAGTGGAAGAAGTGCCCTGTTTCATCTATAAAGACAGTCGCGATCTCACCGGCTTTGTAGACGGTACAGAAAACCCACAAGGCGAACAGCGTAAAGCCGTTGCCTTGGTAAGTGAGGCTGATCCAAACTTTGCCAATGGCTCCTATTTAAACCTTATGCGCTTTAGCCATAATTTGGAAAAGTGGCAACAACAGGACCTTAAAACTCAAGAAGACACATACGGACGTACTAAGCAAGACAATGAAGAATACCCTTCTGCGGAAAAATCAATTCACGCCCACACTAAGCGCACGTCATTAAAAGACGCACAAGGTAAATCCATTGAGATTTTACGCCAAAGTATGCCTTACGGAAATTTAACCGACCAAGGCCTAATGTTTGCCAGTTACAGTAAGAGTCCTACTAATTTTAATTTAATGTTGGAAAGCATGATTATCGGTGATGAACAGGGCAACACAGATCACCTGATGAAATACACAGAAGCAAAAACAGCCCAAGCGTTTTTTGTGCCAGCCAATGAATGGTTCTTAAAATTTCAATAAGGTTATAAAGTCGTATTAGCGATCTAAAATAACTCGCCATAAAACCAAAAAACCACTTCACAATGTGAAGTGGTTTTTTATTTTTCAGCGAATATAACTTAGCGTTCAATATCCGCTTGAGTGGTTAAGTAAGCTTGTTGAGCCTGTGTGCTCAAATTCGCTTGATTTTGACTCAAGTAACGCTGATAAGCTTGCTTCTGTTCATCCGTAACAGGCTCATCACCAATGGTAACTTTATTGAGACGAATCAGTGCCACATCGCCATTGGCCATATCCTTAACCTCAGTCACAGGCGCTTGCTCAGGATGAGGCAGAGAGAAAGCCAATGAGGTTATTTCGTCTTGACCTCGCTGAGCATTCTCAACACTGGTCCAATCTGTATTAGCAGAGGCCATTGCCGCTTGCGCTTTGACCTTCAAGTTAGCAAGCGCTTTATCTTGTATAACGATAGACGCCACTTGATCTTTCACATCGTCAAAACTTTGTACGGCTTCCGCTTTATGATCGTTTAAATGAACCACCACAACTTCATCGTCATTCAATTCAATCAAATCACTGTTTTGATCATCTTCCAACACAGCTGCACCAAAGGCGGCCGCAATCACTGCTGGGTTAGAGGTAACCTCATCACTACCACCTTGACGACCAAAGTAAGCACTGTGCAGCACATCAACATCGTATTCCTTAGCAATGCCTTGCAAGTTCTCACTTGCGTACGCTAAATCAGTAATGTCTTCATGAGCGGTTAATAAAGCGTCACGAGTTTTGTCAGCAAGCAATTCTTGAGTTAATTGCGCTTTCTCAGCTTCAAAACTTGGCAGATCCACTGCGGCAATATCATCTAATTGAATCAGGTGAATACCGTATTCTGTTTTCACCTCTTTGACTTCACCCTTCTTCATTGAAAACAAAGCCTTTTCAAATTCATCGCCCATTGAACCCTTCTGAATGTAACCTAGATAACCACCGTCATTTTTAGAGGCGATATCATCAGAGTACTGAGCCGCTAAATCAGCAAAGCTTTCACCAGCCGCTAGCTTTTCTTGAATCTCAGTAGCAATGGCCTCAGCGTCTTTCTCAGAGCGATCTGCGGTCTCAATCTGAATATGCGAAGCGGAACGTTCTTCTGGCGTCATATCAGCAATCAGAGCTTGATAAGCGTCCTGTAATTCAGCATCCTTCACTTCCACTTTATCATTGAAATCGCTGCTAGCAATAACCACATAGTCAAGCTTCACTTGCTCTGGTGTTTTGAAGCTGTCTTTGTGCTCATCATAGTAAGCTTGCAACTCTGCATCAGACACATTGGTTTGTTCAGATTCATCAGCAAGTGAAAAAGACACATAGTCATAAGAACGTATTTGCGATTGTAAGTCCGTTACTGTTTGCACCTGATAAGGCAACACAAATTCTGAACCCGCGATGGCATTACGAGGCTGTTGAATCAACACATCTTGCTTAATTCGCTCCTTGAATGCCAATGGCGTAAAGCCAAGCGAGCGTAAAAAATTCAGATATTTGTTCTGATCAAATTCACCGTTTGTTTGGAATTGCTCTGCTTGCAATAAATACGCATTCACTTGCGCATCTGAAACCCCCAATCCAAGATCGTCGGCTTGGTTGGCAAGCACGGCGCGCTGAATCAATTCATCAAGAGCGCGACGTTGTAATAGATTGTCTTCTAATAAAGCCGGATTAATTTGGCTTCCCATCATAGAAATCAACTGGCGACGTTGAGTTTCCGCGCCTTGCAACATTTGTGTACGAGTGATTTCGACGCCATCCACTTCGGCGACTTTATCTGATGAATTGAAACTGGTAACTAAGGCATCAACGCCAAAAAGAGCAAAAGTCACGACGATAAAACCAACAATGATTTTGACAACAATGCCTTGTGACTTGTCTCTGATATCCTGGAGCATTACTGCCTCCATATGAAATTTATTTAATGAGCCAACAAAAAAGGTGTATTCCGCTTGGACTACACCTTTTTGTATCTAATGGCGGAACAGACGGGACTCGAACCCGCGACCCCCTGCGTGACAGGCAGGTATTCTAACCAACTGAACTACTGCTCCACGTGCATTAGTTTACAGCGTCTTTTAAACCTTTGCCGGCTTTAAAGCCAGGAACCTTAGCTGCTTTAATTTGGATTTCCTCACCAGTTTGAGGATTACGGCCAGTACGTGCAGCACGTTCTTTAACAGCAAAAGTACCAAAACCAACAAGTGTTACCTGGTCACCTTTTGCCAAAGCCGTTTGAATTGTATTTATAGTAGCGTCAAGAGCATTATTAGCAGCAGCTTTAGAAATATCAGCAGACGCTGCAATTGCATCAATCAATTCAGATTTGTTCACGTTGTACCCCTTCAGTATTTTCGTGGTTCCTTAGTTTTATTATCGGCGCAAAAAATATGTCAACCGACAAGGCCGAGCGAGCAGTTATACAAGCCAAACCTACTCCCTGTCAACACAGGATGGATCTAATGATGACTTACAGACTCTTGTTCATCAACAGTTTTTTCACTAGAAGGTAATGTTTCTACCTTTTTTGGTGAAGGAATGTACTCTAATGCAATATCCAGCACTTCATCAATCCATTTTACTGGGATAACGTCAATGTCTGCTTTAATGTTATCCGGTATTTCCTTCAAATCACGGCTATTTTCTTGTGGAATAATCACCGTTTTAATACCACCTCTATGAGCCGCCAGAAGCTTCTCTTTGAGCCCACCTATAGGCAAGACCTCTCCGCGCAATGTAATCTCACCAGTCATCGCCACAGAGGCTTTAACGGGCACTTTTGCAAGCACTGATACAATAGCCGTGCACATAGCCACACCAGCACTTGGACCATCCTTCGGTGTAGCGCCTTCTGGAACGTGTAAATGGAGGTCAATTTTTTCATGAAAATCGTCATCAATCCCCAGTCCAGCAGCACGACTTCGCACTACGGTAAGGGCCGCTTGAATGGATTCTTGCATCACATCACCAAGCGAACCTGTTTTCACATGACGACCTTTACCAGGCACACCCGCCGCTTCAATGGTTAATAATTCACCGCCCACAGAGGTCCAAGCCAAACCTGTAACCTGACCGATTTGATTTTTTTCTTCCGCTTTACCATAGCTAAATTTATGGACGCCAGAGAAATCTTCTAGATTCTCGCTAGTAACAGAAATAACAGCGATTTTTTTCGCTTTCGCCAACGCTTGCTTTTTCACCACACGACGACAGATTTTACTGATCTCTCTTTCTAAGCCACGCACACCAGCCTCTTTGGTGTAGTAACGAATCACATCCATTAAAGCATCGTCAGTAATGTCAATTTCACTGTCCTTCAAACCTGCTAACTTAACTTGCTTAGGCAATAGATAACGTTTAGCAATGTTTAATTTTTCGTCTTCGGTGTATCCTGGGATACGAATTACTTCCATGCGATCTAACAAGGGACCAGGAATGTTCATACTATTGGAAGTACAGATAAACATTACATCTGATAAATCGTAGTCCACTTCTAAATAGTGATCATTGAAAGTATGGTTTTGCTCTGGATCCAACACCTCTAGCAATGCAGATGCTGGATCCCCACGTTGATCCATGCCCATTTTGTCGATTTCATCCAACAGGAATAATGGATTTTTTACTTTTACTTTCGTCAGTTTTTGCAACAATTTACCCGGCATTGAGCCAATATAAGTACGACGGTGACCGCGAATTTCCGCTTCATCACGTACACCACCTAATGCCATGCGCACATATTTACGATTCACGGCTTTCGCAATGGATTGACCAAGGGACGTTTTACCCACACCTGGAGGCCCAACCAAACACAATACTGGACCTTTGACTTTTTTCACGCGCTGCTGAACGGCCAAAAACTCTAAGATACGCTCTTTAACATCTTGCAAACCATAATGATCCTGATTCAACACTTTCTCGGCATAGGCAAGATCGTTGCGCACTTTACTGCGTTTTTTCCACGGCAAGGAGACCAACCAATCAATATAACCACGCACTACCGTGGCCTCAGCCGACATGGGAGACATCATGCGTAGTTTTTTCAACTCCGCTTCGGCTTTGTCTTTGGCCTCTTCTGTCATCCCCACTTCGGTAATTTTTTCTTGCAGCAAATCCAACTCATTGCTGCCATCCTCCATGTCGCCCAACTCTTTTTGAATGGCTTTCATTTGTTCATTCAGATAATACTCACGCTGGCTTTTTTCCATCTGTTTTTTGACGCGACTGCGAATATTCTTTTCAAGATGAGCAATATCTAACTCGCCATCCATCAAGCCAATCAAGTATTCACCACGGGCCACCAAAGAATCCATCTCAAGGATCTTTTGCTTATCTTCGAGTTTTAAACTCATGTGACCTGTGATGTTATCAATCAGTTTGGCCAAATCATCAATGGATTTAAGCGAAGCCACCACTTCAGAAGGAATACGCTTGCTGCCAGCCACATATTCATCTAACTGTTTTAGCAAAGCACTACGAATAACATCAAATTCAGCCTGATCCTCTTCTGTTTGATCAAGTTCTATAACCTCACCCGATACAAACTCACCTTCGTCTTTCATACCTTGCAGACGAGCACGCTTCACCCCTTCTACCAAGACTTTAACCGTACCATCTGGAAGACGGAGCAATTGCATTACCTTAGCTGTCGTACCAATGTCGTACAAATCCTCCATCACAGGATCGTCTTTTGAGGCATCTTGTTGAGCCACGAGAAAAACATGCTTATCGCCTTCCATTGCGGATTCAAGGGCGGCAATGGATTTAGAACGACCAACAAATAAAGGCAACACCATGTGGGGGTATACTACTACATCACGTAATGGCAACATTGGAAGAAGCAAAGAATCTGACATATTAATTTCCAACTTTGGCGCATCAGTATAAAGCGCACTTACTATCTATTAATTTATAGCTATTAAATTGAGGATTAGAAAAGAGATAAGGGCAAAGCTTAAAATTACAAGCATTCAATTTGTTCAATGTAGCGCAGTTTGTTGTGAAATGCGAAAACAAAAAAGCCGAATCCACATATGCAGGTTCGGCTTTGCAATTCATTCTTAATAACAATTAAGCATTTTTAGCGACATCTTCTTTTTCAAGAACCATTAATGGCGCTGATTCACCTCGAACAGATAGCGCATCCATAACCACTTTCACAACATCTTGTCGCGTAGGTAAGTCATACATACAATCCAACAAAGCAGACTCTAAAATACTACGTAAGCCGCGAGCACCCGTTTTACGCTCCAAGGCTAACTTTGCCGCTTCATGTAATGATTCAGGGGTAAACTCCAACTCCACACCCTCAAGCTCAAACAAATGTTGGTATTGCTTAACCAAAGCATTTTTCGGCTCACTCAATATGGTCACCAAAGCCTCTTCATCCAATTCAGACAAGGTTGCCACAACTGGTAGACGACCCACAAACTCGGGGATCAAACCAAATTTAACCAAGTCCTCGGTTTCCACGCTATGAACCGTTTCAGAGAAAGATTTGCCTTCATCCTTGCTTTTTACTTTAGCAGAGAAACCAATGCTGCTTTTCTCGGTACGCTCACTGATAACACGCTCAAGCCCGGCAAACGCACCACCACAAATAAATAAAATATTTGAGGTGTCAACTTGCAAGAACTCTTGCTGAGGATGCTTACGACCACCTTGTGGCGGTACGGATGCCACCGTACCTTCAATCAATTTCAATAGCGCTTGCTGAACACCTTCACCAGACACATCACGAGTGATAGATGGATTGTCTGATTTTCTTGAAATCTTATCGATTTCATCGATATAAACAATACCACGTTGCGCTTTCTCAACGTCATAGTCACAGTTCTGTAAAAGCTTTTGAATGATGTTTTCAACATCTTCACCAACATAACCGGCTTCGGTTAAGGTCGTCGCATCTGCAATGGTAAAAGGCACATCCAATACACGTGCTAATGTCTGCGCCAATAGAGTTTTACCGCTACCCGTTGGACCAATCAGCAAAATATTACTTTTGCCTAGCTCCACACCTGATTCCGCTTTACCTTGATGACGCAAGCGCTTGTAATGGTTATACACTGCAACAGCCAAAACTCGCTTAGCACGCTCTTGCCCGATAACATAATCATCCAAAGCCTTACTTAATTTAACCGGTGTTGGCAATTCATCATCAGCACTGGTTTCACCTTCAGTCTGGGACAGTTCTTGCGTAATAATATTGTTACACAGATCAACACACTCATTGCAGATATAAACAGAAGGACCTGCGATAAGCTTTTTTACTTCATCTTGGCTTTTGCCACAGAATGAACAATACAACAACCGATCTGAGTGGTCGCCACGACTAAAATTATCATCCGACATCTATTCCACCCTTATAAAAAATTAAACTGTACGTTTTTGCAAAATATCATCAATCAAACCGTACTCTTTAGCAGCTTCCGGGTCCATGAAATTGTCACGATCCGTATCCACCGCAACCTGATCTACCGGCTTACCTGTGTGGAATGAAATAATTTCATTCAACTTATGCTTAATACTTAAGATCTCACGGGTATGGATCTCAATATCTGACGCTTGGCCTTGATAACCACCAAGCGGCTGGTGAATCATGACTCGAGAATTGGGCAGACAAAAACGCTTACCAGCCGCACCCGCCGTCAATAATAAAGCCCCCATGCTGGCCGCTTGACCAATACACATGGTACTAACATCTGGCTTGATAAATTGCATAGTATCATAAATAGACATGCCTGCCGTTACCGAGCCACCAGGCGAGTTAATATACAAATGAATATCTTTATCTGGGTTCTCTGACTCTAGAAACAACAATTGCGCAACAACCAAATTCGCCATGTGATCTTCTACTTGACCAACCAAAAAGATAACACGCTCTTTCAATAGGCGAGAATAAATATCGAATGACCTTTCGCCACGTGCGGTTTGTTCAATGACCATAGGTACAAGGCCATTACTCGTAATTGCTACTGGGCCTGTCGTTGGATTCGTCAAATTCATATCGCATTCCTTAAAACAAAAAAGTCGACATAACCAGAGCTATGTCGACCTTATTTAAAAAAGATAAGAAGAGATTCTTATGCTTCTTCTCCAGCTTGGGCCACTGGCTTAATAGCGTCTTCATAGCCCAAAGTTACTTCAGTTACTTGAGCGGATTCTAACAGTTTATCAACAACCTGCTCTTCAAGTACAGCAGATTGAACCTGAGCCAGTTGCTCTTTGTTCTTCAAATAGAAGTCGATAACTTGTTGTGGCTCTTGGTATGCTTGAGCCATTTCTTCCAAGAAAGCACGCACACGATCATCATCTACTTTAATGTCGTCTTTCTTGATAACTTCCGAAATCAATAGACCAAGTTTAGCGCGTTTTTTCGCTTCGTCTTGAAATAGCTCAGCAGGCAATTGAGAAGCATCAAAATCTTGACCACCAAATTGCTGAGCAGCTTGCTTACGCAATGCATCCACTTCTTGATCAACCAATGCAGAAGGCACTTCTACCTCATTGATGGAAGAAAGACCATCAAACAAAGCTGTTTTCAATTTAGCTTTAACCGCTTGATTTAGTTCACGCTCCATGTTTTTGCGTACTTCAGCACGCAAAGCTTCTAACGTCGCTTCTTCTAAACCAAATTTCTCAACGAATGCATCGTCAAGTTCTGGTAGCACTTGCTCAGCCACTTCAGATACTGTGATTTTAAACGTCGCTTCTTGACCTTTAAGGTTTTCCGCTTGGTAATCTTCAGGAAAAGTCACTTCGATAGAACGCTCTTCACCTGCTTTTGCACCAATAATGCCAGTTTCAAAACCCGGGATCATAGTATTTGAACCCAACACCAACTTATGACCTTCAGCAGAACCACCTTCAAACGCTTCCTCACCTAGGTAGCCAACAAAATCGATTGTCACTTGGTCACCATCAGCCGCTTCACGCTCAACAGCATTCCACTCAGCATTTTGCTTACGAAGTGTTTCCAACATAGTGTCTACGTCAGCGTCCGTTACCTCAGAAATAACACGCTCAACCTTGATAACAGCGTTATCTGCCAAGGCAACTTCTGGGTAAACTTCTACTTTAACAACAAACTCTAGATCAGCGCCCTCAGCAAAGTTTTTTGGCTCAATTGAAGGCATACCAGCAGGTTGAAGCTCTTCTTTCTGGATCGCTTCAACATAGGCATCACGCATAATTTGTTCAACTGCTTCAACACGAATGCCCTGACCGTAGCGTTTTTTTACAACACTAACAGGCACTTTTCCCTTACGGAAACCATCCATGCGGATAGTTTTGGCTGTTTTTGCCACTTCAGTGTTCACTTTTTCATCAACGCGAGCAGCTGGAACAGTGATACTCAGTACGCGTTCAATTGGAGACGTTGTCTCTACAGAAACTTGCATAAAATTTCCTCTCGGGAACTTGCTTTAATTTATTGGCTAATAAATGACCAAAAGATCATCATACCTAATCACAGCCAACAAAACCTAAATTAAATCGTATTAAAGTAATGGGCTGAAATGGCGCGCCTGAAGGGATTCGAACCCCTGACCGTCCGCTTAGAAGGCGGATGCTCTATCCAACTGAGCTACAGGCGCAAAACTCATTACATTTCTTGTGGTGGGCTATTATAGGGATGGAATAGCAATCGTCAACTAATAGGCATAAAAAAGCCCAGTTAAACTGGGCTAAAATGACTATTTGTTACTAAGGAACCGAGAATAGCTAAACTCTACTACTCCACAGCACAAATATCACAAAAGGAACAAAACCAATATTACTCGCTAAAGAAGAAAAAAACAAGTTTAATGCGCCATAAACAAGCACATTGCACTATTTTTGTGCATTGTGCATTGTGCATAAAGTAAGTGAGTATTACCCCACTTCTCACCTTGTGATAAAGTAGTAATCGCCCTAAATTTGGCCAATTAATGGATGCTTATGAATCCTCGCTTTGAGCAATACACAACAGAATTAAAACCCTACGCCATCATGACGCTTGGCCATTTTAAAAACAGTGCATTGTCTCAAAAAGCGGCGCAGCTTACCCTATCCAGTTTACTAGCAGCCGTCCCCATCATCACCATTATTCTTGGTATTTTGAGCTTCACCCCCACACTACAAACCATGCAGGCCCAACTACTCAACTTTATCGAACTGCATCTCGCACCCGGCTCAAGCGAGCAAGTATTGCCCTATTTAGTCAAATTCTCTGAGCAATCAAAAAAGCTGCCCATTGCTGGCATCATTATGCTGTTTTTAACCGCTCTACTTTTATTAAACAATTTCGAAGCCAGCGTTCAATCTATCTGGCATATTCAGAAACGTCGAAAAATTCGTGAAAGAATGCTCACCTATTGGGCCATTTTAACCCTAGGTCCTATTTTATTCGCAGCCACGTTAAGCCTATATGGCACCCTTATCTCATTAGAGTTTCAACAAGAAAGCAATAGCCTATGGTTCAATAATCTTTTGGAGTTCGGCAGCTTATTTCTATATTTCCTCATGCTATTAACCTTGAATTATTTAACCCCCAATGCCGAAGTTTCTTTTAAACTGGCCTGCTTAGCCTCAATTTTTGGCAGTCTTGGACTCTTTATTCTAAATGTCATCTTTAGTTCCTTTGCGCAATTTTTCACTAACTACCAAATCATTTATGGTGCATTTGCCGCTTTGCCAGTTTTTTTAATTTGGTTACAAACCTCGTGGCTAATCATTCTTGCCTCAATCTGCCTATGCGCCACATTACATAAGATTAAGACTTAGCATCTATAGACATTTCATGTAAAATCGCGCCTACTTAAAACGATCAGAGCAAATCATGACAACCATCACCCAACTCAACCAAATCCTTGAAGATGCAGACTGCCTTATGGACGAGCAGCAAATTAATGCCGCTCTAGATAAAATGGCACAGCAAATCACCGCCGATTTGGGCGATAAATTACCCCTCGTACTTTGCGTCATGAACGGCGGACTTATCCCAACAGCAGCACTCATAGAACGCTTAGGCTTTCCGATTGAATTAGACTATATTCATGCCACGCGTTATGGCATGGATACAGAAGGCACTTCACTTAATTGGATCAGCTACCCACAAACAGAACTAAAAGATCGACATATCTTGGTGATAGATGACATTTTTGACCAAGGCCACACGCTACAAGCCATCATCAAGTGGCTTGAACAGCAAGGCACCAGCAGCGTATACACAGCAACGGTGATTAATAAATTGCATGACCGCAAGACGGACATGGTACCCGACTACATTGGCGCGGATGTCGAAGACAAATTTCTATTCGGTTACGGCATGGACTACAAAGGTTACTTTCGAAACCTTAAAGGCATTTACGCGGTCAAAGGAAGTTAACAAGATAAGCATTATGAGCAGACAACTCTTAATGCCCTTTTAAAAACCATTAAAAAAGGCGCTTTGTAAATCACAAAGCGCCTTTTTTGTAGACTAAAACCTAAACGAAACTAAAACACTCGGTTGAAGCCATTCAAGGCAGCGACACGATACGCTTCTGCCATCGTTGGATAGTTAAACGTCGTATTCAAGAAGTATTTCAAAGTATTCTGCTCACCAGGTTGCTTCATAATGGCTTGACCGATGTGAACGATCTCAGACGCTTGGTCACCAAAGCAGTGGATACCTAATATTTCCAATGATTCACGATGGAACAATATCTTCAGCATACCAACTGCTTCATCCGTAATTTGTGCTCGCGCGGTATTTTTAAAGAAAGCACGACCGACTTCGTATGGCACCTTTTCAGCCGTCAATTCCGCTTCCGTTTTACCAACTGAACTGATTTCAGGAATGGTATAGATACCTGTCGGTACCTCGCTGATAAATTCACCACCTGGCATGCCAAGCATGTTAGCTGCCGCCGCACGCCCTTGATCATAAGCGGCACTTGCCAAACTAGGCCAACCAATGACATCACCTACCGCATAAACATTTTCAACTTGAGTCTGATAGGTATCGTTTACTGCCAACTGACCACGGCTGTTCACTTCCAAATCGATGGAATCCAGGCCAAGATTATCAGTATTACCAGATCGGCCATTACAAAACAGCAAAGCATCAGCGCGTAATTTTTTACCAGATACCATATGCATCACAACGCCACGTTCCGTGGTTTCAACGGATTCGTAGGTTTCGTTATGGCGAATCAACACACCACCGTCACGCAAGTGATAACTCAATGCATCTGTTATCTCATCATCCAAAAAGCTTAATAGCTTTTTACCTGGATTAATCAATTCAACACGTACACCCAAGCCACAAAAAATAGACGCGTATTCACAACCTATAACACCAGCCCCATAGATAATAAGAGAACGCGGGGTATGGTTAAGACTTAGAATGGTGTCAGAACAATAAATGCGAGGATGTGAGAAATCAATGTTAGCAGGACGGTAAGGACGCGACCCTGTAGCGATCACTACCTGCTTAGCCACCAAGAGTTCAGGACCCCGTTCGTATGTGTTTACTTCAATTGTATTGGCATCTTTAAACTTACCGCGACCAAAGTATATATCGATACGATTACGAGCATAATACTCAGTTCGCCCCATTACTTGCTTATCAATTACTTTATTAGCACGGTCTAATACTTTTGGAAAAGAGAACCAACGAGGTTCTCCAATATCACGAAACATTGGGTTAGTGTTAAACGCAATAATTTCTTTTACAGCATGACGCAAGGCTTTTGATGGGATAGTTCCCAAATGCGTACAGCTACCACCCACTTGTGAACTGGCTTCTATGACAGCGACTTTTTTACCTGCTTTAGCCGCATTCATCGCTGCACCTTCACCAGCAGGTCCTGTACCTAGAACCACAACATCATAATGTCTTGTTGTCATATCACCCTCTATCTCGTTAATTATTTAGATGCGTCGTAAAATGCATCATCTACTACTTTTGCGGCGGCTTTTTTAGTCTCTTTTTCACATTTACCTTTATCGCCACCACAAATGTCACAAGCCACTTCCATGCCAAGCGCACTCATGCCACCACAAGAACCAGAGATCGGCTTACGCCCCATCAATACCCCTACTGACATCGCGGTTACCACCAACAACATCGCAGCAAATACAATAACAGCCGTTAACATAACGCCCCCTAAAATAAATTTACTCTATAGCCTAGTTCAAATAAGGCCTAAACGCATCCGCAGGATGCTCCTCAAATCCAAAATCCGTTTTTACTAACAGATAGGCCGCAATACCATGCTCATTAGCAAATTCGAGACCTTTTTCTGGCCCCAATACGGTAATGGCTGTTGCCAGACCATCTGCCATAGTAGTCGTTTTATCGACTACAGTAACCGACACCAAACGATGCGTAATGGGCTTTCCTGTTACTGGATTAATAGTATGAGAATAACGTACACCATTCTTCTCAAAATAATTGCGATAATCACCTGATGTCGCAATCGCCATATCAGAAAGCTCTATTATACGTTCAGCCATTTCATGACCACTAACAGGGCTTTCAATGGCAATACGCCAAGGCGCACCATCAGGCTTGGTCCCTTTGGAAGAGATTTCACCACCTACTTCCACCAAGAAACTTTCAATACCGTTACGCTCTAACACTCGAGCGACTTCATCCACACCATAACCCTTGGCAATGGACGACAGATCCACATATAGGTCTTTTTCTTTGGTTAAGCGCTTACCTTCTAATAATAAGCTTTGATAGCCAACCCTTTCTTTCGCCATACGAATCTCAGACTCGCTCGGCACACGATCTTCGCGATTTCCTGGACCAAAGCCCCATAGATTAACCAAAGGACCAATCGTGACATCGTATTCACCTTTTGTCATTTGGCTAATCAACAAAGCCTTATCAATTACGTATGCCATTTCATCGCTAATTATTAAGGATGAACCCGTAGGTAACTTATTAAACTCAGATAATTCTGAGCTCGAGTCGTAGGTCGACATCAATTTATTGACCTTAACCAAGGCAGCATCCACATCGTCTTTTAGCGCCCAAGGATCGGAGACATCACTGGTAGTATAAAATTTTACTGTATATGTGGTGCCCATAGTAGGGCCAGAAAAACTCACCAATTCAGGAGTAAAGGAAGAACAACGATACAAGATCGCCAATGACACTAGCAACAAAGCTGAGATTAGTAATTTATTTCGCATAGCACATCTTTTAAGTTAGCAACAAAATAAAGACCCACCGATTGGTGGGTCTTTATTTAGGCATTAGCCACCGAAATCATCCAACATGATGTTTTCTTTTTCGACACCTAAATCTTCTAGCATCTTGATTACCGATGCATTCATCATTGGAGGTCCACACATGTAGAACTCACAATCTTCAGGTGCAGGATGATCTTTCAGGTAATTTTCATATAACACGTTATGAATGAAACCTGTTTTACCTTCCCAATTATCCTCTGGCTGCGGATCAGAAAGCGCCAAATGCCACTCGAAGTTTTCGTTTTCTTCTTGCAGTTGGTCGTATTCGTCCATGTAGAAGGCTTCGCGCATACTACGCGCACCGTACCAGAAAGAAATCTTACGCGTAGACTTAAGACGCTTAAGCTGGTCAAAGATGTGCGAACGCATTGGTGCCATACCCGCACCACCACCAACGAAGACCATCTCAGCATCCGTGTCTTTAGCGAAGAACTCACCAAATGGACCGTAAACTTTGATCTTATCGCCTGGCTTCAAGCTAAACACATAAGAAGACATTTGACCTGGTGGCACATCGTCTTTACCTGGCGGTGGAGAAGCGATACGGATGTTGAATTTAACCAGACCTTTCTCTTCTGGGTAGTTCGCCATAGAGTAAGCACGAATAACCGTTTCATCCACTTTAGAAGTGAATTTCCACAAGTTAAATTTATCCCAATCACCGCGGTATTCTTCTTCGATGTCGAAGTCTTTGTAATGCACAGTGTGAGCTGGTGCTTCAAGTTGTACATAACCACCGGCACGGAAGTCTACGTTCTCACCTTCAGGCAATTTCAACGTAAGCTCTTTAATGAAGGTAGCGACATTTGGATTGGAATCAACAGTACATTCCCATGCTTTAACACCAAATACTTCTTCAGGCACCTCAACGTCCATATCCTGCTTCACAGAAACCTGACAAGACAAACGATAGCCTTCTTTTTCTTCACGGCGAGTGAAGTGTGATTGTTCAGTCGACAGCATGGAACCGCCGCCGCTTGTCACTTTACATTTACATTGGGCACAGGTACCGCCACCGCCACAGGCAGAAGACAAGAAAATACCACTGTTTGCTAATGTTTGAAGTAACTTACCACCCGCTGGGGCTGTCACTTCTTTTTCACCATTGATGCGGATTGTAACGTCACCCGTACTCACCAAGCGGGCACGAGCAGCAAGAATGATTGCTACCAGTGCCAACACGATGGCGGTGAACATTACCACACCTAGAATAATTTCTAAGTTGACCATGTTAGTTAAACCCTATTCTTCGTTGTCTAAATGCACTGCCATTTAAAGCTGCACACCAGAGAATGACATAAAACCTAAGCTCATCAGACCGACTGTGATAAAGGTAATACCTAAACCACGCAGACCAGCAGGAACATCTGAATACTTAAGTTTCTCGCGAATACCAGCAAGGGCTGCAATAGCAAGCGCCCAACCAACACCAGCACCCACACCATAAACCAAACTTTCACTGAAGTTGTAGTCACGCTCTACCATGAACAGGGACGCCCCCATGATGGCACAGTTTACAGTGATCAGTGGCAAAAACACCCCTAGGGCGTTATACAATGCTGGCATGTATTTATCGAGTGTCATCTCAAGAATCTGAACCACCGCAGCAATAACACCGATGTAGCTCAATAGACCCAAGAAGCTCAAATCCACATTACCAAGACCTGCCCACTCAAGTGCGCCGTCTTCCAATAGGTTTTTATACAACACATTGTTCAATGGTACCGTAATGGCCAAGACCACGATAACTGCGATACCGAGACCGATAGCGGTTTCCACTTTTTTGGACAAAGCCAAAAAAGTACACATACCAAGAAAGAAGGCCAGCGCCATATTCTCAACGAATATAGCCTTAACAAAAAGACTGATTAAATGTTCCATTTATAGAGCCTCCTGCGCACGTGAATTAGCTGCAATTTTAAATTCAGGTTCTTCCACCTGCTCTTTCTTATAAGCACGTAGGGCCCAAATAACCAAACCGATTACGAAGAACGCACTAGGAGGCAACAACATCAAGCCATTTGGTTGATACCAACCACCATTTTGAACGGTAGCGAAGATTTCCACACCGAACAGTTTACCTGCGCCCAATAATTCACGGAAAAAGGCAACAATAATCAACATTGCGCTGTAGCCAAGACCATTACCAATACCATCAAGGAAACTCATACCAGGACCATTCTTCATAGCGAAGGCTTCAGCACGACCCATTACGATACAGTTAGTAATAATCAAACCAACAAAAACAGACAATTGCTTACTGATTTCAAAAGCAAAGGCTTTCAAAACCTGATCAACCACAATTACCAAAGAAGCAATAATGATCATTTGTACAATGATACGAATACTACTTGGAATATGGTTTCGAATAATTGCGATAAAAAAGTTAGAGAATGCCGTTACTAAGGTTAAGGCAATTGCCATAACCAAAGACACACTCAAACTGCTGGTAACAGCCAGCGCCGAACAAATGCCCAAAATCTGCAAAGCGATTGGGTTGTTTGACAGAATTGGCCCAAAAAGAACGTTTTTGACTTCAGACATTATTGAACTCCTTCACTACGAAGATGAGACAAGAAAGGACCAAAACCTTCTTTACCCAACCAGTATTGAACTAGGTGAGTAACACCACGACTGGTCAATGTCGCACCAGATAGACCATCAACCATGTGAGAGGCATTTGGATCAGAACTGTCTACACCGCCTTTGGCAAGGGCAATAACCGCTTGACCTTGCGCGTCGTAAACTTCTTTACCTTTCCAAAGTGCTTTCCAGTTAGGGTTATCCACTTCACCACCCAATCCAGGTGTTTCACCTTGATCATAAAAACCAAAGCCGACTATCGTATTGAAGTCTTTCTCTAATGCCATAAAACCATACATGGTTGACCATAAGCCATAGCCATGAACAGGCAAGACAATACGCTCAATTTCATCACCTGACATCACGAGATAGACAGACGCAAAATTTGAACGACGCTTGATACTCGCAGGATCGTTTTCACCTGATAAAGAGATCGACAAGCTTGGGTCTTTCGCAGCAGCTTGTTGATCAAAAGTTGCAGGGTTGATACCCACTTCTTTTAACTCAGCTTGTGAAGCGAATTCACCTGTCTGCAAATCCACAATACGTGTTTCAACAGACTCAAAAATTTCGTCGACAGACTTACCTTCCTCCAGCATGCCAGCGGCAGAGAGAATATTACGTTTACGGTCTTCATCTTTGTTCGCATTCTGGATTGGCTTTAAGCCCACTGCCGCTGCAGCGACAAAAATAGAACACACAAGACACAAAGAAAATGCCACGAGAATGGTTTTTTTAATGCTATCGTTACTGCTAGCCATTGCGTGCAATCCTCCGTTTAATATTCGCTTGAACCACAAAGTGGTCAATGAATGGAGCAAATAAGTTTGCGAACAAGATTGCCAACATCATACCCTCTGGGTAAGCTGGGTTAACAACACGAATCAAGACAACCATTAGACCAATCAATGCACCATAGAACCACTTACCACGGTTCGTCATAGACGCAGACACTGGGTCGGTTGCCATATACATCATACCGAACGCAAAACCACCTAATACCAAATGCCAGTACCAAGGCGTTGCAAACATTGGGTTAGAATCTGAACCAATTAAGTTGAACAGTAACGACGTCGCCACCATACCCAACATAACGCCAGCAACGATACGCCACGCTGCGATGCGCATAATCAACAATGCACCGCCACCAATCAGGATAGCTAAAGTAGACGTCTCACCCATTGAACCTTGAATGAAGCCAAAGAAAGCATCAGACCAAGCAACTGTTACACCAGGTACACCACTTGCAGCCAGCTGACTCAGCGCAGTGGCACCAGAGAAACCGTCAACAGCTGTCCATACGGCATCACCTGACATAGATGCAGGGTAAGCAAAGAACAAGAAAGCACGACCAGCAAGTGCTGGGTTCAAGAAGTTCTTACCTGTTCCGCCGAATACTTCTTTCGCCAGTACCACACCAAAAGTAATACCCAAAGCCACTTGCCACAATGGAATCGTAGCAGGTAGGGAAAGAGAGAATAGAATAGAGGTAACAAAGAAACCTTCGTTTACTTCGTGCTTACGCACCGCCGCAAACAAAACTTCCCAGAAACCACCCACAACAAAAGTAACAAGATATACGGGCAAAAAATGCATCGCGCCGTAAATCATATTGTCCCAAATGCTACTAGGGTCGTAACTTGTTAGACCGCCAATCACAGCATGACGCCATGTATCTGCCGCCGTCACACCCATCGCTTCCATGGCAGTATTGGCTTGCAAGCCGATGTTATACATACCAAAGAACATCGCTGGGAAAGTACACATCCAAACAAGAATCATGATACGTTTCATATCAACCGCATCACGAACATGGGAACCATTTTTCGTTACAGAGCTTGGACGGTAGAAAATGGTATCGACCGCTTCATAAAGCGCGTACCATTTTTCGAATTTACCACCTGAATGGAATTCAGGCTCCATTTTATCAAGTACTTTTCTAAGTCCCATGAATCAACCCTCTTTCTCTATTAGAGTTAGGCAATCACGAAGAATTGGGCCGTACTCGAACTTACCAGAACAACTGTAAGTACATAACGCCAAGTCTTCATCATCTAACTCAAGCGCACCTAGCTTTTGAGCCTGCTCTGTGTCATTCACCACCAAAGCACGCAGCAATTGGGTTGGCAAGATGTCCATAGGGATTAAGCGCTCAAAGTTACCAAGTGGCAACATAGTACGATCACTACCATTTGTCGTCGTCGACATATCAAACGACTTTTTACCTGTCAGTTTAGAGATAAACACGTTCATTAATGAGTGCTTCTCTACACCGGCACGAAGATAATGCATCATTTGACGCTCACGGCCTTCACGCAACACAGAGACTTGATTATGGTAACGACCTAAGAAAGCAAAAGGACCGAAAGCCTTGCGACCAGACAAAACAGAACCAGATACTATACGGTTCTCATCGTCGACCAGTTCACCTGCAACCAATTCCTCAAGGCTGGCACCCAACTGAGCACGAACCAAACGGGGATTGTTTACTTGAGGCCCGGCCAATGACACAACACGCTCTACACTTAGCTCACCAGTAACAAACAATTTACCGATGGCAATCACGTCTTGGTAATCGATAGACCAAACTGTTTTTTTATCATTCACAGGGTCAAGGAAATGAATGTGCGTGCCAGCAAGCCCAGCAGGGTGCACACCAGCAAACTCTTCTACAATGACATCTGAAGTGGTTGGCACTTTCGCACCAGGGGCTTTACATACAAACACCTTGCCTTCAGTAAGACGCGTTAAAACCGTCAAACCATCCGCAAAGGCTTCTGCTTGATCCGCCAACACAACTTCAGGATTCGCCGCCAATGGATTGGTATCCATTGCCGTCACAAAAATGGAGTTTGGCACAGTATCAATGCCAGGAACTTTTGAGAAAGGACGAGTTCGCAACGCTGTCCACAATCCTGATTCAACAAGATTCTCAACAACTTTACTACGCTCTAGGGATTTCAACTCTGATCCTGAGTAAGCCGTAAAGGTTTCAGATTCATCACCTTCTACGTCGATCACGATAGATTGGAATACACGACGTTCACCACGGTTAACCGCAGCAATCGTACCAGAAGCTGGGGCAGTATACTTTACACCTTCCGTTTTTTTATCCGTAAAGATAACTTGCCCTTTCTTTACCTTATCTCCTTCCTTAACCAACATGGTCGGTTTCATACCATGGTAGTCAGGACCGATCAAAGCAACTTGTTTCGCTGCCAGCGTACTCTCAATCACTTGCTTGGGAGCACCTGAGATCGGAAGATCAAGGCCTTTTGTAATTTTATACATATGTTCTGCCCAACAATAAATTGAACACAAAAGCGTCATGCGTCATGCCCCTACCCCCCTCCGGGAAAACATGTAAAAGCGCTTAGCTATCGTAAAGATAGACTAAAAAACACACACTCACTTCACCTAAAAACCGACGTATTATAATGATCATTGTCGGCATTGACCAGCGTATCAAACCGCCTTTGAGCAGCAAGTTTGATCGAAAACTACGAGTTTTTCCTTATTCGTTTAAATTCCGTACAGAAAAAATGGGCATTTGTCGATTAATCGCGACAAAATACAATTTTTCTTTATTTTAGAAATAACCCAAAGCAATCCAAACATACCCTTTATCCAGTATATGCATTGCCATTGCTCTTTACCGATCAAACCAGCGAACCATGAATGCGGCCTCCTTGTGTTGATATAGCAGAGCGAAAACGCCACAATATCCCCTCTTTTATAGTGGGCCAACCTAACACGGAAGCAAAGATTATGATCAAACCTGATGCTCAGATTCATATTGAGAACTTACGCCTACGCACCTTCATTGGATTCAATGACTCAGAAAAAGCCAACAAACAAGATGTGGTAATTAATGCGTGGATCCATTACCCGGCCGACCAAGCTTACAATACAGATAACGTTGAAAATGCCGTCAACTACCGTACCATTTGCAAGCAAATGATCACCCACACAGAGAGCAACCGCTTTTTACTGCTTGAAAAGCTGACTGCAGAACTGCTGGAAATTTGCATGGCTCCTGGTGTCACCTTTGCCAAAGTCAATGTTGCCAAACCTCACGCGTTACGCTTTGCCGACTCCGTCTCATTAACCCTATCCGCGACACGAGATCAATAAAATCAAGATGACACAACACACGTCCATAACATTCAAGCCAGGCTTTAAAAATCACATCGAAGGCTTGGACGGCAGTCGTAAAGCACTGCAATTACTGGCGCTTTCCTCTGAACACAGTAAGCCCATTCTGTATATCGTTAATACCCTTTCTGAGCTGAATGAGCTGGAAGACGAAATTCACTTCCTCAAATCAGAACAACAACAGGTGTTACGTTTCAGTGACTGGGAAACCCTCCCATACGACGGCTTTTCGCCTCATCAAGATATTATTTCCCAGCGCCTCGAAACCCTCGCTAAGATTACCGAAAGTCAGCAGCCGATTATTTTGACGACAGTGGCTTCCTGCCTGACGCGCCTGTGCCCACAACAACATTTGGACAGTGAACGTTTTCATCTCAAAGAAGGTCAGCAACTCGCCTTACAAGATTTGGCCGACAAATTAAGCAAAGCAGGATATTTAAATGTAGACAATGTTCATGAACATGGGGAATTTGCCATTCGCGGCGCCCTAATGGACATTTATCCAACGGGGGCGCGTCAGCCCATTCGTATTGATTGGTTTGATGATGAAATTGATTCCATTCGCTGGTTTGACCCAGAAACGCAACGCAGTATTAGCAAAGTCGCTGAAGTAAACATGTTGCCAGCTAAAGAGTTTCCTACTACCAGCCAAAGCATCCAGCGTTTTCGCCAAGCTTTTCGAGAGCGGTTTGAAACGGATCCCTTATCCAGTCCGATATATCAGGACATTTCCAGCGGCATCATACCAGCCGGTATTGAATATTATTTGCCATTGTTCTTCGAACAGACTTCACACCTGTTCAACTATTTAAGTGACGACACCCTTATCGTGCGCAATCACGTATTTAATGAACAATTGGCCAGTGTGCAATTAGATTTCCGCAGCCGTTATGAATCTTTGAGCTACAACATTGAGCGCCCCATCCTCAAACCCGAGGAAATCTGCTTAAGAGAAGAAGAGCTGTTTGCCGAACTCAATCAGTTTACCAATGTGATTTTTTCGGCCGAAGGCGAGCACCCTCTTTATCAAGGACCGGTAGACGTCAAAATTGATTCCAAAGCGGAATCACCATTAGCCAAGTTGTCCGCTTTTCTTCAGCAGACCAATCATCGCGTTTTAATTTTGGCTGAATCCGCAGGACGCCGCGAAGCTTTATTAGACCTACTTAAGAAACACAAAATCCACCCAAAACAAGTTAAGGATTGGGATGATTTTATTCACTCATCCCACACATTAGCCATTACGCAAGGGCTAATTGGCCGCGGTTTCAGCATCCAAAATGACATCACCCTAATACCAGAGAGTGACATTCTAGGCGAGCGTGTATCGCAACACAGACGCCGCAATAAGCAGCAAAACATCAGTGAAGACGCGATTATCCGCAATCTCACTGAATTACGCCTTAACGCACCTGTGGTGCACATTGATCATGGGGTAGGACGTTATTTAGGGCTAACCAATCTGGAAATTGATGGTCAAGAAACCGAATTGCTGACCTTAGGTTACGCCAATGACGCTAAACTTTACGTGCCTGTTTCTTCCCTACAACTCATCTCGCGCTACACGGGGGCCGATGAAGACACCGCTCCACTGCATAAACTCGGTACCGATAAGTGGAGTGTCGCCAAGCAAAAAGCCGCTGAAAAAGCCCGCGATACGGCGGCAGAACTGCTGGAAATTTACGCCAAACGCGAATCCAAAGTCGGCCATAATTTCGCCACACCAGACGACCAATATGAACTCTTTGCGGCAGGCTTTCCATTTGAAGAAACCCCAGATCAGCAAATGGCCATCGACGCCGTCATTCAAGATATGGCCACCAAAAAGCCAATGGATCGTTTAGTGTGCGGTGACGTTGGCTTTGGTAAAACCGAAGTGGCCATGCGCGCTGCGTTTCTCGCCGTGCAAGATGGCAAACAAGTGGCGGTGTTAGTGCCAACGACCCTTCTTGCCCAACAGCATTACGAAAACTTCTGTGATCGATTTGCTGACTGGCCTGTCGAAGTCGAATTGCTGTCCCGTTTCCGCTCAGGCAAGCAAACCAACACCGCCATTGATCGTCTTGAATCCGGCAAAGCCGACATCGTCGTCGGAACTCACAAACTCATTCAAGGCGACATTAAGTTTGCCAATCTAGGGCTGGTGATTATCGATGAAGAACACAGATTTGGCGTAAAACAAAAAGAGCAGTTTAAAGCCTTGCGCTCTGAAGTCGACATTCTGACGCTTACCGCCACGCCGATTCCAAGAACGCTTAATATGTCTTTGTCTGGCATTCGAGATTTATCCATCATTGCCACGCCACCAGCAAAACGTTTATCAGTGAAAACCTTTGTTAAGCAGAAGGACGAACATCAAATCAAAGAAGCCATTTTGCGCGAGCTACACCGTGGTGGCCAAGTCTATTATCTGCACAATGAAGTACAAACCATTCAAAAAGCAGCAGAAGAGCTAGAAGCGTTAATTCCAGAAGCCCGCGTCATTGTCGGCCATGGCCAAATGCGCGAGCGCGAACTGGAACAAGTCATGTCCGACTTTTACCATAAACGTGCCAATGTTCTCGTCTGCTCGACGATTATTGAAACCGGTATTGATATTCCTAACGCCAATACCATCATCATTGAGCGAGCGGATAAGTTTGGCCTGGCGCAACTGCATCAATTACGCGGTCGCGTAGGTCGCTCTCATCACCAGGCTTACGCTTATTTGTTAACACCAAATGATCGCAACATCACGCCCGACGCCGAAAAACGCCTTGAAGCCATCAGCCTAGCCGATACCCTTGGTGCTGGCTTTACGCTTGCTACTCATGATTTAGAAATCCGTGGCACCGGAGAATTGCTCGGTGAAGGTCAAAGCGGCCATATTGAACACGTTGGCTTCTCACTCTTTATGGAAATGTTGGATCGCGCAGTGAAATCTCTGAAAAACGGCGAATCACCCGATGTCGATATTTCCACACCGGCACAAACCGACATTAATTTGCGTGTGCCAGCCTTGATCCCCGAAGACTACCTTGGTGATGTGCATTCGCGTCTGATTTTGTACAAACGTATTGCCAGTGCCAACAGCAGTGAAGAACTTAAAGACCTGCAAATCGAAATGATTGATCGCTTTGGTTTATTGCCTGATGCCACGAAAAATCTATTCAGACAAACCGAAATTAAACTCAAAGCAGAACAACTGGGCATTAATAAAATTGAAGCAAACGCAAAAGAAGGTAAAATCTTCTTCAATAGTAAAACGCCTGTTGATCCTATGAAGCTGATCAGCCTGATTCAGAAAAAGCCAGATCACTACAAACTGGCTGGCTCAGACACTTTGAAATTCTTAGTGCCAATGAACAGCGCTGAAGATCGCTTCCAACAGACCACCAAAACGTTGGAATTATTACATTGAAAAAATTAACCATAACCCTATTAGCCATGCTTTGCTTTAACAGTCAAGGTTATGCCCTTGATGAACCGATCGATCCGGATACTGCCAGAGCGTATGAAGCTTACTTAGTGACCTTCCTCTGGCCTGAGGATAAAACCAGCGAACAGATTGATTATAAAAATATCCTAACCACGGAAGGCTTGCTGCGTTTCACCGATGCCACATCTGACGAGCAAATTGATGGTGAACAAGCCAATCAAGGTGAACCAGAAATAACCGAGATTGCTCCGCAAGGCTTAACAGAACCTTTTGCCAATATTGCCGAGAAACTGGGCAGGCAAGTTCGCATCTTATCTAACCAGCAATGGACCTTGATCTTTAAACGTCCAGGCGATTTGATTGAAAAGACTTTTTACAGTGAGGAAATCAAAGATGGTTACCCCGAATTAACCGCTGACATTCGAATCAAACTTGGCCGTTACTTGGAATCCGACATCCATTACGAGCACTTCTTGTTCGACAGTTTTACGCAACCCGACAGCAGCTTTTTCGCCACAGACACAACAAGCACATCATTTTTTTCTACTACAACAGACAATACGACGGAAAACCAAGACCTAAAAGCCTTTGAACCGGCCTTGGTATTGAAGCTCAACATGCAAAACAAAACCGCCAGCAAAAAACTAAACTATCTAGATCATCCCACCATAGGGACGCTGTTGTATTTTCAACCATTGGATCTTGAAGAAGCGGTGGAAAAAATTGCTCTACAAACCATCACCCCAGAAACGGGACAAAGTCTTAATTTTGATGAGCTAAACAGCACGAATGAATTAGATACGCCACAAGCCATTATTGCGCCTTTAAAAATCACGCCATCCATCACTCAGTAATAAGTCAACACAAAAAAGGGTAACTCAAATTGAGTTACCCTTTTTAACTAATAATAAATTGTCAAACTAATAACCGCGCGTTTGGGTCAACTTACCGAGCCAAGCTACGGCTTTTTGCTCAATGGCAGACAGCACAGAAAAACCTAGACGCTCTGCCATATTTTTGGGTTGCTTGTATTCAATTTGCACCACTTCTGCGTCTTTGTAATGCGATACTAAATACGCATCACTGGTCATCACTGCGTCTACCAAATGATTCTCCAAAGCTTCACTACCGTACCAAGTATCACCGGTAGCAATCTCTTCAATCGCTAACTGCGGTCTTTGCTCAGACACAAAGCGCTTGAACAAACCGTGTGTATCTTCTAAGTCTTGCTTGAATTTTTCACGACCTTCGTCGGTATTTTTACCCAACATAGTCAGGGTACGCTTGTATTTACCCGCCGTGTGCAATTCCACGTCAATCAAGCTTTTATCCAATAAACGGTGAACATTGGGAACCTGTGCAACCACACCGATTGAACCCAAAATGGCAAACGGAGCAGCAATGATTTTATCCGCCACACAAGCCATCATGTAACCACCACTGGCAGCAACTTTGTCGACACAAATGGTTAAGGGTATGCCCGCTTCTCTAATACGTTGCAGCTGTGAAGCCGCCAAGCCATAGCTGTGCACCATACCGCCGCCACTTTCCAAACGCAAAACCACTTCATCTTTCGATGTTGCCACACTTAAAACGGCGGTAATTTCTTCACGCATGGCAGACACAGCAGAGGCTTTAATATCACCATCAAAATTCAGCACGTAAAGACGTTTTTTCTCAGCTGCTTGTTCTTCTTTGTTGTCTTTTTTATGACTTTTCTTTTCCAGCTTAGCCTGCTTCTTTTTTTCCTTTAACTGGTTTTTTAAGGTCTTTTTATCTAACAGCTTACGATCCAGTTCCTCTTTCATAGAATCGTAGTTTTCATTCAACTTAGTGACAGACAAACTGCCTGGCTGCGCCTTACGCTTTCCACTTGCTACAAGCGCCAACAACACACCAATTACTAAGGCAACACTCACTAACTTTAATAAAAAACCAGCATAGTCAGTTAGAAATTCCAACGTCATCTTCCTCTATAAACGATAAGTCTTTGTAATAATGGGGTATAAAACGCAAATAACAATGCTTTTTATACATTTTCACCATAGATACCAGCTGGTTTATCCCTTATTATTCTGCGCATCAAAAAATAAGCATAAAACTTGCACACAAGTTACCTTTAAGGAGTTCTTAATGAAAACCTCAATTTCCCATGCACTGGGTAATAATTTCCTGGGCAGTTCGCCTCTTTGGTACAAACAAATGGTGATCGCCTTTTTAATTCTGAATCCCATTGCAGTGGTGACATTAGGACCCTTCTTAACAGGCTGGTTACTCATCATAGAATTTATCTTCACCTTGGCTATGGCATTAAAGTGTTATCCATTACAACCGGGCGGTCTGATTGCTTTAGAAGCCATATTACTCGGTTTAACCAACAGTGATGGTGTGTATCACGAAGTCATTAAAAACTTTGATGTCATTTTGCTATTGATGTTTATGGTGGCCGGCATTTACTTCATGCAAGGCATGCTATTGTTTATTTTCAATAAACTTTTGGTGAAAATTCGCTCAAAAGTCATCATTTCTTTGGTATTCAGTTTCGCGGCCGCTGTCATGTCAGCTTTCCTCGATGCTTTAACCGTGACTGCAGTATTGATCAGCGTCAGCGTCGGTTTTTACTCGGTTTATCACAAGGTCGCATCCGATCAAACCAGCAGTGGTAAACACAACCCAAATAGCGACGACAAAATCTTACCCGTTAACCAAGAAGATCTAGCGGAATTCCGCTCTTTTTTGCGTAGCTTATTGATGCACGGCGCCATAGGTACGGCATTAGGTGGCGTTTCTACCTTAGTGGGTGAACCACAAAACCTACTCATCGCCAAAACCGCAGGCTGGGATTTTTTAGAGTTTTTTACTCGTGTAGCGCCTATTTCCATGCCAGTTTTGGCTTGTGGCTTGTTAACCGTGATTGTGCTTGAGAAAACCAAGTGGTTTGATTACGGTGCCCATCTACCAGAAAACGTGCGCAATATTTTGAAAAATTTTGAACAAGAAGAATCCAACAAAAGCACACCTCGTCACAAGGCCCAATTAATCATCCAAGGCATCGTTGCCGTCATTTTGATTTTATCTTTGGCTTTTCATATTGCCGAAGTGGGCTTAGTTGGTCTGATGGTCATTGTGTTATTGACAGCCTTTAACGGCATCACAGAAGAGCATCAAATTGGCAATGCTTTTAAAGAAGCGCTGCCTTTCACAGCCTTGCTAGTGGTGTTTTTCACCATAGTTTCTGTCATTCACGAGCAACACTTATTCCAGCCTATTATTGACGTGGTATTGAACCTTCCAACAGAAACCCAGCCAATTATGTTCTTCGTTGCCAATGGCTTACTGTCCGCCATCAGTGACAACGTGTTCGTAGCAACCGTTTACATTGGTGAAGTGAAACAGGCTTTAGACAGCGACTTGATTAGCCGTGAGCATTTCAATATCTTGGCCGTTGCTATTAACACAGGAACCAATCTTCCTAGTGTGGCAACACCAAACGGACAAGCCGCTTTTCTATTCTTGCTGACTTCAGCCATTGCGCCTTTGTTGCGTCTTTCCTACGGAAAAATGGTTTGGATGGCATTGCCATACACTATCGTACTGAGTATTGTCGGTGGTTTATGTGTGAGCTACTTGCTCTAACCTAAACAGATTCACTGAAAACAAAAATGCCCGCTTACCTAATACGAGATAAGCGGGCATTTTTTATTTCATCACACGACTATTGATTGACTCGCCACAAAGCCTGACCTGCTTTCTTTTCAAGAAGATCCAATCTTTCTTCATGGGCTTGCAGTTCAACCTCATTGGCTCGTAATACTTTTAATGCCGGGCGATCCGCTGACAGACGACGAATTTCTTCCACTCCCCCTTCTTCGCCTCCTTGAGAGTCCGCAGAGCTTGCCAAACCCAAACTGGTTTGCCCCCCGGTCATTAATAGGTATACGTCTGCTAGGATTTCCGAGTCAAGCAAGGCCCCGTGCAGTTCTCGATGTGAGTTGTCTATGCCATAACGCTTACACAGAGCGTCCAGATTATTTTTCTGGCCCGGATGCTTTTTCCGCGCATAGACCAAACTGTCAAAGACTTGGCAAACCTCAGCGACTTTCGGAAAGCCCGCGCCAAGCAAAGCAAATTCATGATCAATAAAACCAATATCAAAAGGGGCATTATGGATAATCAATTCAGCACCTTTGATGAAGTCAAAAAACTCCTGTGCAACCTGATGGAATCTCGGTTTATCCGCCAAGAATTCATCACTAATACCATGCACACGATAAGCTTCTTCTTCCACTTCTCGATCAGGGTTAATATAAACATGGAAATGCTTTTTGGTGAGCTTACGCCCGATCATTTCCACACAACCTATCTCGATAATGCGGTGCCCCTGTTTGGGGTCAATGCCGGTGGTTTCCGTATCAAGAATGACCTGTCTCATGCCTTCGCCCTCAGCTGTTCAATGCCTTGATTAGCTAGCTGGTCAGCAATTTCATTGCCTTCAATACCAGCATGGCCCTTAACCCACTTCCATGTCACCTTGTGTTTTGAACAAGCTTGATCCAGTGCTTGCCAAAGATCTTTGTTTTTGACCGGTTGTTTGGAAGCCGTTTGCCAATTTTTCTTTTTCCAGCCCGCCAACCATTGAGTAATCCCTTTTTGCACGTAAGAAGAATCCGTATAAAGTGTCACCTCACAGGCTTCCTTTAAGGCACCCAATCCTTCAATTGCGCCCATTAATTCCATACGGTTATTAGTGGTTTCTCGTTCTCCACCACACAAACGTTTTTCATGCTCACCAAAGGTAAGCCAGGCTCCCCAGCCACCAATGCCAGGGTTTCCTTTACAGGCACCATCAGTATAAATTACGACTTGTTTCACTCTTTCATCTCTTTTGCTGTGGGCTTAGTAAGTGGCGGAACTCGAACCCGAGTTCTTGACCAACGAGGTTTTAAAGGAATATGCCGCTTTACCTGCTTGGTAGCGGTCAACACATAAACAGCACCAAAAGGCAGTTTTAATTTTGCAAAGGCGGCACTTAAAAATCCTAATCTAGCGCGCCATTTAGGATTTTGAACAGGGGCTTGAAAATACACACTGCGCTTACTTTCTAAAGTTAAACCCGCTACTTTCAGCCAGTCTTCCAATCTTTGATGACTGATAAAACGACCACACCAAGGGGCTTTTTTCCGTTTCGAAAACAATCGCCGCAAGCCCCACCAACTCCATGGGTTAAAACCAATAATCACCAATTTACCGCTGGGCAACAAAGTACGAGCTGCCTCACGCAAATCATCATGGGGTGAAGTAGAGACGTCTAAGGTGTGATGAAACACGTGCACATCTACGCCATCCGATTCAAAAGGTAACTCCGCTGCTCTGGCAACCACAGTATTGTCTGCCGCACCCAACTCGAGAACAGGGGCAACCAAAATACTTTCACGTAATCTGTCGTGCTTGATATCAAAGTTTTTGAGCGGCGATTGGCATACCAAATAATAACCAATAGCAAGGTCTAACTCGGCATCGATCTGTTCTAATTCTTGTTGCAAAACATCTTCACCAAGCTGGCTTTGATACCAGTTTTGAAAAAATTGTCTTGATTGATCATCCAACATACAATGAAATCTCTTAACAGCATCATGACGGCAGAGCATGCTTATTTCGCCATGATTTACCTCGACTTCTGACATAAAAGTAGAAAACCTATGACGATTTTTCCGCTTCCCGCCTTTAATGACAATTATATCTGGATATTACGCGATAATGATAGCTCACAAATTTGGGCCGTCGATCCAGGCGATGCCAAGGTAGTATTAAACTACTGCCAAAAAGACAGTAAGACACTAGCCGGCATCATTATCACCCATCACCACAAAGATCACACTGGTGGTGTAGCAGAGTTAAAAGACACATTCCAGTGCCCAGTTTATGGGCCAGAGCACCTCAGCCATTTGGTGACTCATCCGGTCAAAGAAAAGGATCAAGTAACCATCTTTAATCGCCAATTTCGTGTTCTAGAAACCCCAGGACACACACTGGATCATGTATGTTATTTCAGCGCTCAGCCAGAACCCATTCTATTCAGTGGTGATACCTTGTTCCGTGGCGGTTGTGGCCGTATCATGGAAGGCACCGCCACCCAAATGTTAGCGGCCATGAATAAAATTGCCGCCCTACCAAACGACACACTCGTCTACTGTACCCACGAATACACACTAGCAAATTATCGTTTTGCCTTGTCTCTTGAACCACAAAATGAAAGCCTATTGGAAGCCAATCTAACCTGCCAAGCATTGCGCCAACAAGACCAGGTAACCTTGCCCAGCAATTTGGCCTTAGAGAAAAAAACCAATCCCTTTTTACGCTCTCATCTTGATTTTGTAAAAAGCCAAGCTGCTCAGCAACTTAGCGAAGAGGTTCAGGATCTACCTAGCGCTGCCTTTGGGCAAGTGAGACGCGCTAAAGACAGTTTTAGTTGACCTGAATTTTCAGCTCGATAAAATGACCAAACTTTACTCAATTTTGTGACCCTTCATGACCAATAAATTTTTATGGGTTTGTTTAACAAGCCTACTCCTAACTGCGTGTCAAACCGTGTCCAAGGTAGAGCCAACAAACACTTCTGATGAGTCTCTAGAATCCCTCGAAGAAGTTCAAGTTGTTGCCGCTGATCCAGAACACATTGGCATGATAGACACAGTTCCACCTGTTGACGCAGAGAATGCGGCAGCAGGAGAAATCGCTGAACTGGATGACGCCGATATTGTTGACGTAGACGAAGCCGAAACCTCAGCGGTCGTTGAAGCGGAACCGGCTCCCCCAGAAGACATCTGGGAACGCATCCGCGCCGGTTACCAATTAAACCTTGATATTGATCGTCCGCGTTTATCATCCCAGCTACGCTGGTACAGCTCACATCCAGGTTATCTGGATCGAGTATCAAAGCGCGGCGAGCGTTATCTTTTCTACATAGTGGAAGAACTGGAAAAAGCCGGCATCCCAACCGAGATAGCCTTATTGCCGATTGTAGAAAGCGGCTTCGACCCTTTTGGCTACAGTCATGGTCGCGCCTCAGGCCCTTGGCAATTTATCCCATCCACTGGCCGGATATATGGTCTAGATCAAACCTGGTGGTACGATGGTCGTCGTGACATTATTGGCTCAACACAAGCTGCGATTGCTTATCTAACCCGTTTGCACAAGATGTTTGATGGTAACTGGTTGCATGCTCTGGCCTCATACAATTCAGGTGAAGGCACCGTCTTGCGCGCCATTCGTAAGAACAAGCGTGCAGGCAAACCAACGGACTTCTGGTCATTGGATTTGCCTCGTGAAACGCGTGCTTACGTACCCAAGCTGATTGCGTTAGCAAAAATCATTAAAAACCCAGAAAAATACAATTATAAAACCTACTTTGTTGCCAATAAGCCCTACTTTGATGTGGTTAACATTGGCGGACAGTTGGACTTAGCACAAGCTGCTGAAATGGCAGACATCAGCATAGATGAAGTCTACTTGCTGAATCCAGGCTTCAACCAATGGGCAACCTCACCAGACGGTCCACATCGTTTACTGATTCCAGTAAGCAAAGCGAAAAACTTCCGCACTAAGCTGGCAGAAATCCCTAACAAACAAAGAGTCACTTGGGTTCGTTACACAGTGAAAGCAGGTGACAATCTATTGCTAGTGGCTAAGCAACACAACACCACGGTAAAAGTCCTGCAAAGTGTTAACAAGATTTCCTCTTCGTTAATTCGTGTGGGTCAAGAGCTGATGATTCCGGTGGCAGGTAATGATATCGACAGTTACACCTTAAGCTCTCACCAAAGATTGCTGGCAAAACAGTCACGTGCGCCAAACCGTAACAAAATCAAAGTGAATTACACCGTAACCCCTGGTGACAGCCTGTGGCAAATTGCTCGTAAATACGGTACCACAAGTAAAACACTGGCACGCTGGAATGGCATGGGATTAGGCGACCCCTTAATGCCAGGTAAAAAGCTGGTAGTTTGGCTAGAACCTAAAAAGTCAAAAACAACACAGCGTAGCGTGATCAAAAAAGTGGTTTACACCATTCGTTCCGGGGACTCCTTGGCAAAAGTCGCCAATAAGTTCAAAGTCTCCGTAAGAGATATCCAAAATTGGAATCCCAAAGTGAGCAGCCAAAAATACGTTCAACCGGGTGATCGCGTCATGCTGATGATCAATGTGGTTGCTGGCAACTAAGATAACCAGCCAATAAGATTGCACAAAAAAAGCTGATTCCGTAGGGAGTCAGCTTTTTTTATGTCTATTTAACAGCCTGCCTATTGGTTACTCGTTGTTATTGATGCTCGCTGTTATTGGTGGCAGGTGGGTGGTTATTCGTAACGACAATGGTAAGCAGTAACTTCTGTCACCTGAACACCAAAACTTTGATTGGCTTCAACAATAAAGGTTTCCCCTTTAGCAAAGGTTTGCCAGTCAGATTCACCCGGTAATTTCACCGTCAAGCTACCGGACACCACCGTCATATACTCACGCTGACTGGTGCCAAATTCGTATTCACCAACTTGCATTACACCGACAGTAGACACACCTTCAGCGTTGTCCAATGCAATCGATTTTACCTTGCCTTCAAAGTAGGTATTTACAGCTAATTCATTACTCATAGAAACATCTCATATTCAAACATACAACAATAAACATGGCTTGGATTACTCTTCATCATAATCCACCATTTTCTCAATAATCCATTCCTTAAACGCCAACATGGCAGGCGTCACGGAACGACGTTTTTCATACACCAGATAAAAGGCTTTATCGGTAATCAAATGCTGATCAAACAAGACCCGCAAAGTCCCATCGACAATTTCTGGCATCACCAATTCTGGGTCTGAAAGTGAAATACCCAAACCTTGAGACGCCGCCCCGGCGGTCAAGGAACCGCTGGAAAACATCAAACCACGACGAAATTGCTTAGGGTCAAGGTCGTGTTGCTTGAGCCAATCATTCCATTCATCTTTGCGTTTGGTGACGTGCAGCAATGGATAAAATCGCATGTCTTCTGGTTTGTTAATGGGACGATCGGATTTAATTAGGCGAGGACTACACACCGGAGCCAGACGAGATGGGCGTAAATAATGGGCTTCTATACCTTCCCATTCACCACGACCAAAGTAGACGGCCATATCAATATCATTAGCAGAAAAATCCACCAAGCCTGTTAAAGAACTGATTTCAATTTGAATATCAGGGTAACTCTCTTGGAAACTCTCCATGCGTGGCATCAACCAACGCGTCAGGAAAGCCGGTGCCACCGCCAAACGTAGGGAACCCGACTTTTGCTGACTCTTTAGTTCAGAGGTCGCACTTTCTAACTGTTCAAAAATGCTTTTAATGGGCTTTAGATAAGACTCCCCTGCTTCCGTCAATACCACCTTTCGTTTGGTACGACGGAACAATTCTAAGCCCAGAAAACTTTCCAAGCCTTTAATCTGATGGCTAATCGCGGAAGGTGTAACGGACAATTCCTTAGCCGCTTTATTGAAGCTGCCATGACGCGCAGCCGACTCAAAACACCTTAATGAATTTAATGGGGGCAAACGATTAATAAGCGTATCTCCATACAACCAATCTTAAGTGTGAATATAGATCTCACTCAGACCAATATCATGCGATTTTTTAAGAGATTAGTAAATGACATTAACTCTCATTTACTCATCACCTAAATCCATTTTCTTACTGCGCTTTACTGGTAATTTAAAGGCTTCAAAACCATCCTGACGGCCGTCATGAAAGCGTGCTGATTTTGCTGGCCCATTGCGTTTTTTCTGCGCGGCTTTACGTGGTGTTTTGGCGTTCTTTTTCACTGCGGGTTTAGCAATTTTGGGTTTCTTCGGCGCCAAACCTTTAAAGGTTGCCGGCAAGGATTCCACCGTTTCCAGCTCAAATTTACGCTGTAAAAAGCTTTCTATGGCCTTAAAACTCAACCAATCTTTTGGCCCTACTAATGAATAAGCATCCCCTTTAAAGCCAGCACGACCGGTACGGCCCGTTCGATGAACAAATTCTTCAGCCTGTTTGGGAAGGTCGAAGTTAAATACATGGGAAACACTGGCAATGTCTAGGCCACGGGACGCCAAGTCGGTACTGACCAAAACAGTAAATTGCCCCTTAGCGAAACTTTCCATGACTTTATTACGTGCACTTTGCGACAAATCCCCATTCAAGGCCTGAGTCGTCATTCCCCAACTGCCCACCAAGTCTGCCAAACGCACTGTATCGGCCTTAGTGGCAGTGAAAATAATGGCTTGCTTAATAGTTTGTTCTGACAATAAATACTGAAGCAAAGCCTGCTTGTGATCCAAATGATCACACAACAAAACGTGCTGCTGAATGTCTTTATGCTCGTCATAGCCTTGACCAATGGCCACACGAGATGGCTCTTTCAATAATTCCGCCGCCATCTCATTGACATCTGTGTTGTCTAACGTAGCGGAGAAGAACAAGGTTTGACGCTGTCGGTGATTGGCTGCGGCGTTAATGGCGCGCATGGCATCGGCAAAACCTAAGTCCAACATGCGATCTGCTTCGTCCAGAATTAACAGCTCCAAGCCTTCTAGATAAAGGTGACGTTGTGTTAAATGGTCCGCTAAACGCCCTGGCGTAGCAACGATAAAATGAGGGTCTTTCTGCAATGACTTATGTTGATCATTGAAGTTTTCGCCACCCAGAATTAATACCGAAGTGAAACGACTGCCCGCTAACAACAAACGCAATTGCGCAAACACCTGCTTGGCCAATTCGCGCGTCGGCACCAAAATCACCACTCTTGGGTCACGTCGCGACAAAGCACGCTTTTTGTAGACACGATGCAAAGCGGGCAACAAATAGGCTAAGGTTTTACCAGACCCGGTCTTCGAAGAGGCCAACAAATCACGGCCAGCCATGGCTTCAGGGATGGCGCGCGCTTGAATTTCCGTTGCCTCATCAAACCCTAAATGACCAATAGATTTTAAAATACGATTATCAAAACCAAAATCTTCGAATAACAAAAAAACACCTCAGAATGAATTCATTAGACTGCAAAAACGCATCATCGAGATTATAACTCAGCCTCAAGCAAATACCTTAATCCTCTTTTAACAAAAGATAGCTTTTACCCGCACTCATAATCCCCTGCCCCGAGCCAGCCTCTGTCTTAACGGGTTGCAGTTGTTCTGCTAAAGCATAAAAAACATTACGCGCGAGCAACGCCTTCATCCCATAACGCATTTGGATATAAGGCCTTTCTTCCCCTTGTTGTTCTTCCTCTTGCCATGCATCCTTATGAAAGGGTGCCATGAATAAATCCGTATCAATTCCCAGCACCATGACATCGTCTGTCGTTGTGGTAAATTCCAAGGCTTCCCCTTGAGGTGTTTCAACGGTTCGCCAGCGATTTACCAAGAAAGGCGCATCTTCCACTTGAATACGCACTTTTTCAACAGGGGTAACCAGAAAATATTCATTGTTTTCATGCCATAAAATACGGCTGAACATTTTCACCATCGCGCTACGATGAATCTTGCCACCTTCATGAATCCAGTCACCATTGGACTTGATCAGCATGTTCATATCACCGCAAAAATCTGGCCGCCACTTGTGTACAGGGGGTAAATCCTTATTACTCGGCAAATTCTTTAAATCAATCATATCGGCTGTACCTTCAATATTGTGCGAACAAATTAGGCTATCTCACTTTAACTTCAATATTATTCAATTACATAATGAAGCCATGAAATTCATTCACTGATAAAATAATCTCATTCAATACATGCAGAGGCTCAACATCGCCTCCAAAGAATAAGAGTGTGACATTATGAAATCGGAATTGGCAAGAAAGTTTAAAGACGCAAGCAGAGGTGTCTATTTTATCGGTACGACACCACCGAAATCCTCCGTGCAAGAAGAGCAATTACAGGAAATCAGCGCCAAACTGCTAAATCGCCTAGCCGACATAGAGGTGGACGGTTTAATCGTGTATGACATTCAAGACGAAACCAGCCGCATCGACAAGCCAAGACCCTTCCCTTTCATGGAAACCCACGACCCACGTGCTTGGTCTAAGCGCCTACACCTAGCGTCTGACAAGCCAGTTGTGACGTACAAATCCGTTTCTTCGCGCAGTGCAGAAGCCTTTTCTGGCTGGTTAACCGAGGCATGGGAAGATTATGGCATTCGTGATCTGGTCTTGGTTGGCTCCCCTTCTTCTGACGGCGACATCAAATTGCCACTGCCAGAAGCTTACCAAACCCTAGCGACTTCAGAGCACGACTTCAACCTTGGTGGTGTGACCATCGCTGAGCGTCATGCTAGAAAAGGCGATGAGCATTTACGCATCATCAAAAAATCCGCAGCCGGTTGTGACTTCTTCATTTCTCAAGCCGTCTATAATCCGCAAGCCACTGCGGATCTTATCAGCCGTTACGCGCGCACTTGCAAAGAACAAGGCAACACACCCAAGCGCATTATTTTGACCTTCACCCCTTGTGGCAGCGCCAAAACCTTAGAATTCATGGAGTGGCTGGGCATCTCAGTTCCCGAGGCCACCAAACACCGCATTCTGGATTCAACAACACCATTGGATGAATCCATCAAAATTTGCCGTAGCGCTTTAGAACAAATCATTGAAGTGGCGTTACCCCTTGGCGTGCCTTTGGGTCTGAACATCGAAAGCTTGACCAACCGCAAAGAAGAAATCGACGCTTCGATCCAACTGTATCGTTTATTAAAAGCCACCCTCGACCTTAAATTGGCTGAACAAGGGCTAAACTAATTCTCTGCTATTTAAGTGAGTTAAAGCAGCGCATCGACCTGCTGTAAAACACGGTCGATGCGAATGGCCTGCATGGCCTCAGGGTCATGCACGCGAGTCGACCAAGGCAATTCCGCCAAAGGCTTATCGTATTCTTTAGCGATCCCTTCTTCATAGACACTGATCACCTTATCCAAATCCCGATATGGCCCAGTACGTTGCGGATTAGAATGAGCGTACAAACCTAATACAGGCGTGCCCACCAAGGTCGCCATGTGCGCAGGGCCAGTATCAGGACTGATCACCAATTGCGCGCCTTTCAATACCGCCAACATAACATTCAACGGCGTTTTGCCTACTAGATTGATCACCTCAGAGGACGTTTGCGCGACCAAATTCGCCGCCAACTCTCGCTCAATGTCAGCTGGCCCGCCCGTCAGCACAGGTATTTTGCCTTTCGCCAACAAATGCTTAAGCAAGGCTTGGTAACCCTCAAAGGTCCAATTGCGCTCGGCTTTTGAAGCTGCAGGATTAACCACCACATACTGCTCGGGCAAATCAAAGTCATGATCAGGCAAGGTCAATTCGCAAGGCAAGCTGGGTTCGCTCACCCCCAACACACTGGCGATGGACAGAAACGAATCCAGCACATGCTCACCTTGCGGTTCAGGGGCCAGTTCATTCACAAACCAATGCTGCTTTTCACGGGAATGGGATAAAGCAAAACCAATACGACGCTTGGCTTTGATTGCCAAGGTCAGCAAACTGGCACGCAATGACCATTGCAAATGCAACAGCGCATCAAATTGCGGCCCAGCGAGCGCTTTACGTAACGCCCAAATGCCTTTAAAGCCGGTTTTCTTGTTGTACTCTTTAACATCAACGCCGGGCAGCAAGCGAACCAAATTGGCTTCAAGAGGAGAGGTTATCCAAGTTACCTGCATGTCAGGCTGTTGTTTCATAATGGCTTGCACCACCGCCATGGCATGACAAACGTCACCCAGCGCCGACAAACGGACCACGGCTAGGTGTTGAATTTTATCTTGCTGCATCTCTTCCTCTAGGGCTGCTTAACGTCGGCAAGTATTATAGAATAGCCTATCTGGAAAGTGTCCAAATTTCTGAACACAGCATGAGAATTACACTAAGCGAGCAAGATGCCACACCTGAATAAGACCCAGGCTCAGCAATATTTAATGCAGAGCGCCGATCAACTGCCCATCACACAAGACTGGTTTGATACCGATTTCTGGCACCACCAAAATGCAATCAAAGGAACGGGAACTGGTCGCGGGGAAGTGTGGTTTATTGACAGCCAATATGGCCAGTTTGTACTACGTCGCTATCGTCGTGGCGGCCTGATTGCCAAACTGAATAAACGTCACTTTATGTTCACAGGTCTAGAAAGCACTCGCCCTTGGCAAGAGCTAAGTTTGCTAGAAATCATGCACAATCAAAGCCTGCCCGTCCCTCAGCCCATCGCTGGCATGTGTCACTTACACAAAGGCTTTTACCAAGCTGAACTGCTCACCGCGACCATTCCAGACGCCACCGATCTATTTGACTTAATTAAACAGCAACAAAATGATCAACTAAACTGGAAAGAAATTGGTCGAGTCATTGCCCTCTTCCATCAAGCAGGCATCTATCATTCCGACCTAAACTGTCACAACATCATGATAGATAAAGCCAACAAAGTCTGGCTGATCGACTTTGATAAATGCAAACAAAAAAAGCCTCACTCAAGCTGGACGCAAAACAACCTCGACCGACTAAAGCGCTCATTCGACAAAGAAGCAAGCAAATACCCTGAATTTACAGTAACAGACGCACAATGGACGTCACTATTGGTAGGATACCATGGCTAAAAAAACTACCTTAAATCAAAGCATTACCCAATTTATTGCACCACAACATTGGCCAACTTGGCTGGGCATGGGCATTGCCTATTTACTCAGCTTCCTGCCTTGGACAATACAAAAAGCCTTGGGCACTGGCCTTGGCAAATTGCACTATGCCCTAAGCAGTCGTCGCAAAAAAATTTGCCACACCAACCTGCAAATCTGCTTTCCTGACATGACAGACAAGGACAGAGAAAAACTCGCCCGAGCGCACTTTGAAAGCATGGCCATTGGCGTCTTTGAAATGTTCACCGCTTGGTTTCGCAACCCTGAAAAGACAGCGCAAAAAGTCACCTTCAACGACCAAGACGTGGTTCAAAAAGCCGTCGCCAAAGGCAAAGGCTGCATCATGGTCGGCGCGCACTTTTCCTCTATTGACCTGTGCGGCACTCAAATTGCGCGTTTTATTGATGTGCACCCTATTTACAAGCTGCAAAGAAACCCAGTGATGAACTGGGTCATGGAACGCCAACGCCAAGCCGTGTTCAGCAAAACCATTGAGCGCAAAAACACCAAAGAAATCTTTCGCTCATTAAAAGACAACAAAACCGTCTGGTTTGCCGTTGACCAAGACTACGGACGCAAAAACGCAGTCTTTGCCCCCTTCTATGGTCGCGAATGCGCCACCATCTCCCACATCAGCCGTTTGGCCAAATCCACCGGCGCCACCATACTCATGTACGACTACGGCCGCACCCAAGATGGCTACGCCCTGTCATTACAAGAAGTCGAAAACTACCCAACGGGAGACGACGTGGCCGACGCCACCCTACTCAACTCGTTAATAGAAAAGCAAATCGAGACCAAACGTGAGCAATATTTTTGGTCACATCGACGGTTTAAGACGCAGAAGGATCCGCAGGATCCTTCGCCTTATAAGATTAAAAAACGGTGAATTGAGCCCGATATTTTGTGAGTTTCCTCGGTTTGGATTTGGTTGGGGGACTTTTCTTTCTTCTTGCCAGATATTTTGTGAATTTCCTCTGGATAGCTTTGGTTGGGGAGCTTTTTTCCGCCCTGCTAGGCGGGTAACTTTTGCCAAACGATGCAAAAGTAACCAAAAAATCTTTTGAGTCCTTTCGCACATTCAGGAACGTGTCGAGAGTTTTCACCAGTGGCTCGTTACCTCTTTTCACGTTAAAAACCATCTCAATCTGACGATCTCTCGTGTTCCTTCCCCTTATGTCTTCAAGGGGAAGGTTAGGATGGGGTTAGTCCAGCAACCTCAGACAAAACCATTTACAACTAAACCAAATCTCGTGTCCCTTCCCCTTATGTATTCAAGGGGAAGGTGAGGATGGGGTTAGTCAAGCAGCCTCAGATTTGCTCGTCTTAAACAGCGATATGTAGGTTTGATAAGCGCAGCGCCATCAAACAAAACCACTGTTCCTTAGGCTATTCTGGATTTCCTCTGATTGCCTTTGATTAGGGAGCTTTTTTCCGCCCTGCTAGGCGGGTAACTTTTGCCAAACGATGCAAAACTCTCTTTCAATAGAAACGCAAAAAATCTTTTGAGTCCTTTCGCACATTCAGGAACGTGTCGAGCATTTTTTGCTGACAGGCTCATTACCTCTTTTTACGTTTAAAAACAGCTTGTTGATATTAAAAGTAGGTTTGATAAGCGCAGCGCCATCAAACAAAACAACATACAACCAAACCAAATCCCGTGTTCCTTCCCATTACCTTTTAAAAAGCTTCTTCAAGGGGCGAGGATGGGGTTAGTCCAGCAGCCTCAAATTCCCTCATCTTAAACAACGACGTAGGTTTGATAAGCGCAGCACCATCAAACAGAATTTCTGTGCCTAGGTGTTAAAAAAACAGCGAGTTGAAATACAACTTTCATTTACAGTAAAAGTTGTATTTCAAATTTTATATTGGAACCAAATACTTAGGCTTATTCGACAAGTTGTTTTAAACAAATTTATGTTGAAAGGATATGCTTCTCTAGGAGCAAATAAAGTTAAGAAACGGGCTGGAAAACATCATCTACTCCTTATGAATAATCATCAAAAATTTGTATGGATATACAGTTTATTTTTTGAGTTGCCAATGATTGGCTCGTTTTGCCTAAAAAATAATCACAGTATTGCGCGTTTACGCTGGCAGAAAAATAAAAAGTCTTTTAGTATCAATGGATAAGAATATCTCCAGCAAAAATAACGCGCTGTACTTACCTAAAAGAAAGATGAAATAACGCGCATGCTCGTTTCTCCAGTTTTGGATTTTATTAATATCTTTATAAAATCATTAATTTTCAGACACTTATAAAGGTATTAATAAAGTCTTTGAGTTGTCTAAACGCGCATGCGCACTATTAAAAATGTTAGACTTAAACAAAGAATGCGAAATGAATATGTCCTTCTCAACAGATAAAGAATCATGCCGTAAAGCCTTAAAAGAGGCAGGTTCAAGAAAAGTGGCCTTTATTTGCCACCTGAAAATTACAGATTTAAATGGATACGATAAATGGCTGGCTAAAAGTAGACATAATAGAAAACGGTTGTATCGGGTTAAGGCTGACCCTGTAGCACGGGAAGGGATGTTGATCGATGAGATTGTGATAGACGAATTTTCATCGGTACAAGAGGCTTTGGACTTCTTTTCAACCTATGAAGACTCTCTAAATCAGGTCTGCTCCGAGCATACCATCCTTGTAATTATACCGGAGCCATCGATAACTTTTCATGTGGTTAAAGGCATATCATGGCTTGTTCGGTTGTTTAAAGGTGTCACCGATCAAGGCATACCTTCCGCAACGTGGAGAGCAGAGAACACAGATGTTTGGCCTGATGAAAATCAAATGGAAGTTGCAAGAGCCCAAGATCTTGACGAGCCACTTTTTGTCTACAACCTGAACAAATACAGACCGGTCGCCGAGTACAAGGAATTCAACAAAGACGGTAAGAAGATCAGCGGCAAAGAGGCATATGATCGCTACTCCAAGATTGCTGGATTTGAGCTACTACGTAGAGGTGCATACCCAGTCTATGGTGGAAAGCCAATCTGTATTTTTGGCAGTCATGAGGATTGTATGCTTGCTGATAGCTGGGATCATTTTATCTTTGTTCGTTATCCTCAACGACGTAATCTCCTGGCAACGATTGAAAGCGATGAATTTCACAATGGGGAAGCCCATCGTGACGCTGGGCTGGAGCGTGTAGCAATTTTCATGGGCAAAGAAGCCTAACAAGTTGCTGCACTCGGAAAAATTACTCGCTGCACTCCCAATTTTCCGGTGAGCAAGGCGTTATGACTCTGTATGAACGAAGTAGAAATTAAGATAAACAAGATTGCTCAAGGAATTCTTCCAATCGAAGAAGGCATGGATTGGTTCGAATCGGCTTCAGAAGAAACTGTGTCTGAGATTCTAGGTGCGCTCGACTACTTTATCCTTCAAGCGCATCCGACGACAGAGGATATTGAACGTGCAATTAAATTATCTGGGCTAAAAGAAACTTACTCTCCATGCGTCCTTGTTCGGAAAAAACATCTAAATGAGGTAAGGGCAAAGGTTCTAAAAATGCAAGGTATAGATCGCCTTCGTTCTTTTAGGCTGTTTATTTATATTTTGGGGGTTGCCGATGGTAGGCGTAGGGTTCAACAATGCGTGGGTGGCTGTACGCATGATTGGCATAATCTGTAAAAGTCATAACAAGGCAAAGCAGCGGATTCGCTTCGCTCTTCGCTGTTCGCGGCGTTAAATTTCTAGGAAGAAAACGAATCAATGAAAGAAATCGAATATCAACTCTTAGAAAGTATTGTCATGTTCATGGAAAAAGAAGGAACAAATCATAAGCTTGTTACCTTTAATATTGATCATGACCAAGTAGAGGAGATTTATGACTTCCTAGGAAAAGAATATACGCTTGATCAGCTCAGACAAGCTGCCGATATATGCCTTGCCCATGAGTGGATTAAACATACATCCATATCTGGGAAATATTATGGCTTAGGGCTCACTGAAAAAGGTATTGGTGTTGTCCGTTCGAAAAGAAAACAAGCTGAGGCTCTACAAAATCGTACGCTGCTTAAAAAAACTTCAGATTATATAGAAGAGCATAAAGGCTTGTTTGTCATTCTAAGTTTTACAATTGCACTAACGTCATTGTTAATTACAATTTACAAAGGAGAATGACATGGATATCGACCCAATTTCAATAGAGCTACGTTGTCTCTTTTGCGATGCTGTTTTACAAGGCCCTGAAGACTCAGAATTTGAATCAGGCGACTTGATAGAGTGCCTTTCTTGTGGAGAAGGTAATGATTATGACAGTGTCATTGAAATAGCAAAAGAAAAAGGCGTTGAGCAAATGACTGATGAAGTTAAAGCTCAATTAGAGAAAAAGTTTAAAAAAATGTTCAAGTAAAATTTAACAAGTTGCTGCAACTGACCGCCAAACGCTTAAATAATTGGAAATAATTGGAAATAATTGGGGTCAGAGTAAAATTAAATACAAACTAACTCCGCTTATGACAACAAAAAGCAACTAAAGGCAACAGTCCCTTTAATTCGTTTGCTTTCTACTTTTCTATTGTGCTTCACACCTATTTATTCCGGTGAGCTAGGCGTTAGTTGCCTTATCAATATCATATGTACAAGTTATTGTACAAGTAGAATGGTGAGGACTATACTTGTTCCATTGAATGTACGTGTGGAGGTTCTTATGAAAATCGTATCTTTCACTGAAGCTAGAAATGGTCTTAAAGCTGTTTTGGACGGTGTAGTGAATGACGCTGATACAACCGTTATTACACGTCGTGATTCTGAAGATGCTGTGGTTATGTCTTTAGATTACTACAATAGCCTTATGGAGACAGTGCACTTACTACGCTCTCCTCAAAACGCTGAACACTTAAACCGTTCTATAGCGCAGTACCGTGCTGGTAAAACAACAGCACGAGAGTTAATTGATGAGTAGTAGTCAGCGTTTACTGTCGTGGACTGATGACGCTTGGGATGGCTACCTGTATTGGCAAACTCATGACAAAAAAACACTCAAGCGCATCAATAAACTCATCAATGATGTTAAGCGTTCTCCATTTGAGGGCATCGGTAAACCTGAGTCATTGAAAGAGAACTTATCTGGATTTTGGTCTCGTCGTATTGATGATACTAATAGACTTGTTTACGCAGTCGATGATCAGGCCATAACGATAATCTCGTGTCGTTACCACTACTAAATTAGGTTCAGCGATCTGGCATCTAACAAAGCATTTAAGAGTGATACTCAAGTATAGCCAAGCGCCGTTCACACCTTAATGGGGCGTTAAGCCATAAACCTAATTTCGAGTTTTTCCAAACAACTAGGGTCAGAGTAAAATTAAATATTGTTCTACTCTGCCCATTAGATTCCAAAGAGGTAGCTTGTTTTACTTGACCACGACAATGATATGAAAAACCAGCTACCGATGACCTTCATTCCTTTTAAGGTGAGTTTATCCAACCTGTGTTCAATCACCCTGAAAAGACTTCACTTTGGCTGACTAAAGAGGGCTACCCTACTCGTGTCGAGTAGCCCAGGCCAATGCCTCCAGACAATCACACACTGAACTGTGAAACCAGTGTGTTTAGCGATACTGTGTTTTGTTTCAGTTGCGCAGCGGCACTTTGGGTACCTGCCGCCCCTTCAGAGGTCTCTATCGAGGCGGCTTTGATTCCCTCGATATTTTGATTGATTTTTTCGGTTGCCCCCACCTGCTGCGCGACTGCCTGCGCGACTTGCTCATTGATCTCACTAAGAGCGATAACGGCTTGTTGAATATCATCCAAAGCATTGGTGGTAATAGAGGCTTGTTTCATTGTCAGTGACGCATCTTCCTGACATTTACTCATAGCATCTACCGCATCACTTGCACCGTTTTGAAGCAACACTATGATATTTTGGATTTCTCGTGTTGAATCACCCGTGCGTTGGGCAAGTGCTCTGACTTCATCAGCCACGACAGCAAATCCACGCCCTTGCTCCCCTGCTCGCGCGGCTTCTATTGCTGCGTTCAGGGCCAGTAGGTTGGTTTGCTCTGAGATACCGTTGATCACCTCAATCACTTTTCCGATTTCTGTGGAGTTGTCTGCAAGCTTTTCGATGACTTCCATCGCCCCCGTAACTCGATTGGAAAGTTTGTCTAGAGCCAATCGGGTTTGTTCGACCGTTGCTTGTCCAGATGTCGACTTTTGTTGTGCATCATTCACTGATTTGGATGACGCTTCAGCCAACTCAGAAATCTCGTGAATACTCTGAGACAAATGATTTACAGCGGTCGCAACGGATTCGGTTTTTTGCTTCTGACTTGTACTGGCTTCAGAAGTGTGCGTTGAGGCAACAGCCACAGATTCTGACGTGGTAGCAATGGATGCGCTGTTATCTCTTATATTTCCAACCAAGACGCGAAGCTTGGTAACCATGTCGTATATTGAATGGTAGATACCACCAACGTGGCGTCCTCCCGAAACGTCTACGGTTAAATCTCCTTCAGATACAACACGGACAATTTTCTCGATTTCTTTGGGATCTCCACCGATAGGTTTCATAATAAGGCGTGGTAAAATTACCGCTAAGAGAATACCCGCTATCACGCTGAACAGTGACAAACTTGCAATAAAGATCACACGTTGTTCAGCATCAGCTTGCACTACCGGCCCCAGTGTATCCTGGACGTCTTTTACATGAAGTTTCACGTCTTCGAGGTTGTTGGCAACAACAGGACCAATACGATTTAGTGTAGAAGTGATGATACTGTTTGTATCCTTTATCAATCGATGTGCGTGGTCAAATGCCTCAAGGTAATCTTTTTGATTCGATGAAAATGTCTGTAAATACTGACTCGCTGAAGCATCCCCAGTGTAGAGCTCGCTAAGGCTGTCGATTAATGAGGGTAAGTTGTCACCTAATTCACGCTCCGCTCTTTCGTAATCACTCTGCTGATTAGTCACTAAGAACCTAGTCACGTATAAACGCCCCAGCAAAAGCGTTTCTTGCGCCTTACTGAGCAAGTAAAGACCTTGACTATTACGTCGTCTATTGGCTTGTTCGATGAAGTCTGTTACGGCTTTTCGCATCGCCAATCCCGCTGGGTAGAGACGAGTATCTAAAATGTCATGTTTTTGCGCTATCAATTGTTGAACTTGGCTAAAGCCTGACTGATATTCTTGCAGTAGCGCCCTTGACTCTCTTAATTTATTTATCCTTTCAGGGTCCTTCATCATGGACATGGCTTCGTCGATAAACTGAATTGTCGCTTGCATGCGCTCGTCGTATCCTTTAGCAGAAACCTCTCCGTTTTGTTGAATAGACTTAATCACATTGATTCTTGCCATGAGCAAATTGGCTTGAATTCTACCCGACAAATTGGTTTCTTGCGCAAGACCACGATACTCTACAAAGCTGGCGTAGCCGGCCCGTAATCCCACAAATGCAATGATTGAAATGAACAGAAGTAACAAAAGAACTAAACCGTACCCAGAACTAATCTGAGTAGAAAGCTTCATACGTGCAAACATAGAAATACCTTAGCAATAGTGCATTACCGTATTTCTGTCACTAACACTTTACCCTATGATGTGCTTATACATTCCCTTGCCTGCCTTTTTTAATTGGCAGTAAGTTAGTCACAAGAAACATGACAACATCGATGCATTTTTAGCATAGATATCAAAGTGTGGATGCATTTTTAACATAAGTAAAAAAGCCTGTCGAGCGTTTTGACTACTCGGCAAATTAGCTTTTTTTACTTTTAAAAGCGATCCACACCAAACCCATTATCTCGCTTATTGCCATTACCTTGTAATAAGATAGTTGCTTGATGGGAAAGGCTTTTTGATTTCTTCCCGAGGTGATTTTTGTTTCCTCGCTTTGGCTTTGGTTGGGGAACTTTTTTCCGCCCTGCTAGGCGGGTAACTTTTGCTAAACGATGCAAAAGTAACCAAAAAATCTTTTGATTCCTTTCGCACATTCAGGAACGTGTCGAGCATTTTTTGCTGACAGGCTCATTGCCTCTTTTTACGTTTAAAAGCCTTTCACACTTGATGAAATCTCATGTTCCCTCCCCTTATGTCTTTCAAGGGGAGGGCTAGGGTGGGGTTAGTCCAGCAGCCTCAAATCAGCTCACCGTTAACAACGAAACGTAGGTCTGATAAGTGAAGCGCCATCAAACAAAACCACTGTTCCTTAGGCTATTCTGGATTTCCTCTGATTGGCTTTGGTTGGGGAACTTTTTTCCGCCCTGCTAGGCGGGTAACTTTTGCTAAACGATACAAAAGTAACCAAAAAATCTTTTGATTCCTTTCGCACATTCAGGAACGTGTCGAGCATTTTTTGCTGACAGGCTCATTGCCTCTTTTTACG